>JBBPZJ010000001.1:0-9205 GCA_038199395.1 Chitinophagales bacterium
CAGGATAGTCGCAAGCGGATTTTTTGATACCACCAACAGACAAATAAGAGACATACTTCGTCCTTTTAAGGATATAACCCGGGTGCAGTTTTATGCAAATTCTATTAACACTACAACCAAAGGAGTGGATATAGTGCTTAACGGAAGCTGGAAAATTAATAGGGGAGTATTGATGGCGATGCTGGGTGGGAATTTTACCCAAAACAAGTTATTCGGCGATATTAAAGCAGCCGGTAAGCTCGACGCAGATTCAATAAACAGCATTATCCTTTTTAGCAGGGAAGAAAGAGGTAAACTCGAACATGGACAACCTGACAGTAAGATCGTATTCTCGTTAAATTATAAAACAAATAAATTTGGAGTAGTCGTTCGAAATACCCGTTTTGGTGAAACCGGTGTTCGATTTAGTAATAATGCCCTTAATCCCGATGAAAACTTCTCTCCTAAAATACTAACAGATCTGAGCCTCAGCTACACGCCAAAATCCTGGCTGACCCTTACAGCAGGCGTTAATAACATTTTTGATGTGTATCCCGATCGCCTTCAAGATCCCAGGAACTCTCAGGAAGGAACATTTATTTATAGCCTTGAGGCGTCCCCATTTGGTTTTTATGGAGGATATTATTTGGTGGGTATAACACTACAATTACAATCTCGTTGAATCTTCTACGCTACTCATAGCGTTCCTACAGAACAATTTAAATACAGCAAATTATTAAACGGCTTGACTTTAAGAATGAATGTTCACGAATTGGCAGAAAAAACTATTCAATTCTGCCACTTTCGCAAATTAGTTCCATTCTTAGCAGGAATGTTGTTCGACTTCCAACCAAACTTCGTATTGAAGAAAAAGGCATGAGTTTTGCCTAACGCAATACAATAAATCCAATGTTCTAACGTTGATTATAACGATGCTGCCATCTTTATTCAACAGAAAATGTGTATTTATGAAAAGGTTTTTTTGTATTTTGGCAGTTTTTTTAATTAGCGGTGCTGCAACGCTTTACGGCAAAAAGATAAAACAGATAATTTTTGAAAAGCCGGAAACTAAGACCGTAAGTTTTTCAGTATATGCCGGTACTGACTATAGTGCTTCACTTTATAAAAAATCAAGGGCAAAGGTTGTTTTAACTGTCTGTAAGTTTAGTAATGGCAACACGGAAATTGTGTGGCAGGGAGTGGTAAATAATGGAGGAGTAAAAAACTATCCGTCTTCTTTTAACCCTTTGTACAAGGAGGTTTGTATATATAATGTATTTGATAGTCGTGAAAAATTAGCAGCCTATTATGAAGTTATATACGAGTCAAAAGGGTCAAAGATTTCATATGTTCAGGCAATTAATCTAAAATCCGGTTCAAAAGAGGACTCTGTGCAAATTGCAATATAAAGTTGTCAATTGAAGTAAAAATAAAGATCTGTTCATTGTATTAGTGAGCAGGTCTTTTTTTTATATTTTTTCTGTTATTAATTCTTATAGGCCTTTAGGACAAATGCTGAATAATTGCTACAGTTTCAATTCGTCTTGTGGTTAGATTTTACGGATTTTTTAGGAAAAAAAACTTTAAAGTATTACTTTGTATAAAATAAAATTTTAATTATGAAAACAATATTTGGTTTAACTGCCCGATTTCTCATTTTAACAGTAACTATTGCAGGTTTCTATTCATTTAGAAATGTTTATTCCCATCAAAAGATGGTTGCCACTAACTATGACTCAGTTACAAAAAAAGGAATTGCGCTATCCGGAGCCCAGGAAGTGCCTGCTGTCAGTCCCAGTGGCTCAGGTACCCTCGATGTATCATACGATAAAAGTACTAAAACACTTAGATACAGTGCCACCTGGACGGGAATGACAGATAGCGTAACGATGATGCATTTTCATGGACCTGCCGAAAAAGGAGCGAACGCCGGAGTTCTTTATCCAATTCATGATTTTACTCCCGGAACATCAGGAACTGCTTCCGGCACTGTAAAGCTTGATGAGGTTAAATTAAAAGAAGCGGATCTTTTAGGAGGAAAATGGTATTATAACATACATTCAAAAACACATCCCGGAGGCGAAATAAGAGGACAAGTAGAGTTTTAAACCACAAAGCACTCAATAATAATAGCCAACTGTCGGGTTACCGAACTTTCCATCAAAGATGGCCTATTCTGAAAGTTCTCACATATCGAGCAATTATTTTATTAAAAAGCCTCTGTAAAGTCATTACAGAGGCTTTTATTATCACAAATGAATTCTAACTGCTGTATGCATTTCCTTCGCCAAAATGGGAGTTACCGCTTGCTGTACCACTGTTGGTAGTCTTTTTAGAGAACAATTGTTTATACTGCTCAGGCATATACTCATCGTATAATTTCTGGCCCTTTGCTTTTAATTCTCCTACCAGATTATCTTTTTCTTCGCTGCTCATCTTTGAGTATTTGTAATATGCGAGTGCAGCAATCCCAGCGAGTAACAATCCTCCTGTCGGCAATTTCTTATTTTGAATCATAATCTTGTCTTTTTTATTTATTAAAAAATATTATCTCCATTAAGTAATAAAAACCATGCCTCAAATGCTCTTTTTGAAGACGAAAAGTGGACGGCTAATAGTACCACTTAATAGTACCTCTGTAACCAATGCGTAGCAATAGTACGGCTGTCTAACAAGTAAGTAAGAGTTAACTAGGCACTTTTACAGAAGTTGATAAGGTCCTCGTTGAGCTTTTCACGATGAGTATAGAACAAACCATGCGGAGCTCCTTCATACACTTTATAAGTAGCACCGGGTATCATTTTGGCCGTGCGGTCGCTACTGGATTTGATGGGTGCAATCTGATCGTCATCACCGTGTATTATTAATGTAGGAACCTTTATGTCTCGCAGGTCGTTTCTAAAATCGGTAGAGGCAAAAGCAAGGGCACATTGTTGAATTGCTCTTGGCACCGCTACAGAAGCCAACATGCGATAGTTTTCGAGTAATGGCGCACTAACCGGATGATTAATAAGATTTACACCAAAAAGCTGTTTACCGAAATCGTCAAGAAATGCAATACGGGTCTTTTTTCATTTGTGTCATCATCTCTTCAAACACTTCACCCGGTACGCCATCCGGGTTGTCTTGCGTCTGTTTTAGATAAGGCGTAACTGAACTCACCAATACTAATTTCGAAACCCTGTCACTCCCATATTTGCTTACGTATCTTACTGCTTCACCTCCGCCCATAGAAAAACCCACCAATGTTGCGTCTTTTAGATCAAGGGTTTCCATAATGGAGTGCAGGTCGCCAGTAAGTGTATCATAATCGTAATCACTCCAAGGTTTGGATGATTTTCCAAAACCCCGCCGGTCATATTTGATAACACGGAAGCCTGCATTCACAAGATCATCAATTTGGTACTCCCACATTTCTTTACTTAACGGCCAGCCGTGTATCAGGACAACCGGTTTACCTTTTCCGTAATCTTTATACGACAATTGCACTTCTTCTCCTGAAGTGTCTGTTGATTTAATAAAGTCCATATATAATAATTTTATTTGAGACAATTTTATAGAAAATCATTCCACCACTGTTTGTTGATGGATAGAACTTATCGGAGAAATAAATTTTAAACAATCCTTGTCTCAATTATGCAAACTGGGTATTTTTTACTTTTCATTTCAAAGATTTCTTAATAAAAAAAGCATGTTGATCGAAACAGGATGATGAGAAAATGACTGAAGTAATCTGAAGAAAATTAATAAAATGGCAACGTTGTCCCAATAGTTGCAGGTATGAGAACTACTCATGCGAGAGCGGGGGAAAAACAATAACACAAATGCGAATCAGTGAAGAAACTAAACCTTTGTTATTCAACAAAATGCCAGCAAACTCCTGCTATGTCAATAATGTTGACTTCTTTTCCATAGGGTTGTCTGGTAACCTGTCCGATTTTGATTCCGAACTTCTGTGGTAATTGGTTTTCGATTGCTGATTTTCTAAACTCTTCCACCTCACTCACTCTTACATTGATCATTAAGTTTTCAGCAAATTCTTTGTTGTCGTACTTCTGCAGAATAAATCTGCAGCCGTCTTTTTCGAAACCAACGTAGTCACCCGCATCCCAATTGATGTTAAAACCTAATTCCTGAAAAAACTGTTTAGAGCCTTCAAAATTACTCCCTGAGGGAACAAAAGGCTCGAGCGATGCAAACTTCATAGCAGTTAATGATTTGTTTAAGAAACGTAACGAGCGTCGTGTTCACCCTTAATCAGATCGTTATTCACTTTTTTGAACCGGAACCTTTTACCGGAATTCATTAAAGCTACAGTTTAAAATCCGATTATGAAATAGGGCTCAGTTTCGGTTAGTCCCTGTTGTTGCGGCTTTTCTATACACACTGATATATTGTGCCAACCCCCAATCGGTATTTTGCTTTTTATTTTATAGGTTATTCATTCTTGCTATTGCAGTTTCGAATTTCACATTGTAAATTTAATCGTTACAGACCTCAATATCATAGTCCTTAAATCTTTCCACGTGTATAAAAAGTCTTGTTTTTCTTTTTCTTTAATAAACTAATTCATGATAGAGGAACAACATCCATTAATTATTGTAAGTCCTGTTGATCCTTCTAAATTAGAATTACTTACCCAACTGCTGTCGCAAGTTCAAAATCCTGATATTGAAAGCAATAAGATAGTACCATTTCACAAGATAAAATCAGTTCATTTTGCGCGGTTTGTCATTATACAAGCTGACCTGACCTTCCCGGTACAACTTGCTTTTTCTTCTGATTTTGATGGAGATGAACAACTGCATATAAGCGAACTAATAAAAGAGGCAAATGAGGGACTGTGTCAAATCTACTCTTGTTGCATGGGTTTCAATGGTGATCTTAGACGTTACTGGGCTACATACGACGTGGCCACTAAAGCCTTTTATAGTGGTCACCTAAAAATGCCGCAGGAGCAAATAAAACGAGAAATTGTTTTAAGAGAAGAAATTGCAGGTTTTTTAAATCAAGCTTACAAAGATGGAACAGTTCAACATTTATCAGCGATCGAGATCAAACAAATGGTTGCTGCGTCGATAAAGCAAGACAGCAAATTCGGATGGCTCGATTCAAAAGTAATAAAACCTGCCGGTTTCTTTTCTAAAAATAAAACACTCCTTGCCGGCCTTGCAACTTTGCTGATTGCATTAATAATTGTAATTTTTTTGGTAGTAAAAATCGCACACCTGATAGCGCTTCCTGTCGTGGTTGGACTCTTAATTCTACTTGCTTGTCTGATAATTTTATTCTTTCTGGTTAAAAAGAAACTAAACCGGTCAGAGGCTTCAGATGTAACCGGCATAGACCCTGGCAGTCCTAAGCATGCAAATGAGTTAATGAATGCAGAAAATTTTCAGGTACAAAACCAACTTACACATTTAGTAGAGATTAAGGCAGGAAGCTTTCGTCTCCGTCTGCTCAACCTGGTGTTGGGGCTAATTAATTTTCTTGCCAAAACCGTGTATAACAAAGGAAAACTTGGAGGCATACCTTCCATCCATTTTGCCCGTTGGCTGATGATAGATCATAATAAGCGATTACTTTTTTTCTCAAATTTTGATGGAAGCTGGGAAAGTTATTTAGGCGATTTTGTTGACAAGGCAGCGGTAGGACTGACAGGAGTTTGGAGTAATGCAAAGTATTTTCCCCGAACCCGTAATTTGGTGCAGCAAGGGGCAACCGACGAGCAGCTCTTTAAAGAATGGGCCAGGTATTTTCAAATCTCGACCCAGGTTTGGTACAGTGCTTACAAAACCCTTTCAGTTGAAAATATAAACAACAACGCTTTAATACGGTCGGGCCTTCTCGTAGAGATGAACGAGCATGATGCTCAATTGTGGCTAGACCAGATTTTTTATTATAATGGTTGATAATAACCGTATAAAACAATTCCACAATACATGTCTGATCTAGATTTAGACGAAATTCAGGGCTTGATTAAGAGAGGCTACGACAATATGCCATTCTCGAACATTGTTTTGTTACGGGTAGTAGATTCGCAAAAAGCAAAGCAATGGTTGAGGAGCATATATCCTAACATTAGCCGCGGATCAGCGAAAAATAGTGAACTTGAGATTAATGTTGCTTTTACCTACGAAGGTTTTAAAATACTTGGACTACAGCCACTACTCCTAAAGCCTTTCTCCCGCGAATTTGAGGAAGGTGTGAGCGAAAAAAGCAGGAGCAGGCTTTTAGGTGATTACAACCAGCAAACGAATCAGTCAACTGTTGACACATGGCAGTAGCGAGACGGGCAAAGCAATGAAGCCCTTCACCTGATTTTACTTATTTACGGCAAAGAAGAGCACCTTGTAGAAAACTACTGTTCCGAGTTAAAACTGTGTTCAGATCAAAATGGCCTTTATGAAATTAAAACGCTCATTACCATAAAGCTTAGCGACAGAAGAGAACATTTCGGCTTCCGTGATGGTATTTCACAACCTTATATCAAAGAGTTTGCCTCACCGAGCAACCCCAGACCGGAAGATAATGAGGTAACTAACACAGTGGCTTTGGGTGAGTTTGTGCTCGGCTATCCGAACGAATATGGTAAGTTGACCGAAAGTCCGACGGTGGGTAACGGTGCGGACGAACAGGAATTCGACTTTGGTAAAAATGGTACTTATTTGGTAATGCGTCAACTAGAGCAGGATGTAAAGAAGTTTTGGGACTTTATGGAAGAAAACTCGAGAAATCCTGACGGTTCTACCAACATGTACGAGTGCATTGCACTTGCATCGAAAATGGTAGGCCGATGGCCTGGGGGTGCACCTCTGGCCTCCTCGCCTGATCATGACGACCCTTCTTTAGATACAAAAAACGATTTCCTCTTTGAATTTCAAAAAGAAGAAAATTTTGGTAAATGTCCCCGCGGCGCTCATATAGCCCGCGCAAATCCCCGAGATGGGTTAGATAAGGATCCAAAAAAAGCTTTTGAAGTAGCGAATCATCACCGTATACTGCGAAGAGGACGTTCGTATGGAAGGCCTTTTATCACCAGCATGGAACCCGAAAAGTTATTTAGCCAGGCAAACAAAGAATATGAAGAAAGAGGACTGCATTTTATTTGCCTGAATACAAACATTAGCAGGCAATTCGAATTTGTACAAAGCAAGTGGCTTAATAATAAAAAATTCAACGGCCTGTACAATGATGCCGATCCGGTTTCTGACACAGGTGTAAGTGATTTTACCGTACCGCAAAGACCTGTAACCCGCCAAATAAAGCAGATACCCACCTTTGTAAATGTAAAAGGCGGAGGCTACTTTTTCATGCCTTCCCTTTCAGCTCTTAAATTCTTGTTTGAAAATTAGTTTTAATTGAGATGCAGAATGCGCATTGCAACATTACAAATAGGTCGGAAAACAATCTCAGGTGTTAGTTGATTAACAAAAGAGTTTATCTGTCAAAGAATTCATTTATTATATCAGCAACATACTGCTGTGTCCATTTTTCACCATCTAAACTTTCGGTAGTACCCATGTATGAGCCGTGGTTGCCCGGAAGAATTGCCAATTGAGCGTTGGGCATCGTGCGAACATTTCTACAGCATGCTCTACACTTCCCACATCATTATTTCCATTAACAATTAATGTGGGGGTTGTTATAGACTTTATCTGTTCTTCGCTCCAATCCTTAAAGGCTTTCATTCTTTCTACATCTTTGTTGAACATGTTTAAGAGAGCCGCCTCATCGTTTTTTACTTTTAAAAACTCATCTTTCAATGCTTTCGGCATCATATCAATTGTTGCAGACTGAAAACCATCCCAAAATTGAGGCACTGCTGCACTGCGTTTATAAAAAGAAGATGCAATAATCATCTTATTAATCCTCGAAGCATGTTGTAGGGCAATTTCTATTAAAGTCTGTCCGCCATTGCTAAAGCCTAAAAAGTCAGCCTTTTCGATTTTTAAATTGCTTAATAACATCATTACATCGTCGGCATCCTGTTCAAAACTTAAGGCAGTTGGGCGGTCAGCGGAACGGCCATGTGCCTGTAAATCCATTGCAATAATTTGCTTCTGCTTTGCAAGAAGCGGAATAATACTGCCATAAGAAGTTTGTATAGTTGAACCACCGCCATGAATTAACACAAGAGGTCTGCCCTGGCCGTATATTTCAAAATACATGTTAAGTCCATTCACTTGCGAATAACCTCCTTTAGTATTGATCCTACTCATTTTTTTCCAATTTTATAAGATGAAAATTTGATGACACAACGATGCTAAAAAGTTCGCAACTCCAGCTTAATCCTTTTTTTTAAAGAATAACTTTTAACTTTGTTATGGTGGCAACCACAAGCTTTGCCAGCTCTTTAATTTTACGAAAGTGCTACAGATAAGAAGCTTAGCAAAACTTCAATTACTGCCACCGGCATCGCTGCCTTTGTCAAACACCGGTTATTTTAAATGGTAGAAATACCAAATGAAGCGAGTTCAAATTGTCTCACGCTAAAAATACCTGTTATGGCACACACACTCCCCCGCTGGATGTATTCGTACAGCGCTGTTTTCTTTACTTTGTTTAGAGCTTTGCTCGGATTATTATTGTTTGTAAAAGGAATTTATTTTGTTTTTAATCACCAGCATTTAGGCGAATTAATTGAACAAACCCGTTTTAGTCTCAGCAGCGATTTCCTGGCCTATTTAATCAGTATTGTTCACCTCGTAGGTGGCGCTTTTATCGCATTAGGTTTATTAACCCGTATATCAATTATTTTTCAATTGCCTGTATTGTTTGCTGCCATCATTTTTAATATGGCACCAAAAACGTCAGGAAGCACCTTTGAGTTATTTCTTGCGTTGTTTATATTAGTGCTGCTTGTTTGTTATTTGATAAAAGGACCCGGTATTATATCTATGGATGCATATCGCAAAACGAAGCAGATATAAAACAGATAGTTTGTTGAAGTCATGTTCGTTATACTGAGCGCAGCAGAAGAACGCCGCTTTCCAAACCATATAACAAAAAATGATCTGATTCCAATATATCGAAAATTTACACCCGCAGCGACCCACGAAACCCTCTCGCCGCATAGTAAGACTCTGCTCCATTGTGATATACGAAGACATGGTTGTAGCGCCGGTCACAAAATATAGCGCCGCCCAGTTTTCTAATATTGGATGGCGTTTTCACCCAGCTTGACGTTTTCGTATCAAAATTGCCCAGTTGCTGCAACTCGCCG
>JBBPZJ010000002.1:0-6750 GCA_038199395.1 Chitinophagales bacterium
AAATAGTATTTAAGATACTGTTAGTCAACCTATCTATTTCAATTCCAACATGATATTTTGTCTGTCTCGGCATAGGATAAAATTAGACAATTATGCTAAAACATTACCTGCTGAAAATTTAAAATTTGTCCATCTAACATGGCGCACATCACAAATATATGGGGCATTGGTTTTAATTCTCCAGAAAATCGCACTATTGATTCTCAAGGTATTTCTTTTTGCTGTTTTGTTTTGTCGTGACGGAAATACGTTTTTTTCTATTGACTCTTCACCCTGCCTTATCAACCGCTTCTTCTATAACCGGACAAACATCGGCAGTGTTATATCGAAAACGATATAGCGCCATCGTGCTTATATTATCCTGAGACAATTTATTAAACAGAACCGAAAAGACCTCGCTGGTTTTAAAATAGATTTGAAACCAGTTTAAATTCTGCCGGACACAGTCCTACAGCCATTTTAGATTTACGTGCCCTATCGGAACACTTAAACCAGCACGGGTGCGCCTTGCAAATGTGCCTGACTTGGTGTATTGATAATTTGGCATCGACTGGCTGATTAAGCAATAGTTGCGCAATTCTTGGATGAAGAGACCATAAGTGAATTACAAAACTAAAAGATAAACCATAAATGTTCCATTCCAATTGAAGCTTGTTACTTTTAAGATAGATTTATTTTTCAACTTTAACCACATCTTTATCCAAAAAGGCGCATTGCGCTTCATTACTTTCAGGAAAATTTTTTTTTAAAGACCGATTATCCTGCACCATAAAATCGGTAAATAATATTAGCGATTACCCGATTTGTTTTACCCTGCAGTCGAAGGGCTGATTATTACTTTCACCTCTTCAACCTTATTCGCAGGAAAACCTGCACAACTTGAATGCTCCCTGATAACATCTTCACTTTCTGCTTCGTGAATGCAATAAATTTTATCTTTGGTAACATAAGATTCAACCCAGTTGTATGGTTTACCTAAAACAGATATTACTGACACAGAAGTTTTCGAAATAGCCTGCAATTCTTCTGCGGTCATATCGCCTGCTCCAGGCAGTTCTCTTTCGATAATAAATTTTTTCATCGTATAATTTTTTAAGTTGGATACAAAAGTATTTTTAAAAATACAGTTGTATCTACAAGTTGTCCCCCATTTTACGCAGCAAATTCCCTATTTTAAAATTCCCGCACGAATAGCCCCGCTGACAGCTTTGGAACGGGAGCTTGCATCCAATTTAAACAAGATGCTGGAAATATGATTATCGACAGTTTTTGCCGAAATATACAATTGTGCAGCAATCTCTTTGTTGTGCAGTTCTTCCTTCAGCAGCTGCAAAACCTCCATCTCCCTGCCAGTCAAAAAAGCAGCATTTGAACGAGTTGAATTTCTTATTCCACGGGGGATGTTTTTAATCCCCAAATTCCTCATCTCTTGTTTCATTTTTTCATAAACCGCAATAGCACCCAAGTCCTGAACCATTGCAATAGCTTTTCTTTTATCATCATCTTTCCCTTCAAACAAAACAAGAGCCTGCTCGTAAGAACACCCTGATTCTTCCCAAAAGAATGCAGCTTTCAAAGCCTTTGCTGTACTGCTTGTATCATAGGCTTCAGCAATTTCTTTGCCTTGAACAAAATGCCTACCTGCTTTTTTCATCCAGAATGCAAATTCATTCTTTTCTAAATCGATACCCGCCTGTTGCATGAGAACACATGTCTGTTCAATATCATCTTGATCAATAATTGTTTTGCCGGTAAGCCATTCGTATTCCAATAAAGCAACCAATGAAGGAATAACCCTTTGCAATTCCATCGTTTCAAACGATCTTGTTTTTGCTTCCAGCAAAAGAGCAAGTACATCTTTTTCTCCTTTCCTTATTAATACCTTTGCCACCACAATAAGCGCAGTGATTTTAATAATGGCCAGCTGGTTTTCATTTTTTAACAGATTATCTGCAATGCTGCAGGCTTCCCTCCAGTCCCCGGTTTCAAGATTGAGTCTTGCTTTCCAAGATAACATATAGTTGCCCCAAGAGTTCAAATCTCCCTCCTCACAGTAATGAATGCCCTCGTCCAACGTTTTCCTGGCAAAAGCATAATTTTTCATTTTTACTAAACCGCTTGCCAGATTGGTATAGGCCCGTGCAGCATGCTCATGATAATAATTCCTTAATGCAATTTCCAGGCTCTGCTGCAGCATTGCTATACCTTTTTGTTCGGACGAATGGATAACCATTTGTACTGAGCCAACATTATTGAGTGCATGGCAAAGAATTTCTTCATTGCCTAATTCCTTTGCCATCACGATTGCCTTCTCTCCCCACAACATACATTCAGCCGGTTCATCAGACAGCATCTTTAATTGTGACATATTACTAAACGCCATTGCCTTTGTTAATGAAGCCGGCTGGTCTTTCAGCACTTCAATAGCATGCCAGGCAAAGTTTTCCGCATTCTTCCTGTTGCCATCAAACCACCACAGGCGGGACAAGTAACACAGGCTGTCACCGGTTTTTTCTATGTCAGCTTTCTCTTTCCAAAGGTTTAAAACTTTTTCTGTGAAAGCGATGGCTTCTTTTATCTGGTTGCTGAGATAGCACTCATAGGCATAAGCTTCATAAAATCTCGCCAGCTGGTTTGTATCATTTCCTTCAAAATATTCAATGGCAGTGAGAAATAATTTTGATGCTTCCTTGTGTGCACCTATCGATGCAGCTTTCTCTGCAGCCTTCGGTGCATATTTGACTACTAATTTTTTTTCATTGGCATTTTTAGCGTAATGCAGTATCCGCTCAATCTCACCTTTTTCTTCAAAAGAATCCAAAAAAAGTTCAAGCATCATTTTATTTAGCTCGATCCGCTTGAATGGAGTAAGTGACTCTTCAATTGTTCTCCGGTATAACTCATGTTTGAAAACGACTTTACCATTTTGGACAATGATAACACTGATGGCAAAACAATGATCAATTGCTTTATCCAAGGCAGATTTGATTTTTGCAACACGGTCAACCTCAAGCCCTTCCGGAATTATCGACCATATTTGCCAGGCATTTTTTGTGCCTTCTTCCTGGCGTTCATATACAGAAAGTATGGAGTCTTTAATATTATCAGGAACACCGGGGCTGTAACTTGCCAGGATTTCATTTACATAAAATGGATTGCCTCCTGATATACTGTAAACATCTTCGCCGCTATAACCTTTTTGCGTTGACATCTCCACAACAGCCTGTTTTGATAATGGCGTCACCACCAGTTTTGTAAATGAATCCGGGGGCAGTTGCCCTAATACATTTCGCAACGGATGCCTTGAATGAATCTCGTCGTCACGATAGGTAAGAATGAAAAGACAGGGCAATTGATAAATGCGCCTGGCAAAAAATCTAATAAAGTCAAGCGTCCCTTCATCGGCCCAGTGAATGTCTTCAAACACAATTAATAACTTTCCTTTTTTGGCGCTTAGCTCCTGGAAAAAATTTGCAAACAATGCGGAACGTTCTTCACTTGAAGGGGAAGTCGGCCAACGCTCTTTGTTAACCTGCCAGAGAATATCATACAAAGGTGCTAAAGGCCGAGGTGTAAATAAGGCATCGCAGGCTCCCTGGTAAATGCTGCATTCATCAACCTGTTTTTTACAAAAAGCCTTTACTAATGCCGTCTTACCAACGCCTGCTTCGCCACTTACAAATATGCAATGCCCTTCTCCATCCGCAATATCTCCAAAATGTTTTTGCAGCGATGCCAGTAATCCTTCTCTTTCAATCAGTGCCATAATTGTAATTTATAAAATAGGGATACTGTATAATTAAAATAGGGAGAATCACTTACTATCTGCTAGTTGATATTACCGTGCTTTGTAGCTGTAATTATTTATCAAACAAAATTAACACTATTAGTTATGAAAATTATTCTTTCGCTGTCAACCTTTATTCTTGCCAGCAGCATTTCCCTTCACGTGTGTGCACAAACAAAGAAAGTTGAAACATCTGCGTACAATGCACTTGTAAAAAACCTTTATATAGATGTTCACCAGCTAACACCGGGCAAAGTAAAATTTGAAGATGTGGCGGCAGCACATTTAAAAGATTTGGCTGTTGAAAAAAAATATGATGTGCATTTCATTAATTATTGGGTGGATGAAGAGCAAGGCCTTGTTTATTGCCTTTCATCAGCGGGTGATAGCAGCTCAATAAGAAAAACACATTCGGAAGCTCATGGGTTATTGCCCGCCCATATATTTGAAGTGACAGAGGGCTCGGCCGGTGCTTTAACAGGAAATAAAAAATTATTTCTCGACATACATAAACTAGGAACAGGAAATGTAACGGCCGCAGCAGTGGCAGATGCACATAAAAAAGACCTTGCTATCCAGGGAAAGTATGGTGTGAATTTTATTAATTATTGGGTGGATGGAAAAGCAGGAGTGGTAATGTGTTTATCAGAAGCAGCGGATTCAAATGCAATTATCAAAACGCATAAGGAAGCACATGGATTGATACCAGTTGAAATACTGAGAGTAAAACAGGGCCAATAAAAGGCGTTATATTCATTAAGATACTTTATACTAACTAACGGCCAAAACAAAGAAGGGAAAGTGATCTTAGAAGCTGTTTAAAATTATATGAAATGTCTATATGATGTGAATATCTTCTATCTGAAAGAAATTTTATAAAGAAGCTACCACTTACAGGGACAGAAGTTGTACTAATTGTGAATCATCACAAACTCAACCAATATGACAAACTATCCAACCAATGTAAACGATAGCAGGTGGCAAGTTATAGTAAAATATTTTGACGTAGAACGAAGTCGCAAATATGATTTGAAAGAGATCAATTGCATACTTTTAAAATATTGCCTAAAAGATGGATCGTGAAAAGGACTTTCTCCTGGCTAGATACTAATAGAAGAAATTCAAAAAACTATGAAAGGCTTTCAGAAACCAACGTCGCAATGGTTCATTTATCAGCCATACGAATTATGTTGAACCGTTTCTAAACAGCTTCTTAATGAAGACAGAAAATTTTTTCTTTAATAAATAAAACAAAAGGTATGCACACCAAAATTCCAGCACTGCTTATAACTGTGGGTATAAGCACCTTCATTTTTACGTCCTGTAAGAAATTCAATGTTCCGCTGCCGTGCGGCGATGACGACAAAACAGCTACCACAACCAAAGTTTTTGCAACAGGTTTGAATAATCCCCGTGGTTTAAAATTCGGCCCCGATGGAAACCTCTATGTTGCAGAAGGCGGCATAGGCGGCACCAATTCAACCGCTGGACAATGTACTCAGGTTCCAGCAACCGGTCCCGGCCCTTCTACAGGAAGCGAAACGGGTAGCCGTATTTCTAAAATTGACTGGCAGGGCAACCGCACAACGTTTGTAGATAATCTTCCTTCAAGTCAATCAAATGAGGCATCTGGCCATGGTGTAACCGGCATGGCAGATGTTGCTTTTATAGGTAATACATTATATGGGCTTATCGGCGGTGCCGGTTGTTCTCACGGCGTTGCAAATACACCCAATGGTATTGCAAAAGCAGGCTTAAACGGGTCTTGGTCGCTGGCTGCAAATTATAGCCAGTATATCGTAGCCCATCCGGGCGTTAATTATGAGACGGAAGATTATACACCTGATGGCAATCCATGGAACATGATTACTGTTAATAATGACTTTTATCTTGTTGAAGCAAACACGGGCGTTTTGGATAAAATTTCATCCAAAGGTGATGTTAGCCGGGTAGTTGATATATCCGCCACAGAAGGGCATATTGTTCCCACTGCTCTTACCCATCATGCTGGTTCTTTTTATGTTGGCAATTTGGGTTTGTTTCCTATAAAAGTTGGCAGCAGTAATATTTACAAGATTACGCATGATGGGCAGATAAGTGTTTATGCCAGCGGGTTTACAACCGTTGTTGGTCTTGCATTTGATAACCGCGGCAGATTATATGTTCTTGAACTTAGTGAAGGCCCGGGCGGACCAACGCCAAACTTAGGCAAGATTATAAGAGTAGACAAGCTTGAAAACCGGGAAGTAATTGCATCAGGGCTTAACTTTCCTACAGCTATGACGTTTGGACCGGATGGCAAACTGTATGTATCTGGCTCAGGTATCGGCGCACCGGGCACAGGAAACATTTTGCAAATCGGTTTCAAGTGTGAAGCAGTGTGGGGCGATATTCTTAATTAATACAAAACATTTAAATTTTTATATAATCGAAAGCTGAGACTATTTAGTATTCACTACTTTTTCCACCTTTAGCGGCCCATTACAGCCACTTCGATCACTATTTGCAGGTAGAATTGGTAATTGGTTTTTTCAGCAGCGTTCCTCGGAACGCTGCAACAAATTAAGTTCTTCAATACCTCATGCTAAACTTCCAGCGTATGCAAATAAAGTTAAAACTCATGCCTGTGGTTTTTGTGTTGTTTTTACCCTCGCTGGTTTAAGTGTTCCGAAGGACACTTAAATCTAAAAGGAATGCAGGACTGTGTCCGTTAAAGTAAGGTTGCTTGCAAATATTTTTACGATTACAGTAGCGTAAAACAATGGCAACACGTTATCGCTTTGGTAACAGTCAGTACCCTCATTTTATAACATTTGCTGTAATCAATTGGATAGATGCTTTAGGCAGGCCGATGTACAAAGAAATTATTATAGAGAGTTTAAAGTATTGCCAGCATGAGAAAGGGCTTATCATAAATGGCTGGATAATTATGAGCAAGCATGTTCATCTGATTGCACGTAGTA
>JBBPZJ010000003.1:0-14362 GCA_038199395.1 Chitinophagales bacterium
CTTTATATAATCAACGTGGCGTGTCGGCACAAAAAGAAGAGGTTCATGCTGCAACAAAGCATCTTGATCAGGGACTGTTTCCCAACGCCTTCTGTAAAATTTATAATGATTTTTTAGGTAACGACAATAAGTGGGTAAACCTTATGCATGCGGATGGAGCAGGTACAAAAAGTATTCTTGCATACCTCTATTGGAAGGAAACAGGGGACATAAGTGTTTGGAAGGGAATTGCTCAGGATTCCGTTGTGATGAACCTTGACGATTTACTATGTGTTGGCATTTATGATAACTTGTTATTTTCATCGACGATTGACCGGAATAAACAAAACATTCCCGGTGAAGTGCTTAAAGAAATAATAAATGGTACGCAGGAAATATTTGACTGGTTAAAAACTTTCGGCATACATATTCATTATTTGGGAGGAGAAACAGCCGACGTAGGAGATGTAGTAAGAACGATTGCTGTAAACGGAACAATGACTGCAAGATGGCCAAAAGCGAAACTGGTAACTAATTATAAAATTAAGCCCGGCGATTTGATTGTTGGTCTTTCTAGTTCAGGACGGTCAAGCTATGAAACTGAATACAATAGTGGTATAGGCAGCAACGGTTTAACCAGTGCGCGCCATGATGTATTGAATAAAAGTTACGCCAAAGCATATCCTCAAACTTTTGAACCTTTTTTGAATGAAGATGTCGTTTACATAGGTAAGCACGGTTTAAAAGACGCTATTGAGGTAGATGGGGTAAGTACAAATATTGGAAAACTCATTTTAAGTCCGACACGAACCTATGCTCCTGTTTTAAAAAAGTTATTGGAAGAAAACTTTGATTCTATCCACGGCCTTATACATTGCAGCGGCGGAGGTCAAACCAAGTGCATGAAATACCTGCCTGCAACAATGAGAATAGTAAAGGATAACTTGTTTGAACCGCCCGTTATTTTCAGCATTATTCAGGAGGCATCGAAAGCCGGTTACGATGAAATGTACCAGGTTTTTAATATGGGCCATAGAATGGAAATTTTTACGTCGAAAGAAAAAGCAGATGACATCATTTCGGTAGCATCACAATTTGGAATCGAGGCTAAAGTGGTCGGAAGAGTTGAACCATCGAATAAAAAGGAATTGATATTAAAAGGAACTTTTGGTGAAATTACTTTCTAGGCAACCTTTCGCCCATTTTGAGGCTTTTCCTTAAATAAACAACATTAACAGCTTTTTTCTCTCTGCTGTTTATTATTGTTTAGGCAGTGCTGTAGTGAAACAATAATTTTGTGAATTCAATATAAATCTCAATGGCTGAATCTATAGTATCGTTATCAGACGCTAAAATTTTCCAGGGCGAAAACCTGATTTTGCAGGACGTAAATATAAATGTTAATAAAGGGGAATTTGTTTACCTGGTTGGAAAGACCGGTACAGGCAAGAGTAGTCTTCTGGAGACGCTGTATGGCGTACTGCCGCTAAAGGAAGGGAATGGAATGGTCGCCGGTTACGATTTACGTCAGATGAATTGGAAGAAAGTTCCTTTTTTGCGCAGGTCACTTGGCGTCATTTTTCAGGACTTTCAACTGCTTACCGATCGCAATGTACATGAGAATTTGAAGTTTGTTTTAAAAGCAACAGGGTGGAAAGACAACAAATTGATGGAGGAAAAGATAAACGACGTTTTAGATAAAGTTGGTTTAAAAAGCAAAGGTTTTAAAATGCCTTTCGAAATGAGCGGTGGAGAGCAACAAAGAGTTGATATCGCAAGAGCTTTATTGAACTCTCCAAAACTTGTTCTTGCCGACGAACCTACCGGAAACCTCGACCCCGAAACAAGCGATGAGATTATGCAGCTTTTATTTCAAATCTCTAAAGACTTCAATACTTCTGTTATTATGGCTACGCATGACTATATTGTAATTAATAAGTATCCTGCCCGCATGCTGAAAACAGAAAGAGGAAAGGTTTATGACAGTGCTTCTGTAGCTACTTATTAGTAGTTTTCTATAATCTCGTAAAGTAGAATTAATCAAAATAATTCTACTTTTTTGTTACTTTTTATTCTATTAAAACCTTATCATTTCTACTATATCCTCAAGGTATTTTCTATCAACTTCATCAAACAAATTGTACTCTTTACTATCTGCGTCTAAAACTGCAACCACCTCATTATTTTCTATAACAGGAACAACAATTTCTGACCTTGACAAACTACTGCAGGCAATGTGACCCGGAAATTTTTCGACATTGGGTACAATTAAGGTTGTTGCCTGCTGCCATGAAGCTCCACAAACACCTCTGCCTTTTTTTATTCGTGTGCAAGCTACAGGTCCTTGAAATGGGCCTAATACAAGCTCATTTTGTTTTACTACATAAAATCCTACCCATAACCATCCGAACTGCTCTTTTAGTGCGGCAGCTACGTTTGCCATATTTGCTACCACATCTGTTTCACCTGTGAGTAGTCCGTCTATTTGTGGAATTAGTGTTTCGTATTGCTCTTCTTTAGTTCCTTTTGTGATAGTCAGATCGTCAGTCATACATTTTTATTTGCAAAGTTAATTTAAAGCAAACAGGCTTAAGGCATCCTGAGAACTAACTAATAACTCTGTTTAATGTTTCTACTTGTGCTTTTATTATTCGTTCATCAAACACATTGTTACCTATTTTTTACTGTTTTTTTGATTAGAAAAACCATCCCGTAAAAACCGGCTTTAATAATATTCCGTAGATACTCGAAACAAATAAAATACTAGTAATGAGACAATTAGCTCAAAAAAAAGCAATCACATTTATGTTGATGTTACTGATAACAGGTGCAACATTTGCACAGTCAGAAAAAACAATGATGGTCGGCGGGGCAGCAATGTATCCATCAAAAAACATTGTTGAAAATGCTGTAAACAGCAAAGATCATACAACATTGGTTGCAGCAGTTAAAGCCGCAGGTCTTGTTGAAACGCTGCAAAGTGCAGGACCATTTACTGTTTTTGCACCAACTAATCAGGCTTTCAATAAACTGCCTGCCGGTACAGTAGAAACTTTACTTAAACAAGAGAACAAAGACAAGCTGACTACTGTGCTTACTTATCATGTTGTTCCTGGTAAAATCAGTAGTTCAGACTTGATGGATATGATTAAAAAGAATGGAGGTACATTCAAAGCAAAAACTGTTCAAGGTGGCGAACTTACTTTTATGATGAAAGGCGGTAACATAATAGTAACAGACGAAAAGGGAGGAATGAGTAAGATAACTATCAAAGATGTTAACCAAAGCAATGGTGTAATACATGTGGTCGATACAGTCGTGTTACCAGCATAAAAAAGCGGAGTTTTGAATGGTAGGGAATCAGCAATGGTTCCCTTTTTTGTTATTTAAAAATGCTGTTTTAAAAAGAAAAGCTGACTAAAAGATATTTTAGGTAAAACTGAATGAAGTAGCTTGGTAAGTTATGTGCCTCTTAACTCTGTATCCTTAATTTCATTCGACTCCTCAATTACTTGTTCTTTCTTTACTTCAGGTTCAATTTTTCCCTGCTCTACTTCGTCTTGCTCATCTCCTAATAATAGCCCCCAAGGTTTTAAACTTTCGATTCTGTCAAAGACTACTTTTGCTACAGCAATAACGGGTATGGAAAGAAACATGCCTGGAATGCCCCAGAACATCTCTCCGATAATAACTCCTAACAAAGTAATAAGTGCATTGATTTTAACTTTCGAGCCTACAATTAACGGCAGTAAAACGTTGCTGTCTATCAAATGAATGGATACAATAGTTACTATTACCAATACAATTTTGGTTGTCACTGCCGCTGTTCCTATGGTTAAAACAGTGCTAAGTACAAGAGAGGTAAATATTCCTATATAAGGAATAATGTTAAAAAGCCCTGTTATTAAGCCTAACAAAACAGCATATTTAATACCTATAATAGCAAAAGCAATACAACAGACGGTTGCAACAATTGCCATTTCTAATAATAAGCCGAGAATATACTTTCTTATTATGTTTTGTACTTGCTCAGCAATATCATATACAGTATCTGAATTTTGTTCAGTAAAAACGGCAACCAAAAATTTCATAATTAACCTTCGGTAAAACAGTAGGAAGAATGTGTCGATCATTACAAAAACAAGAAATAGTAAAATAGATGATAATGAGAGGACGAGCTCTCCAATCATAGATGTGCTGGCGGATAGCATTCTATCAGTTGCATTATGAAGATACTTTAATTGTTTTGCAGTATTAATGTGAAAGTTTGTTCCAATCCACGTATGTAAATTATCTATTGTTATTTCAAACTGAGATTTAAACATTGGCCAGTCCTGAGTCAGATCTGTTATTTGGCTACCCACGACGTACACTATCAGCGAGACAAAAACAATTAGTAAAACAATTGCAATTCCCGATGAAGCACTTCTCGGTAATCTTAATCTTTTTTCAGAAAAAGTAGCTACAGGCAAAAGCACAATTGCAAATAGAAAAGAAAATAAAAGAGGCGAAATAATTTTCTTGCCTAAGATGCATATATAACTAAGAGCAATGAGGCTTACGAGGATCATTGCTAATCTAGTATAGAAAGGTACAGGGGGTTTCACAGATGACATATTATTTATTGGATTACTAATTCTTTTCGATTAAATTGACCTGTAGTAATTTAATTAGAATAAGAATTGAAATGAGACTTTAAAAGGATGTTTAAAAAAATTATGCCCCAAGATGTGTGAATACAAATAAAGGAATTTGGTTTAATAGAATTAGTTTGATTGAAGAGAAAAAAAACCTGAAGATTTCGCTTCAGGTTTTTTAATTTATATATCGGCTGATATAACTTTTTCTCTTTTACCATTCCGGTAAGGCTCATGATGGTCTTTATAAAACTGTTGTTTTGAGTCTCTATAAAAAGATACTGCTCCTATCAGGCTCATAAACTTTATATAGTACCATGCAAAATCAATTTGATAAGGTTTAAACCCAGACCGTGCACTTTTGGGATAGAGATGATGATTATTGTGCCACTCCCCGGCAACGAGGCCAGGCCAAAACTGATTTATAGACATATCACTTCTGTTATAGTCAATTCCTTCCGTTCGTTTGTCTTTACCTTTTCCATGCCCTTCATAGTTAAAAGTTCTAACCCCTACCGCCCAAACACCTGCTCCTGCAAAAAGTGCACAAGCCAAACCATGGCCACCAATCAGATAAAAGATGGTATACCAAAAGATCCAGTTGAGAAATACACCTACAAGTGTTCTCCAGGGGTTCGCAACAGAGCCCCATTTTAAATATTGAGCATAAGTATTTGCCTTTACGCCGGTATGTTTCATTAAAACGAGTGCCTTATTATAATCAGCTTCAGAAAGATTTCGATTGATAGGCTGGTGATTAACATCAGCAAGAAAACAATATAAAAAGCCAGCGTTGGCGTTGTAAGGATCGCCCGGCTGATCAGATTTTGCATGGTGCACGTGATGCGAAAGAGCATAAATCTCTTCCGGAATAGCTTTAAGGGTCAGATTTTGTGTAAAAAAACGCCAGAAATTATTCCTGAATTTATAAGCGCGATGTGTGCAATATCTGTGATGCCATATGGTGCCGTGAGTACCCATTATAATCATACCATAAACAAAGGCTGCGGCAAAGCGAGTCCAGGTAAAGTACTTAGCGACAAAAAGGATGAAAAATGGTGCTAAACAAAGTACTGTAAACCAACTAAGGAATGGAAGCCAGTTTTTTTTGGTTTTAAAAACATTTAATCTTGAAAAGAACTCTTTAAAAATCTGAGATGAAGTAGGCTTAACTAAATTTCCTGTTTTGTCTTTCCATCCGTAGGATGGTTCTTCCAGGATATAATCTAATAATGGCATCAATGATAAGTATAAGTAGAATTAAAGTTCAAGCTAAATGATTTAAATGAATAATAGGCAGACAGGCAGCTAATATTTTGTTATATGGCCAGTATAATGAGCCAACATAAACCATTAATTTTCTTTTACTTATACAGTTTCATACTCATATTTTCATACTCATATGGTACTAATCGATCTTAATATATTTCTGTAATCGCAATAGCATTACTCGGACACTTAAGCATTTATAAAGTATTTATTTCTTACTATGACAGTTATCCCGACTTGTTCTCAGTTTTATGAATGCAGAAGAAATGTTAGGCTAAACGAGCCTAACCGGCTGGTAATTAAAATCAGTAAATTGCCTTGAGAAAAAATCTGTCATCAAAAGAAACAGCATTAATGTCTTCATTCACGCAATTGCTACAAGGTCAAAATTATTTACCAGGTATTATATTTTGTTGTTTGCTTTCTGCCTGTGGCTTTAAAAACAACTCCAATAAACAGGTTTTTTCATTTAACCTAACCGAAGGAGTCGCTACTTTAGATCCTGCTTTTGCTAAAAGCCAGGCAACTATATGGACCTCTCATCAGTTGTACAATACTTTGGTTGAGACTGACAGTAACCTCAATATTGTTCCTTCACTTGCTAAAACGTGGGAGGTAAGTGATGACCGGCTTTTGTATACGTTTCACCTAAGAAAAGATGTTACGTTTCATGATAATGATGCCTTTAAGGATGGTAAGGGCAGAAGGATGACTGCAGAGGATGTCGTGTATAGTTTGGCGAGAATTATAAATAGAGCCACAGCCAGCAGCGGCGCCTGGATTTTTAACGACAGGGTCGATAGCAGTCATCCTTTCATAGCCACCAATGACTCTACTTTTCAATTAAAATTAATCCGCCCTTTTCATCCTATATTAGGCATTCTAACAATGCCCTATTGCAGTGTTATTCCAAAAGAAGTTGTAGAAAAATACGGAAAAGATTTTCGAAGTCATCCTTGCGGAACCGGTCCTTTTAAATTTCAGTTCTGGGAGGAAGGGCAAGCCCTGGTACTGCATAAAAACCCTCATTACTTTGAAAAAGATGAAAATGGAAATTCATTGCCTTATTTAGATGCCGTTAAAATTTCTTTTTTAGACAGCAGGGCTACCGAGTTCCTCGCTTTTCAACAAGGACAATTGAGTTTTTTAAATGATATAGATCCATCTTTCAAAGATGAAGTACTGACAAAAGCAGGTGTACTTCGAAAAGACTGGCAGCGAAAAATAGTTCTTAATAAACATCCGTACCTCAACACCGAGTACCTGGGAATTTTGATGGATGAAAAAAATGAGATTGCAAAAAATTCTCCTTTTGCAATAAAAGCTGTGCGGCAAGCAATAAACAACTCTATCAACAGGCAAAAGCTTGTGATGTATATGAGGAATTCGATAGGAATTGCTGCTGAAGGGGGAATGGTGCCTGCAGGGTTGCCATCGCATAATGCTGAGTTGGTAAAAGGCTACTCGTACGACCCCGCAAAAGCAAAAAGCTTATTGAAAGAGGCCGGCTATGAAAATGGCAGAAACATGCCAGTGATAACTTTACTCACAATACCAACTTATGCTGATATAGGAAGTTTTGTTGCAAAACAATTAGAAGAAACAGGCATAAAAGTGCAGGTAGAGGTAATACAAAAAAGTTTATTACTTGAACAGACCGCGAAATCGAGGGCGTCATTTTTCAGGGGAAGCTGGATAGCCGACTACCCTGATGCGGAAAATTATATGTCGATGTTCTACAGTAAAAATCCTGCTCCACCTAATTATACCCGTTATAAAAATCCCGCTTTTGACAATTTGTACGAAAAGGCGCTGCTCGAAAACAACGACATTATACGATATGGTCTTTATAGAGAAATGGATCAGTTGGTCATCAACGATGCCCCCGTAGTGCCTCTATATTATGACATGATCGTTCATCTTGTAAATAACAATGTTTACGGGCTACAATCCAATGCTTTAAATCTACTTGAACTGCGAAGGGTTAAGATCTTGGAAAAAGAATAGCAGGAAGGGACTTAATCATCTAAATAAAGCATTCTACAGGATACTGTTTTTTCCCTTTGCACCATTCTCATTAGTCTCTGCTATAAGCCCTATAAGCTATATACATTGGATAATATTTGTCAGGCGAGCACTTTATTGTTTCAATAAGAAAGGTGGTTCTTTAATGATAATCTTGATAAAAAAGCTACAATTGTTTTTATAACTATTTTGCAGGCAAAGAACTCTTATGCAACCTGCTGCACGATCGCTTGTTTTGATAGTTTCCACCTTATTTTGTTTTTTCAGCCACGGCCAGTCTGTCAAATATTATATATCAACTGATGGTCACGATGCTTCCTCCGGTCTTACATCTAAGAGCGCATTTGCCAGCCTGCAAAAAGTAAGAGATGCTGTTCGTTCATACAAAAAACAGCATCCGTCAGATACAGTGTTTGTGTACCTTTTAAAAGGAGAATACAAAATAAAGGAGCCACTGCTTTTAACTGCCGAAGACGGGGGAACAGAGTGGGCCCCGGTCATTTACACTGCCTTTAAAGGCGATAAAGTTGTTTTGAATGGCGGAGAAAAAATCACCGGATGGAAGAAATATGAGAACAACATATGGGTGGCAGACCTTCCAAAGGTAGCGGCGGGAGAATGGAACTTTACGCAATTATTCGCCAACGGTAAAGAGCGAAAAAGGGCGAGGTTGCCGAAGACCGGTTTTTATCGTGTGAAAGGTTTTCCCGACGGGGACTTAAAGGTAGGGTATCAAACGCCGGGCAACCGTTTTGAATTCAATGCAGGCGATATACAATCGCGATGGAAGAACATACGCGATGTAGACGTAATCGTTTATCATTTTTGGACAGATACTCACCTTACCATAGACTCTGTAAATGATAGCTCGCACATAGTCAACTTCAAATATCCTTCAGGCAAAGTATTCACCGATGACTTTAATAATGACGGAGCAAGGTATGTCGTAGAAAATGTATGGGAAGGATTGCAAAACCCGGGAGATTGGTACCTGGACAAACAGGAAGGCAAATTATATTATATACCCGAAGCAAATGAGGATATGGCAAAGGCTGATATATGGGCACCGGTTACAAGAGGATTCTTAAATCTGGAAGGTGATGCAGTCGCAGGCAAACCGGTTACAGACATTCAATTCAGAAACATCATCTTTCAATATGGCAACGTACAATTGCTGCCTGGAAATACCAATAATGCACAGGGCTCATCAAGCATTGCTGCTGTCATTAATTTAAAAGGAGCACAACGTTGCATTTTTGATCATTGTACGGTAACGAATACAGGTGGATTTGCTTTCAACCTACAGGAAGGTTCATCTTACAACATATTCTCCCATAACCGTATTACCAATATTGCTGCAGGAGGTTATAGAATAAATGGAGGTAAGGCCGGCGATCATCCTTTAGCCCAAACCCATCATAATACCATCAGTGATAATGAAATAGGAAACTATGGAACGGTGTTTCCGTCAGCAGTAGCAGTATTGTTAATGCATTCACGAAACAATGATATAATTCATAACCACATTCATCATGGTTATTATACGGGTGTTTCTGCGGGCTGGGAGTGGGGTTACCAAAAAAGTATCAGTCGTGATAACATTATTGCCTATAATCACATTCATCATATAGGTCAGGGGTTGTTGTCTGACATGGGTGCTGTTTATACTTTAGGCGTCTCACCCGGCACTAAAATTCTGAACAACCTGATACATGATGTAGACTCTCACAACTACGGTGGATGGGGCATTTATAACGATGAAGGATCAACACACATTTTAGTGGAAAACAACATTGTTTATAACACGAAATTTGCAGGCTATAATATTCATTATGCAAAAGAAATTACTGTTCGTAACAATATCTTCGCCCTTGGCAGGTTGCAACAGATAAATAGAACAAGGGCAGAACCTCATCAAAGCGTTTATTTTGTAAACAACATTGTTTACTGGAAAGAAGGGAAACTGTTTGACGGAAACTGGCAGGATAAACCATACAACTTTTATTTCAACCCCAATGAAAAAACCGGGATTAAAAATGTAAGCAGCACCTTTGAGGCCGACTATAATATCTACTACAATCCCAACCTGCCGATTGATAGCATTGCTTTTAATAAAATGAGTTGGAAGGATTGGCAAAACAATGGTAAGGATGTGCATTCATCTTATACCAATCCTCTGTTCGTTGACCCAAAAAATTACAATTTTACTTTACAAAAAAACGCTCCTGCATTACAACTTGGCTTTCAACCAATAAGTATGGAAACGGTAGGGCCTAGAAAATGATTTTATTGTCAGAAAAAAAGCGTTCGGCTTTTTGTCGGCCGTGTAGTTCTTTTAATGCCATTTCTATTTATGAATAATAAGTTTACATGGTATTTGAATGTTTTGCGGCTCCTCAATCTGATCCTGATCTTCTTCTTTCATCTTATTAAAGAGTAAAATTGCGGCTTGTTTACCCACCTCAAAAAAATCTTCGTCAATTGAGGCTAAAGGCTTTTTGTCGAGGTATTCAAACAGGGTAAGATTACCGAAGTCAGTAAAATCTACGGCTGGTAATTTTTTAGGGTAGCGTTTCTTCAACAGTTCAATAGCATCGAGCGTAATGTAATTCTTGAAAGTAAAGATGGCTGTTGGCGGCGATTGCAATGCCATTAATTCTATCATTGCTTTTTCGGTTTGTAGCTTAGAAAAGTCAACGACTTTTACAAGATCCGGGTCAAAAGGAATCTCTTTTTCTTGTAACGCTTGTTTGTATCCTTCAAGCCGCAACTGGCAAATTTGCAAGCTTTCGGGTCCCATTATATGCGCTACTCGCCTGTGTCCTTTTTCAATTAAATAATTAGTGGCTGTAAATGCGCCTTCTTTATTGTTGATGGAAACACAATTAAAAGAATGATCTTTTGGCTGCCTCACGATACACATAACCGGAATACCTACTGATTTAAATTTTTGGAAAAAACCCATATCAACGGTATTTTTTGTTACCGCTACTATCAATCCATCTACCCGGTTTTTGATCATTACATTGGCTATTTTTCCCTCCTTTACTATGTCCTCATGTGTTTGGCCTAAAATAATGTTGTAGTTTTCTTTTTCCGCAATTTCCTCGACTCCGTTTATAGCCTCCACAAAAAACTGGTCATTCAAATCAGGTATAATAAGTCCGATAGTCAAACTTTTGTTTAGTGCGAAATTACGTGCCGACTCATTGGGAATGTAGCCCCATTCTGTTGCCAGTTTATTTACTCTTTCTTTTGTTAATGTGCTTATTGAATCATCGGCACTTAAGGCCTTGGAAACTGTCGATACAGACATGTGCAATTTCGTGGCTATATCTTTTAATGTTATTCCTTTTTTCATTTTTGGTCATTCTAAAATCATAAAGCAGTGGCATGTTAGATCCTTTTCGGCTAATCTAAGAAACTATAGTAAATAAACCCTCTTATTTTAAAAGGTGTCAATGTATTTCAACCGGTGTAGTTATTGATTTCAACCGTTGTAGTAGAAGTTTTGAAGAATAGTACATAGTAATAATGAACTATTTGCAGAAATACAGATTAATTTAGCTTAATACTATTTTCTCTCACAGGTGTTATTGGATTTCTGACCTATTCATCCTTCAAAGTACCTAAACAATACCAACCTTTTATGATAAGCAAAGTTTTACCCACCCGATTTTTTTTGCAAGGATTTATAACCTTTATCTTTATCGCTTTATGGTCTTTTTTAACCCTGACGGCGCAATCACAAACAGTGTCTGGTGTGGTCCGCTCTGCTGCCGATAATCAGCCGATGCCCGGTGCAACAGTACAGGTTAAGGGTACCCAGAACAGTACAGCTACAGATGCAAAAGGACATTACGTCCTAAACAGCATTTCCTCTTCTGATTCTCTTTTGTTCTCTTCTGTAGGCTTTAGAAATGAAACAGTATTCATTAAAGGCCGCAAAGAAGTAAATATCATTTTGCAGGCGGAGGCTTCTGCCCTTGATCAGGTGGTTGTGGTCGGATATGGTACGCAGCGGAAAAGTGATTTGACCGGTTCTGTAGTAAGAGTATCAATGGATGATAAATCATTAATGGCAAATACCAACCTCTTTTCAGCTTTATCTGGAAGCACTGCAGGGGTTAATGTGCAGGGTGTTGGCGGAGCAGGTAGTGAACCGAATATTGGTATCAGGGGACAAACTTCTTTATCAGCCAGCGACAGACCTTTAATTGTTCTCGATGGTATTATTTATAATGGAAGCATTACAGACATCAACGTTAGCGATGTAGAGTCGGTAGATATTTTAAAAGATGCCAGTGCTGCGGCAGTTTACGGATCGAGGTCTGCAAACGGGGTAATAATCATTACAACAAAACGGGGGAAAACGGAAAAGCCAACAGTTTCATTTAACATGTACAGAGGTTTTCAAAATATGACCAACAACCCTATGAAAGTAATGGATGCAGAACAATATGCCATCCGCCTCGTCGACTATTACTATCAGCAGGACTTATATAACTGGTATAAAACAAAACCGGCAAGTTCTGTAGGTAGACCTGCGAGACCCGATATAAGCAATCGCAGCATTGTGGCAGCCAGGCTGAGATCGCAGGAGGAGAAAGATAATTATATGGCAGGAAACGCAATTGATTGGGTAAAGGAAGTTTTGCAGGCGGCACCCATTCAAAATTATAATGTAAGCTTCTCCGGCAGAAGTGATAAGACTACCTATTTTGTATCAGGATCATACACAGGTGAAGAGGGAATTTTAAAGAATGACAAATTTAAAAGGCTTACGGTACGCAGTAATTTAGAGAGTAAAGTTACCAATTGGTTCACGATCGGGCTAAATTCATCCTATTCATATCGTGATTATTCAGGGTTAGAGGCGAGTCTTGGAAGCGCACGGACCGCAAGCCCCCTGGCCAACAATAAGATAGGTTCTTCGAAGTATAATATGTATTTAACCGGAGAAATCTACATGCCTTATCCTCTTAATAATCTCTATGTTGACAATAGCGACACCCGCAATAGCTTGTTTCTTGTTGGTACTGCAAAAATCACAGTGCCATGGATTAAAGGGTTAACCTATGATTTCAATTATTCTAACACGTACAGTAACAGAGACAACAATACTTTTTATCCCGTTTCTACACCGCAGGGTTCGGGCAACAAAGGGTTGGCTACTAAAAATCCTTCTCAAAGCAGAAACTGGATTATTAACAACATCATCACCTATCAAAAAAAGATTGGCGAACACCGTATAAATGCGACTTTATTATATAGCCGTGAAAACAGTTACTCGCAATCATCAACCCTTAGTGCGCAGGGATTTGATAACCCGGTTCTTGGTTATAATAATATGGCACTTGGCACCGTTGCCACAGTTGCATCCCGTGCATCGGAGGCGAACGGCCTTTCTTCCATGGCTCGTGTAAGTTATTCGTTTAAAGATCGCTACCTGGCAACCGGAACGGTGCGCAAAGACGGTTTCTCCGGTTTTGGACCAAACAGAAAGTTTGCGACTTTCCCTTCTGTCTCAGTAGGCTGGGTTGCCTCAGACGAAACTTTTTTCAAAGACTTTAAAGGGCTTTATTTAAAGCTCAGGGCATCTTACGGCAAAAACGGAAACCAGGGCATTGGAAGTTATTCCAGCTTTTCCAGAATGGGCACCGATGCATACGTTTTTGGGTCCTCCACAGCTATTGCTATCTACCCAAGTTCCCTGGGAAATGCTGACTTAGGTTGGGAGACGACGTCATCTGTAAACATGGGGGTAGATTTTGGCATTCTCAATAAAAGAGTTTCAGGATCGATTGATTTGTATAATGCAAAAACAACCAATGTCCTGGTCAACAGAGCGCTTCCTCCTGCGTCCGGATATTCCAGTGTATGGACAAACATCGGAGGTATTGATAACAGAGGGGTTGAGTTATCATTATCAACTATTAATCTAAAAGGTCAGATCGGCTGGAAGAGTGATTTCGTATTTTCAATAAACAGAGATAAGATCACCAAGCTTTATGGCGGCGATAACGATAAAGATCTTGGCAACTCCTGGTTTGTCGGGCAACCTATCAGCGCTATCTATGACTATAAAATGGCAGGAGGAGTTTGGACAGAAAATGATCTTTACAAAGGAACTATTTTAAATAAATGGTATCCCGGACAGTTTAAATATGTTGATCAAAATAATGATGGAGTTATCGAACCGAATGCTGATCGAGCTATCATTGGTTACGAAACACCCAATTACAGGTTCAGTATTGGTAACACGATAACTTATAAGAATTTTAGCTTGTTCTTCTTCCTAAACTCCATTCAGGGAGGCGACAATTATTATTTAGCCAATAATGCCAATACAATAAATGCATCTTCTGCCCCTCCGGGTCAGGAGTCTGCAGGTATCATCCGTACTAACCTCACTGCCGTACGTCCTTATTGGACACCTGACAATGGAGTTA
>JBBPZJ010000004.1:0-5543 GCA_038199395.1 Chitinophagales bacterium
ATTCCTCATGAAAAACGCTCAATTATCCTAAATAAAACTCCTTTTGTCGTACTAAAATTTGTGGCAAGAAATGTTGTTAAAGGAATAGTGAAGGCTAGATTTAACCTTACCACAGGCAAGTACACTACACTGCCTTAAAACATTTGACAGGTTTTTACAACCATAAAACTATAACAGCCGTTATTGCTTATTCTAATTATAATAAGAGAAAAGCATTGTTATTTTCTCGCTTTTCCTATGAGCCATAATACTAACGCCACAATAAGAACTACAACTATCACTCCTACCCACATACCAGCTTTAAAAATGCTACCAATAGCCTCGCAACTAGAAAATAATGTTACCATAAATGCAAAGGCCGTTGTTAAAAGAATGTTTTTTCTCATCGTTTTTATTTTAAGACATTAAAAATTCATATACCTAATTTTCTTCCTGGTATTTACCACGTTATCATCATTTAAAACCTTGTCTAACTAAAATTTAAGCTTCGCAGTAACCTCCTTAACAATCTTTCTTTTAAGGGTTACCCCGGTATTTAAATTTTAGAAAGAGAACAAACAAATTAAGCGAAACTGAAAATCCATTTATTATTATTATTGGCCAATCGTTTCTAATAGAACCATAAACCAACCAAAGGCTTATTCCAACCTGCAATGAAGCAAAAATTCCCATCGATAATCACCAACTTTTTTCTCTTTAGTTATTTACTAATTGCGGAACTAAAGAATAAGATGTAAAAAGCCCTGCCACTATACCAATACCCCAACAATGTTCAATGTTTTTATTTTTAAATTTATTATAATCCTGTATAAATGCCTTCTAATAACATTCTTATTTTAGCAAAAACACATTTCGAAAAGGCAAAGGCCTAACTAATCATTGAAACAAAAGCATCAGGCTGCGCATTCATTTATACTGATTAACCCTATTATACAAGTTACCCTCTTCCTCAACTTCTATAAGTTCATTTGTAAATAATACGGCGAAAGATTAAAAGTAACCTGATATACAGTAAAAATACCAATTACAAATAGCCATAAAATACTTTCAAAAAACTGATCACAGAAAGAATAGAAAAAGTCTTTTTTAAGATTCTACAGCAGAAAAAAGAAGATTACTCGTGGGAAAATTATTCCACAAAATATCTATAACTCCTTTATAATCTAGGCTTTACTAAAGTTTATGATGTAGGCTTTACTGAAAGTTGCCTTGCATTTAATCTGGCATCGTTTTTTTTGATATTAGAATATAAACACTGAAAAAAAATTTTACCATTTAAAAACCGATTATTATGAACTCAGGATCAAAAGTTTTATTAGGAGTTTTAGCAGGTGCCGCAACAGGTGCTATTTTAGGAGTTTTATTTGCTCCTGAAAGAGGAGAGGAAACAAGAAGAAAAATATCTGAAGGAAGCAGAGAAGTTACGGATAATTTAAAAACTAAATTTGGCGAATTTGTTGATGGACTTGCGGACAGATATGAAACAGTTAAAGAAAGCGCTTCTGATTTAATAGATCAGGGAAAACAAAAAGCGACTAGTGTGGTGAATGCATTAAAGTCGGAGGCTGGTAACGTTGCTTCCGATGTGTCTAATGCCACGGGGGCAGCAGCAGGTGGAGCGGCCGGAGCAGCAGCGGGTGCAAGAGCAGGCGCAGAAGCTGGAAGTGGTTACAACCAAATATAAATGTAGCAGAACAAGTGTTTGAATAAACAGGGTCCGGCGATTATTAAAAAGAAGCAATGAGCAAGCAGCCTACTTTAACATTAATTGAGTCCATATTTAGCCAATCAAAAGAATATATAGATAACAGGCTAGAACTTTATAAACTAAAAGCGATTAGTAAAACCTCTTCAGTTGCCTCTGCAATTGTTTTGGGTGTGGTGCTATTTGTTGTTTTTTTTATATTTTTTATTGTTTTAAATGTCGGAATAGCATTGTTAATTGGAGACTTGCTGGGTAAATCGTACTTAGGGTTTCTAATATGGGCCGCTTTTTATGCAATCGTCGGATTTGTTTTGTTTTCGAAAAGAAATAAGATTATTAAAACACCTATAACCAAAATGATTATTGGTAAATTTTTATAGAATGGCAGTAACACGAAAAATTTCCAATAGTGAAGATTTGCAAAAGGCGATCTACGATTTAGAAGCTAAGGTAAAGGTGCAGGCGCTAGAGATAAAAGATAATTTTGACCAGGTAAAAGAAAACATGCATCCTAAAAGGTTGATAAAAAATACTTTTAGCTACGTGGGTGAGACGCCTGAGATCCAGAGAACTTTAGTCAATACTGTCATAGGTTTCATTTTAGGTTATGCTTCAAAGAAAGCGGTAGAATTGCTTTCTGAGGATGTCCTGGATCGTACTATTCATAATATGGTTAACCACCAGCTTTCGAGGTTAGAAAACAGAGAACCGCGCACGCTACTTTCCAAGGGAATTTCATTAGTTAGAAAGCACACTCCGAATAACTCCCCTATTTATCCTTTCGTTCGTTATAAATAGTTTTTATTGCTTATCATGTCATTGAATTTCGCCATTATTTTCGTAATGGCTTTTTTTGTTTCAGATACTATATGTAAGACTTATGCAAGGAATTTCTTAACCGGAACGCAGAGACTGCATTGTTACAAATGCGATAAAGAATTTCACACGGTCGAGAAGAAGTATCAAAACCAGTGTCATTGCAAGCTTTATGACTTTTTATTCTTTTTAATTCATTATTTTTGATTTGGAGATACTACAGAGAAAGCAAATTTTCTCTGTGGATGAGTTGAGAGACCGTGAGAGCGTTCATTCGCAATGAAGTAAAACAGGTTGATTACTTTTTTGGTTTTATAAATAGAATCGATGTGAGATTTTTTCCCTGCTTGAAAAAGAAAGGGAAATACGAGTTTTTAGTCATAAGTAAGCAAAGCGCCATAACCTACTTCAATACAAGACTGCGACGCCCCAATAAGCACAACACTGGCAAATGTACCAACAGGTCTCTCTCTTCAACTTTCCTGAAATTTATTTTTTAATTTATTTTATTTGTAAGATATGGGATGTGATAGTTGCGGAACTGGAGCGAGTAAAAAACCGGGCGGATGTAAAAGTAATGGAGGTTGCAGCACAGGTGGTTGTAATAGAATGAATGTACATGATTGGTTGATGAATCTTCCTTTCAGTGACCCGGAAAGCACTTGTAAAATTGTGGAGATTAGTTTTAACCAGGGCAGTCGTAAGGAATTCTATAGAAATGCAACCTTGCAGTATTTTGAAAAAGGCGAATTGGTAACCGTAGAAGGCGTGAGCGGTTTTGATGTTGGTGAGGTTTCGCTAAGCGGAGAACTGGTGCGAATTCAAATGAAGAAAAAAGGGGTTGACGAATTTAGTCCTGAAATAAAAAAGATTTTACGCAGAAGTACAGAAACAGATATTTCTAAGTGGCAGGAAAATAAATCAAGGGAAAAAGAGGCTTTGGTTCGTAGCCGTGCCATGGCAAGGACGTTGAACCTGGAAATGAAGATTGCAGAAGTAGAAATTCAGGCGGATGGTAAAAAAGCGACTTTTTATTATACAGCAGATGACCGGGTTGACTTTAGAGAATTAATACGCTCATATGCGGGAGAGTTTAAGGTAAAAGTAGAAATGCGCCAGATTGGTGCCCGCCAGGAAGCCGGAAAGGTCGGCGGTATCGCAAGTTGCGGCCGTGAGCTTTGTTGCTCTACCTGGCTTACAGATTTTAAAAGTGTAAATACGACTGCTGCCAGGTATCAGAATCTATCCATCAACCAGACGAAACTAAGTGGGCAGTGCGGGCGATTAAAATGTTGTTTAAATTATGAATTAGATACTTACTTAGATGCATTGCAGGGCTTTCCTGACAATGCAGATGTCATTCATATTACCCGTGCACCTGCTTATCTGGTAAAAAAAGACATTTTTAAGAACCTGATGTGGTACACTTTGCCCGACAGTAGTAAGCATTATCCTCTTACTATTGCAAGGGTAAAGGAAATACAGAAAATGAATGCGCAGGGATTAAAGCCCGACGAACTGGAACCAATAGAAATTGTAAGCTCGAAACCCAAAGAAGTAGAGCCTGAGTTTGTGGACGTGGTAGGGCAAATTAGCCTTAGAAGCCTTGAGAGAAACAGCCGTCGTCGTAAAGACAAAGAACAAAGCAAGGATACAAGGGGTAACGAATCAAACATTCAATCAAAACGTAATCAGCCCCAGCAACAGGGAAACCAGCAACAGGCAAGGCAAAACGAGCCTCACCAACAGGGGAACCAACCGCAAAACCGGCCAGGTCAGCAAAATCAACAAAGAAACAATCCCCCGCAGCAAGCAGGGCAGCAAAGGCCGGCTCAGAATCCAAATCAGCAAAGAAATACGGGCGGTAAACCTGCTGCGCCTGACCAACAAGCCAAGTCGCAGCAAAGGGAACAAGGCCCGGCACAGGGCAACCAGCGACAGAACCGGCCGCAACAGCAAAGACCTCAAAGGCCGCAGCAAAAACCTGGAGAACAGCAACAGCAAAGACAACAAAGACCTCCGCAGCAAAAGCCTCCTCAAAAAGGTACTATCCCTCCGGAAGCAAATCAATAAACAAAAAGCCTGGCAATTGCCGGGCTTTTTGTTGTGAAGTGATTCTTCGTATTTTAACTTTCAGTAATATTGCGGTGCGCTGCACATGTAAATATTCAGAGTGCCTTTCTTCAAATAAAAATGGTGTATCGCCCCGGTAAACGTTCTTTTGTTTGCGCCAAGCTTTTTTAATTATATTGAACTTTCTTATGAACCGGGCTGAATAACTACCAATAAACATTGTTGCGTCGCACACTTATACATTTTTATTTCTATTGAACTGCGTTCATCCTGGGGCATTTCAAACTATCGCAAGCTGTAACATCCACTACGCAAGAAATAAATACATTTTTTTTGTTTTGACCGTAGAACTGCATCATTCCAAAGAAATTTTTCACTAAGCAGGAGAAATTTGACATGAACCGCATCGGTCCATGGCGCGGTGAATATGACATTTATTCCTCCATACTTTTAAGGTGCAGCGCACCTGACTATTTGTAGAACTTCGTCGTATTATTTTCAATCCAGGTGCAGCGCACCGTAATATTATTCCCATTGGCATCCATTCTCAAAATATCAAACAGATATTCTCCTCCTTTTAAGATACAGCGCACCTGACTATTTGTAGAACTTCATCGCATCATTTCAATCCAGGTGCAGCGCACCGTAAAGATGAAAATAAGTTTGTGTATATGTATTTGCCATGTGTGCAATATTGCGGTGCGCTGCACCTTCATTTATCTATGAAAATTTGATTCTACAAATATTAGTGTGCGCTGCACATGTAAACACTTACAGTGCCCTTCTAAACTGCATCCATTCAAAAGAAAGTTTGTACCAGGAGCAGGAGAAATTTCATATGAATTACCATCCACTTACAGTACAGTGTATATGATATTAATCCCTCACTCCTTTATTAGGTGCAGCGCACCTGACTATTTGTAGAAATTCATTGCATGATTTCAATCCA
>JBBPZJ010000005.1:0-4877 GCA_038199395.1 Chitinophagales bacterium
ATTAGTTATTGATTTATATAAAAATTAGAAAAAGGTATGAACATTCTGTCGGTGTTACTTTCACTATCCCTGGTTTGGCCCACCTGGCTAACCCATCTTGAAAAAGGCAGAGCAGAGGCCGCCGTGTCCAATAAATTGATAATTTTAAACTTCTCCGGATCCGACTGGTGTGGACCGTGCATCAGACTAAAGAAAGAAATTTTTTCTTCAGACACATTTGCGAATTATTCTTCAAAAAACCTGGTATTAGTAAATGCTGACTTTCCACGATACAAAAAAAATGAACTCCCCAAACAACAGGTAAAAGAGAACGAAGCCTTAGCAGAAAAGTACAATCCGTTAGGAAGATTTCCGTTGACAGTATTACTAAATGCAAACGGCCAGGTTTTAAAACAATGGGACGGACTTCCTGATGAGACAGCCGAAAAATTTGTAGACGAAATAAAAACATTTCAACATGCAGGCAACTGAATATGCTCGTGCAACGCTGCAAAAACGGGTATTAAAGCTGATGGGAAACCGGTTTGAGATAAGCGTAGTAAGCGATGATGAACAATGGGGCGAAAACCTGATAGAAAGTGCAATTTCAGAAATAAGAAGGATCGAACGGTTACTCACTACTTTTAACGAAAACAGCCAGACAAATCAAATAAATGCAAATGCGGGAATAAGGCCGGTAAGGGTTGATAAAGAGGTGTTCAATTTGATTGGTCGCTGCATTAGAATTTCTGACCTCACCCAGGGTGCATTTGATATTACTTATGGCTCTATAGACAAGCGCTTCTGGAATTTTGATAAAACAATGACGGCTTTGCCTGATGCAGCTACTGCAAAAAAAATGGTGAGGCTTATCAATTATAAAAATATCATTCTGAATAAGGAGACAACATCGGTCTTCCTGAAAGAAAAAGGAATGCGAATTGGTTTTGGTGGAATTGGTAAAGGTTATGCAGCAGACAGGGCCAGGCTGATTTTGGAGCAGAATGGGGTTTCGGGCGGTGTGGTAAATGCTGCAGGTGATTTAACGACGTGGGGCACGCAGCCCAACGGTAACCCGTGGACAGTGGGCATAGCAGATCCAAATACTAAACAGCATCCTTTTTCTTATTTAGACATCAGTCAAATGGCGGTTGCTACGTCGGGCAGTTACGAAAAGTTTGTAACTATCAATGGCAAAAAATACTCTCACACCATTAACCCAAAAACAGGATTTCCCGTCTCGGGCATCAAGAGTGTTACTATCATTTGTGCGAGCGCCGAACTGGCGGATGCACTTGCTACTCCGGTTACCGTAATGGGTATACATGCAGGTCTTGATCTTATTAACCAAATGAAAGGTATTGCCTGCATTGTCATTGATGATGATGATAAATTATACACTTCCAGTAAGATAAAAATTACCTGATGACAAATAAACGAACAAAACAGGTATTACTTCTTTGCCTTCTTTTTGGCTTTTTTCTCACCTCTTGCAGCAATGTGAAGGAGTACCAGAAGTCACGAATCAATGATGCCGAAATGGAATTATCTGCAAGAAAAGTGCAAAAGTTCGAACAAAGCTTTCAGTCTTATAGGGAAGCTGCATCGGGTGCTAACGGCGGAAAAACCGGAGGCGGTTGCGGGTGTAACTAACAACTATTATCAACCGCTTGAAAAATTGCTTTCGACTTTTCAATTAGCTCCTCATTCAACATTTAAAAGGGTTTCATTAATATATATACATGAGAAAGTTATCATTGGCTGTTATAGGAATGTATATAGGCGTTTTAAGTGCCTTTTCTCAAAACCAAACAGCGCAAGACAGCTCGACGTACAAGCCCCGAAAGTTACTACTCGATGAAGTAAATTTCGTGTCGGGTTACTATCATCAAAATGGAAATAACTCGGCGGTAACCGGCGGCATCGGAAGCGAAAACTTAACTGACTTTGCTAACACCATCGACTTAAAGATGTCAAAGTATGACAGCAAACAACGCAGGCATATTGTAGGCGTTGAAGTAGGGGTTGACCATTATACCTCTGCATCATCAGATAAGATAGACCCAAGAACTATTTCGTCGGCGTCTATGAGCGATACCCGTTTTTATCCATCCGCTTCCTGGAACATTGAAAACGAAACAAAGGGCACTAACATTGGAATAAACGCCTCTTTCTCGAGTGAGTATGATTATAAGTCGGTTGGCGCAGGACTAAATTTTGCAAAAACCTCAAAGAATAAAAACAGCGAATTCAGTGCAAAACTTCAAACATTCTTCGACACCTGGCAAGTAATCTACCCATATGAATTAAAACCTTCAGGATACAGTTCGGGAAATCGCAAGGACCGGGGCACTATTGATTATAACCCAAGAAATTCTTTTAGTCTTTCTTTATCTTACTCTCAAGTAATCAATCAACGTTTACAAATAATGTTTCTGGTCGATCCTGCTTATCAAAAAGGACTGCTGGCAACTAAGTATCAGAGAGTTTATTTTACTGACGGATCATTGAAATCGGAGACTTTACCCGATCAAAGATCAAAACTGCCGCTGGGTGTAAGAGCCAACTACTTTTTGGGTGACAATCTCATCTTACGTTCTTTTTACAGATATTACCAGGATGATTGGGGCGTGAAGGCCCATACAATAGAGCTGGAGACTGCCATTAAGATAACGCCTTTTGTTTCCTTCAGTCCATTTTATCGCTTTTATACTCAAACTGCAGCAGATTATTTTGCAGGTTATTCGCAGCATAATCCCTCAGAAAGTTTTTATACAAGCGACTATGATTTATCAAAATTTAGTAGTAATTATTTTGGAGCGGGTGTAAGACTAGCACCGCCAAAAGGAGTGTTAGGAATACAAACTTTCAAGAGCCTCGAAATCCGCTACGGCCATTACAACAGAAGTAACGGGTTACAGTCCGATGCGCTAACGCTTCACGTCAAATTGTAAATAGAATAAAGAAAGAAAAAATGGTTGTTGAAAAATTGTGTTAATGAGCAAAACTTTTATTCTTGTAACCCAACCATTCCTTTTTACTTCTACATCTACTTCACTATAGATATGAAACAACTTTACCGGTTCATGCATTAGCACAGCTTCGGTTGCTATTAGTACTGGTCGTTTAAACACAAAATTTTCAGAAGAAAAAAAGAACATCTTATTGGTGAATGGCACATCTATGAGTGTACCTGTCGAAGTAAGCATTTCTGAGACTTTTAATAGCTAAACAATTACAAATATTTCTAAAACAAACCTTTTACAAAATGAAAAAAAAAGATGATCAAAACAAACAATGTTTTTAAACTCGCTACACTTAGTCTTGCATTAATTTCTTTTGCCTCCTGCAAAAAAGATGCTTCTCTCGAAAATGGAGCAACAGATCCAAATCAATCTATTATTTCCGCAACCCAGGCCATAGCTGTTTCTGCAGCAGCATCTGCAGATGGAGACTCTGTCTATATTGTAGGAACATGCGCATCGCATCATCACACAGACTCAATTGCCTTTAGTAGTTTACCCGCCGCAGTTGATACCTACTTAACTGCTAACTATGCCGGTTATACTTTTCAAAAGGCATTTACCGACAACGATGCAGCAGGTACACTGGCGGGCTATGTTGTTGTTATCAAATTCAACGACAAACCGGTGGGTTTAAAGTTCGATGCTACAGGGGCATTGGTTAAAGTATTAGAGCAGCGTGAGGGTCGTGATTTAGGGGGCCGTGGCTTTCATCATGGTGGTCGTTTTGAAGATCGGGATGGTTTGAAGCGCGACACTATTGTGCTTACAGCTTTGCCTTTTGCAATAACCTCTTACTTTGCCACTAATTATTCCCAGGACACCTTGGTTCGGGCTTTCAAAGGCAAAGACAACAGCATTGTAATATTAAGTGTAAATGGAAGCCCGTATGCAACTGTTTTCGATGCTAACGGCGCCTTTGTTAAACGTTCTGCCTTGCCTGCCCATCCAGGTCGCCCTGCTTCCATCGATCGGGATGCACTGCCTGCCGCTACACTTACTTACTTATCGGCTACTTACCCTAACTATGTTTTTAAACATGCTTTTGTAATTAAGTCAAATGGAGCGGCTGCCGGTTATGCTGTTTTTATAGATGCTAACTCAACTAAGTACGGATTGGAGTTTGATGCGTCAGGCAACTTTGTTAAAGCAATAACCGTAAGGTAAATATGTAAGAGGTTTTGCTACCCATTTAACTGTGTAGCAAGACCTCTTAAAAAATCTAAGGCAAACAATACTATTTCATCTTTTAACACGTATATATGTATAATAGCAATGTTGTGCAGCCTCTGTATTCAAATAAAATTTTTTCGGCAGCCCTTAGAATGTATGAGCTTCTAAAACTTTCTGTCAATCCTGTTATAGACAAAAACAGTAACAGTAAAGAATATCTTCCTTTTATATTAAACGCTTTATCAAAGGGATACACTGTAGTTGACGTAGGAAGACATAAAAGAGCTATTCGTCAGATCTAAATAAAATTTGTAGGCTTCCCGGAAGGTTAATTGCTTTAGAGGAGAATCACGAAGTTTATAGCTATCTGCAAAAATTTAAGTATTTGATGAATTTTGAAAATATAGTCATCGAGGAGCTGCGTGATAAAGGCGATGTTAAAAGCCGGAACAGTGTGCGAAAGAAAGCGGTTTCTGCTTCAGGTGCAACAGTCATTGATTTTAAATCAGGAATAAATAACCAAGCAGATGACATTCGCACAAAGGCAACGATAGACGAATATTGCTCTAATAATTTTATAGGATTAGGTAGAAGGTTCGCAAGCCATTGATTTTACTATATATTTTAGTATTTTTGAGCTAAACTAATTAGTATGTTCAACGGTCTTACCATTCAGGATTTCAAAAAGAAGTTTCCTACTGA
>JBBPZJ010000006.1:0-13153 GCA_038199395.1 Chitinophagales bacterium
AATCTCATACTCCAGGATTTGCAGAGGGGCCGCAGGTTTTGTTAGCGCCAAAACTTTTCTCACCGGCATTTTTATCACTATTTCTCTTTTCCTTCTGGTAAGAATATTTGATGAATTTAAAGATGCCGAAGATGATGCTAAATACAGAGGAGAACTTGCCGTGCCCAGAGGATTGATTTCATTACGTGAACTCGCATTGACAGGAAGCGCAATTGTGATATTACAAATAACGGTCAACCTGTTCTTTTTCCGGCAGATGCTGATTATTTATTTTATAGTTATTGCTTATTTGCTATTAATGGGAAAAGAATTTTTCGTGCCTGCATGGCTGAAGAAACACCAGTTTTGGTATGTCACTTCTCACATGTTTATTATTCCGCTGATTGATATGTATGCCAGCGGGCTCGATTGGAATGTAGCGGGCGTACATCCGCCCAAAGGACTGCTTTTCTTTTTTGCAGTCTCTTACATGAACGGAATTGTTTTGGAAATCGGAAGAAAAATACGCATACCTGAAAAGGAATCGGAAGGAGTATTAACGTACTCGTTCCTGCTTGGAGCAAACAAGGCTGTAATACTATGGATTTTCATTTTGCTCGTTACCCTCATGTTAAGCATTGCAGCAAGTGTTTTTGCCGGTTATGGAACAGTTGCGTTTATTGTTCTTGGTTCTGTTTTCCTGTTATGTTTATTGCCGGCTTTTTTCTTTCTTAAAAAGAAATCTCAAAAGATATCAAAGAGCATTGAATACGCTTCTGCATTATGGACAATAGCAATGTATTTAACCCTTGGTGGCGGACCGATGATTTCAAAACTTTTATTTAGCTGATGTATCCTATTATCACACACGAGGGATCAATCAAAAGCTTTGGCATTGGCGGCAAGGCACAAAATCTTTTTCGTCTTACTGCAATGGGAGCGAAGGTTCCACCATTTGTTGTACTTCCACAAGAAGTTTTATTGGCGTTACTACCTAAAGAAATTTTGAATTCAGATCATAAAACAATAACGGACTTTATTCAATACATCAATATTCCTCAAAATACAATCGACGATATCGTTTCAAATTTCCCTGGTAAGAAATATTTTGCCGTACGGTCCTCTGCGATGGATGAAGACGGCGCTGGCTTTTCATTTGCCGGGCAATTTGAAAGTTATTTGTTTGTAACCAAAGACAACCTTGCACAGAAGATAAAAAGTGTCTGGTGTTCCCTGTTTACTGAAAGGGTTAAAGAATACCGCAAGAACAATAACCTTCAGCATACGTCGGGAATTGCTGTCATCATTCAGGAAATGATTGATGCAGAAGCTGCCGGGGTAGCATTTGAGATAAATCCTGTTAATGGGAATAAAAACGAAAAATGGATTAGTTCAGTTTTTGGTTTAGGGGAGGGTTTGGTTTCCGGCAAGTTAAACGCTGATAATTTTATTATTAACAACGGTGCCATTACCACACAGCTTGCTAATAAAACGGATGAAATAGTGTTGGATTTGGCAAGTGAGGGCGGAATAAAGCAAACAGCAGTAGCTAAAGAAAAACAAAGCTTACCTTCTTTAACCGATACTCACCTTTTTGAATTAGAGACTATGCTGGATAATCTCTTTAAAGAATATGGAACACCGCAGGATATTGAATTTGCCGTAAAGAACGACAAGCTGTTTATTTTACAGGCAAGACCCATCACTACACTTCATAAAATAAATGACCCATCGGGCGCCTATATTGTCTGGGATAACAGCAATATTATCGAGTCTTATCCCGGTGTAACCACGCCGCTGACCTTTTCTTTCATCAGCAAATCGTATGAAGGTGCCTATAAGTTTTTTGCCGGATATATGGGAATTAGCCAGGATGTAATCAAACAAAACGAAAGAGTTTTTGCCAATACATTAGGGCTGATTAACGGAAGAGTTTATTACAACCTGAAAACATGGTATCACATGCTGGCTATGGGTCCGGGTTACAGTATCAATGCCCGCTTTATGGAGAGCATGATGGGTGTAAAAGAACGGTTTGACATTCCCGAAAGCTACAGACTTTCAAAAGGGAAAGCCTGGTGGCAAATTTTTAAAATGGGTGTCAATATGTATCGAAGGTTTCTCGCTCTTCCGGCAAAAAGAAAAGAATTTACAGCTTTATTGAATACAACTATAGCTAATTATAAGAAGATTAATTTTGGAGAAAAGAGTGCTGATGAATTAATGCAACTATACGTAGTATTTGAAAAAACATTACTAAACGAATGGAAAGCTCCGTTGCTGAACGATTTCTTTGCGATGATAGGATACGGAATGCTGCAGAAGCGCTGCAAAAAATACGGCGTTAGCAGCAATCCGAATATCCATAACGACCTGTTGTGCGGAAGCAGCGATATTATATCTACACAACCCATTCACAGAAGCATTGCACTGGCTACTATAATTTCTGCAGATGAAGAATTAAAAGAATTATTTCTTTCAGAAAATGAAATAGACATCTGGAAAAAAATTGCATCTCAAAAAGCCGCAAAATATCAATCATTAAAAAAAAACATTGACGGTTATATTAATGACTTTGGAGATCGATGCATAGGAGAACTAAAGCTGGAAACAATTTCTTATACCCAGGAGCCGTCAAAATTTATTAAAGTATTAAAATCGTATGTAGAAACCGGAATTACAGCAGCTAACACTTCAGGCAAAATAGAAGAAGAAATCCGGAGAAATGCAGAAAGGGAATTAGAAGAATGGCTAAAAAACAAATGGTACAAAAAATGGAAATTGAAGCGGACCCTGAAGATGGCGCGAGACCTTGTCAGTTCCCGCGAAAATCTTCGTTATGAAAGGACGAGAGCTTTTGGAATGGTACGTGAAATGTTTTCAGCCATTGGCCACCGGTTTTATCTGCAGGGAATTATTGAAGATGCACGTGATATTTTTTATTTAACCAACGATGAAATTTTTTCCTTTATAGGGGGCACATCGGTTACGCAAAATATTAAAGCGTTAATTGCACTTCGTAAAACTGATTTTGATAATTACAAGAAACAAGAGCCCCCATCCGAACGATTTGCTACTTATGGTACCGTTTACCATGCTAACAATTTCTTCAATACAGGCAAAGTTGAAAAACCTGATGGAGACCTCAAAGGAATCGGGTGCTGCCCAGGAGTGGTACGAGGGAAAGTAAAAGTGATTTTAGATCCTGATAAAACTTCGACCCTTAATGGCGACATATTGGTTACATCAAGCACCGACCCTGGATGGGTAACGCTTTTCCCTGGTGCATCTGGCATTATTACAGAGCGTGGAAGTGTGCTGAGCCATTCAGCCATTGTATCGCGGGAAATGGGGAAGCCTTGTATAGTAGGCGTTTCAGGGCTGTTGAAAACATTGAAAACAGGCGATGAAATTCAAATGGATGGCAGTACCGGAGCTATAGAAATTATCAAAAATCATGAGTGATGATCTGACAGATAAAGTAAACTTTGGCATCATCCGCTATGCAAATTGCTGGGAAGATGCAGACATTCTGCTGGAAGGTTTAACACCGGCTGAAGGAAGTAAAATCCTTTCTATCGGCTCCGCCGGAGATAACAGCTTTTCGTTACTTACTGCTAAGCCCGACATAGTTGTTGCGATAGACATTAATAAAATACAATTGCATTTAATTGAGCTAAAAAAAGCAGCTATCAAAAAATTAAATTATGAAGAAGCATTGCAGTTTCTTGGTTTCTCAGCATCAGAAAAAAGAATGGAATTGTTTGAATGCATAAAAGACGAAATGAGTCCTCAAGCTGTTGGTTATTGGGAGAAAAATATTTCACTTATTCACCGCGGAGTAATATATGCAGGTAAGTTTGAAAAGTATTTTCAGATGTTCAGTCAAAGCATTTTACCGCGGATTCATTCAAAGAACACGGTGGCAATGTTGTTAAGCAGTAAAACAAAAACGGAGCAGGAGCATTTTTATAAAGAAAAATGGAACACGTGGAAATGGAAGCTCTTGTTTAAAATTTTTTTTAGCAAATATATCATGGGCAAATTTGGCCGGGACCCCCGGTTTATGAAAGAAGTGGAGGTTTCCGTTTCGCAAACTATTTATAACAAAGCTGCGGCGCATTTGCAATCAGAAGAAGCTCAGAAAAATTTTATGCTGCATTTCAGCCTGACAGGAAATTTCGGAGCATTGTTGCCTCATTACATGCGGAAAGAAAATTTCGAAATCATAAAATCAAATATAGACCGCCTGATAATAAAACAAGGTTTTGCTCAGCAAGCAATTGAGGATTATGGAAAATTCGGAGCCATGAATCTCTCTAATATTTTTGAATATATGGATGAAAGAACATTTGCATCTACTGCAGAAGCATTAATAAACGGAATGGAAAAAAATGGTAAACTGGCCTATTGGAATTTAATGGTTCACAGAAGGGTTTCAGAACTTTTTCCCGGAAAAGTGCAGTATGAAAAAGAATTGTCACTTGCCTTAAGCAAAAGGGACAAAGGCTTTTTCTACAATCAATGCATCATCGAAAAAATAAAATGAGCAAGGAAATTATTAATACTGCACTACTGGCCGGCTTGTTTCTCTCTCTTTTTGCAATGGCAGAAATGCTTTACCATAAATTAAAAATAAAGGCTGAGGGAACAAGGAAAATTGTGCATATCGGAACCGGTATTGTCACCATGCTTTTTCCACTTATGCTCAGGAATCATTGGTTCGTTTTATTGCTGTGCGCAAGTTTTGCGCTAATTCTTTTTCTAAGTTTAAAATTTAATTTACTGCCGTCTATAAATGCCATCAACCGAATTTCGTATGGAAGTTTATTGTATCCCGTTGCTGTTTATGGTTGTTATCTTGCTTACAACTACTTTCACAGTAACCTCCTGTTCTTCTATCTTCCCATTCTTACTATGGCCATTAGCGACCCGGTTGCTGCCTTGGTTGGAAAACGGTGGCCGTATGGTATATTTCATATAAGGCAGGATACAAAAACAGTTATGGGTTCAGCGGCATTTTTTTTCTCTTCAGTTGTTCTCACTATTATCTTATTCTACTTTTTTTCATCCGGCAACTTTCATATAAAAAGCGGGCTGCTCATAGCGATTTTGATTGCATCGGCAACAACCATAACAGAAGCATTAAGCACAAAAGGATTAGACAATATTACAATCCCTTTCTGCACTGTTCTTGTATTAACTTTAGTATATGACTGACATTGTGAAACTAAAACATGGAGACAATCATTTTAATTTGTTTGAAAATTTTCCAAAAGAAATTTATCCTGCCGATAGCCTTCGTTTTAAAGTTCCGGAAAGCATGAATGAAGAATACTTAGAAGCTTGCTTTATGTTGATAAAGGCTGGCAGAGTACACGCCCGTGCTGCCTTATACAATAATCCTCACCTGAAATATCAACATAAAAAAGCATTCTGCATTGGTAATTATGAATCGGTGAATGATAAGGAAAGTGCTCATGCATTACTCCGGCATATTTCTTCACAAGCAAAAAAAGGGGGAGCTGAATTTTTAATCGGACCAATGAACGGAAGCACATGGGACTCTTATCGTTTCAGTGTTCATCACAATCACCCCCACTTCTTTCTCGAGCCGTATCATCATTTATACTACAATGAGCATTTTTCCAATTCCGGATTTGATATCATAGGCAGGTACTTTTCGAGTATTGATACTGAAGCAAAATCTGATAACCCCGCTCTTTTGAAAAGAGAAAATGAACTTAAAGTGGCAGGCGTTACTTTCAGGAATATCAATTTACAGGATTATGAAAAAGAGTTAGAAAAAATTTTCTTTCTTAATGCTGTTGCCTTCAATTCAAACTTCCTCTATACCCCAATAAGTAAAGAGCAGTTTATAAAGAAATATGCTGAAACAAAAGGGCTTATTGATGCGGAGTTTGTGATTATGGCAGAAGATGCTGAAGGCAATCTTATCGGGTACTTTTTCTGTATCAATGACTTTTATAAAAAAGAAGAAAAAACAATCATTGTTAAAACAATTGCAAGGCATCCTGATAAACAATGGACCGGGATTGGGCATGTTATGGGCAATATGATGTATCGGAAAGTAATCGAAAAACAATATAAAACTATCATTCATTCGTTCATGTACCAGGAAGGAACCTCCACACCCATTTCTAAAAACTTCTATGGAAATAGCTTCAAAAGCTATGTCTTGTATGGAAAAGAACTATAAGAAGACGGCTAAGCAACTGCTGTGTGTTTTTCTGTCTCTTTCTTTGCTTCTATCAGCAGTGATTGCATTTAGCCCTTTTAGTTCGTACAAAGGATTTTCGTACAGGCTAATTAAACACGCCATAGAAATAAATGCTCCTGCAGAAAAAATTTTTAATTTTTTTGGCAATTCGAACAATGCCTCCCTGTGGTCGTCTTTTGTAGACCACATTACCGTGCTAAACCCCGAAAATTTTACCAACGGAACTCGTGGCAGCATTAGAAGATGCTTTCGCAACCGGAATGAAAAAGGGATGCAATGGGATGAGTTAATAACTGAAGCAGCTCAAAATCAAAAAAGAGGGCTGAGCATATATAATCTTATAGGTTTTGCAATGACAGCAGAACATTTAGCTACTGAGCAATTGTATGAAAGAATCAGCGAAAAGAAATGCAGGTTGACTTTTACGGTCTTTTTTAAAGACGCAGAACCGATGATATGGGAAAATTAAAATGTACATCGCTGCTTATGTAATCAAACCTACCTTTAAAAAAAATTTATCGAATATCAGGAAAATAACAGAGAATGAACAAAAATGAGTGAAGCCTTTAATATCGTTGATTTGTTTTTTGATACGGCTAAAAAATATCCGTCGAAAACAGCTATCATTTTTAAAGACAGAAAAATTTCTTTCGGTGAATTTGAAAAGCAGGTGACAGACACTGCATATTATTTACAGAGCAAAGGAATTGGCAAAGGTGACAGGGTTTTAGTTTTTGTGCCGATGAGTATTAACTTGTACCGTATTGTTCTTGCTTTGTTTAAAATAGGCGCTGCTGCCGTTTTTTTGGATGAATGGGTGAGCAAAAAAAGGATGGAAGAGTGTTGTAAAGTAGCGCAATGCAAAGCATTCATCGGAATATTTAAAGCAAGGATACTAGCGCTGTTTTCATCTGAACTGCAAAAAATTCCAATTAAACTGGGAACACGATATTCATTCACTCATTCGAATAATGCGTTTCCGGTTACCTTAAAAGGAGATACGGCGTTGATTACTTTTACTACCGGTAGCACGGGAACACCGAAAGCAGCAAAGCGTACACATGGGTTCCTGTTTCAACAATTTAAAGCCCTGAAAGAAAAAATGGAACCGGAAGAAGATGATGTTACAATGGCTGTTCTTCCTATTGTGCTGCTGATAAACCTTGCCACCGGCTCTACATCTGTGATTGCAGATTTTAAGGGAAGCAAGCCTAATTCTTTGCAACCGCAAAAAATAATACAACAGCTTAAAAAGCATTCTGTAAACAGCATTATCGCTTCACCTTTTTTTGTGAAAAAGGTTTCAGAATATATTATTAGTAAGCGAATTTCAATGCCGCAAATGAAAAAGATTTTCACAGGCGGCGCTCCTGTTTTCCCGCTCGAAGCAGCAATTTATGATAAAGCCTTTCCAGATGCAAAAGTCGAAGTGGTATATGGTTCAACTGAAGCGGAACCTATTAGTTCTATTAATATTAAAATACTCATAAAGGAAAAAAATAATATTCTTCATGGGCTCAACGTCGGTAAAATACATGATTGTGCAGAAGTAAAAATTATTCAAATTATTGATGCCGAGATTGATATTAGGTCAGAAGAAGAATTATCAGCTATAGAGTTGCCATTAAAACAGATTGGTGAAATCATAGTGAGCGGAGATCATGTACTGCAAGAGTATTTCAATAATGAAGAAGCCTTGAAAAGAAATAAAATATTCTTTGGAAGCAAGTGCTGGCACAGAACAGGTGATAGCGGCTGCGTTACAGAAAACGGCACGCTGTTTTTAACAGGAAGATGCAGCGCTTTAATTAAAAAAGACAGCAGAATATTTTATCCTTTCATTTATGAAAATTATTTTCAAACCATTGGTGGAGTGGTAATCGGAACACTTATGCTGCTGAATGAAAAAATTACAGCCGTAATTGAACTGAAAGACAAATTACAAAGAGATCGGGTAGAACATAAGATAAAAAATGACGGTCATGAATTTGAAGAACTTTTTTTTCTGAAGAAGATACCACGCGACCCAAGGCACAACTCGAAAATAGACTATGAAAAATTGAGGGAACTGTTCATTCAAACACATCTCCAGATCGCATCTAAAAACCATTTGTTAGAATCATAAAAGTGATGCAAAGGCTCAAAGCCGCTTTGCCTTGCAAGTTCATCCGTTTGTTCAACTGTATATTTTTGAGATATTTCCATTGAAATCGGTTCTCCTTTTTTAAACCCAAAATCCTTACCTCCGACCATAACTTTTTGGTCCTTGTTGCTTACAAGATAGCTTCTACACGCTCCAGTTCGGGGATCGTATGTTGGGTAATGATAGAAGTTGTCAAGGCAAAAGTTGCCGTTTAGCTCATTGTTAATCCTAGCCAGAAGATTTAGATTGAAGTCCCGAGTGTAGCTGGTTTTATCATTATAAGCATCTAAAATGGTTTTAGGATCTTTCTTTAAATCAAATCCAATCAAAACAAGATCTCCCGGTTTTAAATGCCCTCTTAGCGACTTAGCAAATTCACCCGCTTTGTCTAATGCAACGTTTCCTATATTACTACCTAAAAAAAGAACGACTTTTATTTTGTCTGATAGTGTTTTTGCCTTTTCCAGCATGGTAAAGTATTCGCCATTAAGCCCCTTTAAATTCAGCCCCGGCAGTTCTTTTGGAAGATTTTGATGCAGTTGATTGATAACATTGAGAGAAATATCAACGGGAAAATAAGTAAAGGTTACTTTATTATCCAAAAGCCCTTTCAGTAAATGAATGGATTTTGTTGCATCACCTGCCCCTAGTTCCACTATGTCAAATTCAGTCTGTCGCTCTGTTAAAACTGCTACCAGTTCATTTGTTTTATGTGTGAAAATTTCCATTTCACACCTTGTGGGATAATACTCATTACTGCCCATTATTTTCTGAAACAGCTTGTCACCCTTTTCATCATAAAAATATTTCGACTGCAGAAACTTATCTTTTGAAGACAATCCCTGTAAAACATCCGATAAAAATTGACTCATGTTTAGTTATTGTGCTAACCTGATGCCGGTATATTGCCAGCGCAGGTGGGGATGGAAAAAGTTGCGGTAACTGATGCGGCTATGACCGGGCGAAGTGACATCAGAAGCACCGCGAAGAACCTTCTGGTTTACCATAAACTTGCCATTGTATTCACCAATAGCTCCCGGCGCTTTTTTAAAACCCGGATAGGGCAGGTAAGCGCTTTCGGTCCACTCCCATCGGCTACCCCATTCAAACTGATTTGCGGCGACTTCCCATTCGAACTCAGTAGGCAGACGCATTCCTTTCCACGACGCAAAAGCCGAGGCTTCATAAAAACTAACATGGTTAAGGCTTTCATTAAGATCTACCGCTTTTAATCCCTGGTAGGTGTAGTACATCCATTCTCCATCCACCAAATGCCAATACATAGGTGATTGAATAGAATTGCTTTTTACCCAATCAAAACCTTCGGCATGCCAATATTTAAAATCGCTATAACCGCCTGCTTCTATAAATTCAATGAACTCGCCATTTGTAACAAGTGATGTTGCAATAGAAAACTTTGGCAGGTACACTTTGTGTCTTCCAAATTCGTTGTCGAAGAAAAAACCTCTTCCCTCAAAACCTATTTCATACATTCCTTCATCAATAGTGATAGGGTCTTTTGCTGAAGTGTTTTGCTTAGCAACACCAACTTTGTTGTTATATGCAGGAAACAAAGGATTGTTACCAAGAATGTACTTTATGTCTGTTAACAGCAGTTCCTGGTGCTGTTCTTCGTGGTTAAAACCAAGTTCAAGCAATTCATTTAACTCTTCTTTGTAATTCGTACTAAGTAATTCCGCCATTCTTTCGTCTACATATTTCCTGTATTCAAAAATGTCTTTTACTGTTGGCCTGCTTAAATTACCCCTGTCTGTTCTTATAACCCTGGCACCAACCGTTTCATAATAACTATTAAAAACGTAGTTATAATCAGTATTAAATTCTTTGTAGTCTTCTACATAAGTCTTAAGAATAAATGTTTCAAAAAACCAGGTCGTATGACCTATATGCCATTTTGGTGGACTTACATCTGCAACCGGCTGCACAACAAAATCTTCTGTTTCCAGCGGCTCACAAATTGTTTCCGTTCTTTTTCTAACCGCTTTATATCTATCTAAAAAATTCATTTTGTCAATTATTATCAATAAACATTTTTAAATCTGAAATAGTTCGGATGTTCAATTCCTCTGCCTGTTTTCTTCGCATCATTAATGCGTAGGCATTATTAAATCCAATTGGTTTCAACCATTTGATTTGATATCGGCTAAGAAACTCGTTCTTAACATAATTATACACCAGATCTCTGCTCCCGATTATTTTTTGTACCTGTTCGCTGTTCGTTTGCAGGATCACAAGAAGTCCTGTTCCCGTGTATTCAGGATATAGATCTATTTGGTTATTGGTTAGCGCATCGAAACAGATTTTAGTACCTCCCAAACCTGTTTTAGTCTCTACTGCCAAATCTGTGTTGCCTTTTATTAGCATGGAATACATCTGCAGTAAAATGTATTGTTCTCCAAAAATTTTAGAACCCAGTCTTACAATTCCGCTTTTGCCATTACGAGGTTCTTTAAATAAATTTTGTTTTACTAAAAACTCTTTAGCTACCTGTTCTGGCGATTGCTTTAATTCATCCACTCTGTAATTAAGATCCGTCATTATAGAATCATTGATTTTGCCGGATAATAAATTTAAAGCCGGCTCGAGTTGGGGATATTTTTGTAACGCTTCGAGTCTTACTATAGGAGCAGCATAATAAGGTGGAAAAATTGTTTTATCATCGACGAGCACAAGAAGATCATACGCTTTCAATCTTCCGTCTGTGCTATACCCGCTTATTACGTCTAATTGATTCTCAAAAGCAGCTTTGTACATAACCGCATCACTTATAACGACTGTTCTTATGTTCAACTTGTACTTATCTCTTAATCCCAGGTAACCGTCGCTTCTGCCCATAAACTCAGGTGTAAAACCTGCAAGCATTTTACCTTTTATAGCTGTCGGAAGTAAATAAAAAGAGGAAAGTGCCACCAGAATAGCGGGAATGGCTAAAACAAGAACCCTGGTCTTCCTTATTTTAATATTTTGAACTTTTGAAAGTAAAAAATCAAAAATAATTGCCAGCAAAGCAGCAGGTATAGCACCTGCTAAAATCATGTTAGTATTATTTAAGGCGATGCCACCGAAAATAAACTCACCCAAGCCACCTGCAGCAATATATGCCGCGAGTGTAGCTACCCCTACATTTATTACCGTTGCAGTTCTTATACCTGCAAGTATTACCGGCATTGCCAAAGGAAATTCAACTTTGGAAAGAATTTGGCAGGAAGTCATGCCCATTCCTTTTGCAGCATCCGTAACAGCAGCATTGACCTGAGTAATTCCCGTATAAGTGTTGCGGATGATGGGTAGCAAAGCGTAGAGCATTAAAGCAACAATGGCAGGTTTAGCTCCTATTCCTAACAAAGGAATCATGAAGCCGAGTAAAGCAATGCTCGGTATTGTTTGCAATACACCTGCAAATCCAAGAACGGCTGCACTCCATTTCTTTTTTCTGCTGATAAAAATACCGGCAGGAATCCCAATCAATATAGATAAAAGCAAAGAGATAAAGGTTAATCCGATATGGGCAAGCATTTGCTCCAGCAGTTTATCTGACTGCTGTTGCATAAAACTCAAAAGGCTTTGCGGCTCATTCATGCTTAACTAGGTTTTTGAAATGAGTATATGCAGCCATCAGAGAAGCTACATCCACTTGCTTTTTATCATTCTTTACCGTAGCAACAAACCGTGAGGTAGATTGACCAGCAGCAGAAATAACTTCGATCGCCTGCCATAAACTGTCTCCGGGCTGCAACGATCTCTCCTCAATTCCATCAATTGCTTTTGGCAAAAATTGCCACACATCGTTCAGTACGATGCTTTCGAGTTCAAGTTGAAACTGTTGTCCTTTTAAAAAGGTGGCAACAAACTCGTTTGCAGGCTTAAATAATAATTCTTTAGCACTTCCTATCTGAACAATTTTACCGTTATTCATAAGACAAATACGGTCTCCCAACTCGAATGCTTCCTGAATGTCGTGGGTTACCATAAGTATAGTTTTTCTTTTTAATTCGTCGAGGTGCTTAAACTCGCTCCTTATACCTGCACGTGTTACCGGGTCGAGGGCGCCTAGTGGTTCGTCCATTAATAAAACAGGGGAGCCAACGGCTAAAGCTCTTGCTAACCCCACACGTTGTTGCTGGCCACCACTTAGTGCTGCCGGAAATAAGCCTGCGACAGATACTGGCAGTTGTAATTTTTCAAGCAACTCAGCAACCCGGTCTTCTATCTTTTTCTTGCTCCACTTTAATAAATTTGGAACTATTGCAATATTTTCAGCGACTGTATAGTGAGGAAATAAACCATGGTGCTGTAACACATATCCTATTCCCCGCCTTAGCGCTTCTACAGGCTGTTCTTTTATGTTTTTTCCATCAACTGTAATTTTTCCTGACGAAGGCTCAATAAGGCGGTTGATCATTCTTAGTGTTGTAGTTTTACCACAACCACTTGTTCCTAATAACACCACGGTTTCACCTTCCTTGATGGAAAGAGAAATTTCGTCTACCGCTTTAATGTCGTTATAATGCTTAGTGGCATGCTCTAATACAATCATTCAATTACTGCTGTTTGATTTCCTGAAGGAAGTAAAATACAAATTTTTTGGTACTATAAAATGTTTGAAAACCGCCGACATTAACAAGCCTGCAGGGCTGTAGAATTCTAAGAAAAAAAAGTAGCAAGCAAATTTGTGAATGTGGATAACTTTGTAATTAACTAGAAAACAAAGTTTTATCACTATGCTTACTACTTTTTTAAGCGACATAAAAGATTTTCGTCGGCTTCAA
>JBBPZJ010000007.1:0-20636 GCA_038199395.1 Chitinophagales bacterium
AAAGTTAGCAAGTGACTCGCCCAGGATCTGTCCTGTAAATCGGTACACTTCCTGAGCCATCTCATCTCCCTGGATGGCGCACTCGTACACCAGTTTAGAGTCAATTTCATCAAAAGGATAATTGCGCAACAAACTTTCTTTATTAGTGTGCTCCAACATTTCTTTCGCTGTCAACACAATCCCGGTGGCAGATGCATAGCTTTCCAAAGAGCCATAAGCGCCGGTACCATAATGGCGGCGTCCTCCGGGTCTTATTATAGTATGGCCCAGTTCACCCGCAAAACCATCATGTCCGTAAATTAATTGCCCGTTTGAGACAATTCCGCTGCCCACCCCTGTTCCTAAAGTTATAATAATGAAGTCCTTCATTCCCCTCGCAGCACCATAAGTCATTTCTCCTACGGCCGCAGCATTTGCGTCATTGGTTAATGAGCATGGAAGGCCAAATTTATCGGAGACCATGCTGGCTAAATGAATAATTCCCCTCCAGGGTAAGTTAGGAGCATACTCGATGGTTCCGCTATAAATATTTCCATTGGGAGCGCCGACACCAATTCCCTTTATATTTTCTACTCCGACAGCGTCTATTGAAGGTTTTAGTTCTTTGTACAAATCGTTGACAAAATCCTCCACATTGTCATACTCATTGGTACGAATACTACTACCCCTGTATGAGATATCGCCGCGGTGATTTACTAAACCGTATTTTGTACCCGTTCCTCCAATATCGATACCAATGGCATATTGGTCAGGGGTTTCTGGCATCAGCAAAAGTTTAAGTTGAAAAATGTTTTTTAAAGCGTCAAAATCAGACTGAAAAAAGTGTCGTTTATTTTAAAATGCTTTAAGCATTTCTGTTGATACAATTTAAATCATCAAAAGCCACTTCAAGCCTTTTGATAAACGCTTCTTCGCCTTTACGTAGCCAAACACGGGGATCGTAGTATTTCTTATTTGGTCTATCCGCTCCTTCCGTATTCCCCAACTGTCCCTGCAAATAACCTTCGCTCTTTTTATAATTATTCAAAACACCTTCCCAAAAAGCCCATTGCATATCAGTATCGATATTCATCTTTATAGCGCCATAGCCAATTGCTTCACGAATTTGATCTTGAGGCGATCCGCTTCCACCATGAAATACAAAGAACACGGGTTTTTCACTGGTGCCATAATTCTCCTGAATGTATTGCTGGCTATTCCTTAGAATTTCAGGTCTTAGTTCAACGTTGCCCGGGCTATACACGCCGTGCACATTGCCAAATGCTGCTGCAACAGTAAACAAGTTACCTACTTTACGCAGCTCCTCAAAAGCGTGGGCTACTTCTCTCGGCTGAGTGTATAACTTTTCATTTTCTACATCGCTATTATCTACTCCATCTTCCTCTCCGCCGGTTACACCTAATTCAATCTCTATGGCCATGCCCAAAGGAGCCATTCTTTTAAAGAATTCGACTGAAGTTTCTATATTTTCCTCTAAAGGCTCTTCGGATAAATCGAGCATGTGAGAACTGAACATTGGCTGTCCTTTCTCTTTATGAAATTGCTCTCCTTCATCTATCAAACCACTGATCCATGGTAACCACTTTTTTGATGCATGGTCAGTATGCACTACAACAGGAACTCCATAATACTTTGCCACATTGTGAATATGTAACGCACCTGAAATAGCGCCGGCAATATTAGCCTGAAGGTTATCATTAGGCATTCCTTTACCTGCTATAAATTGTGCACCGCTATTTGAAAATTGAACGATAACAGGAGAATTTACTTTAGCCGCCGTCTCAAGTGTAGCATTGATTGAATTGGTGCCAATGCAGTTGACTGCCGGCAGAGCAAATTCATTTTCTTTGGCGTCTTTTAGAAGAGCCTCAAGTTCCTCACCGTAAACGACTCCGGCTTTGTACTTTTTCATTATTAGTTTATTTTTAAAAATTGGTTTGCAAATTAGGAATTATCATTAACTCTGTTTATAAAAAACTTACATCGCGCTTACAGTCAGTTATCTGTTAACTTTTTATGCACCAGAAGTACAAAATGAGAAAAATTTTGAGAAGCAAACAAAATTGTTTGCAATAGTGTTTTAAATGTTTAGTCAAATAATTACCGACGCTGTGAATTTCGGATTCTAATTATTTTCAAGAAGGTCATTTAAAATCTCATGGCCCAATTTATCGCGCTTTGTTTGCAAATATTTTTCGTTATGAGGATTTGATTTGACCTGGATTGGAACGATATCAACTATTTCGATTCCATATCCTTTCAGACCTGCACGCTTTTTGGGATTGTTACTCATCAGGCGAAGGCGTGTTGCACCCAGATATCTTAAGATCTGCGCACCTACACCGTAGTCACGTTCATCACTTGCAAAACCAAGGTGAATGTTTGCCTCGACGGTATCCATTCCCTGTTCCTGTAGTTTGTACGCTTTTAGTTTATTTACAAGGCCAATTCCTCTTCCTTCCTGATTCATGTATAATATAATTCCTTTTCCCTCCTCCTCTACCATTTGCATTGCTTTGTGCAGTTGCTCGCCACAATCGCACCTAAAACTCCCCAAAATATCACCTGTAAAGCAACTGCTATGTACACGTGCAAGTACAGGATCTCCTTTTTGCCATTCTCCTTTTATCAGCGCCAAATGTTCTCTTTCGGTAATTTTTTCTTTAAATGCTACCAGTTTAAAATGTCCGTATTTAGTAGGCATATCCACTCTAACAATTTCTTCAATAAGAGAATCTTTTTTGAGCCTGTATTCAATCAGATCTTTAATTGAAACAATTTTCAGATCAAATTTTCTTGCAATGTGCTGTAGCTGAGGTAACCTTGCCATTGATCCATCTTCATTCATAATTTCAACTAATACACCAGCCGGTTCAAAACCTGCAAGTCGTGCCAGGTCAATAGTGGCCTCTGTATGGCCGGTTCTTCTGAGTACTCCACCTTTTTTTGCTCTTAAAGGAAAAATATGACCCGGCCTTCCAAGTTCTTCCGGTTTCGTTGCGGGGTCTACTAATGCTTGTATCGTTTTTGCTCTGTCGTATGTAGAAATACCGGTTGTACAACCATGACCTAGAAGGTCTACTGAAACTGTAAAAGGTGTTTCGTGAAGAGAAGTATTGCTGTTAACCATTAGTTCAAGACCTAATTCATCACAACGGTCTTCTATAAGTGGAGCACAAATTAATCCCCGTCCTTCTCTGCTCATAAAATTGATAACCTCAGGAGTAACCATTTTTGCTGCCGCAACAAAATCACCTTCATTTTCTCTATCCTCATCATCTACCACAATTACCAGTTTTCCATTGCGAATATCTTCTATAGCACTTTCAATTGAATCTAACATACATCGAATTTGTACAAAACTACAATCAAAGAAGTAAACAGCCTTAATTATAACAAAGTGCGGGGGAGATGCTATAGTTGTATGAATATAATTTACATAGAGGCAGCAAAAATTATTAAGTGTTGTCTTTATTAAGTTACAATTTGGTAATGTTTTAGAAAATAAGTTAAACAATTATTTGTTTTCTTTGCAGCCTCAAAAAAGTAACCTCCTTTCAACTTATGCTAATCAAACGAATTTTACCACTTATTCTGGTACTCTTATCGCCCGTATTAATGTATGCACAGGTAACGACGAGCAACATTTCAGGTACTGTTACCTCTGCAAGCGGCCCTCTTGCTGGTGCAACTGTAACTGTAATTCATCAACCTACGGGTGCAACTTTTCATACAACTACATTAAACAAAGGTGTTTATAATGTTGTAAACCTAACTCCCGGCGGGCCTTATCGAATAGAAGTGTCTCACGTGGGGCTTCAAAAATTTACCCAGGACAGCATTTTTCTGGCACTTGGTGAAAACACAAGAATAGACGCCTCGCTGGCCGCTTCAGGTTCAACATTGGCTGAAGTTGTAGTGACTACTACAGGAGCTACAGGTGCCAGGAGAAAAACAGGAGCATCTACCAGCATTAGCAGGGAACAGATAGCCGCATTACCTACTCTCAACAGAAGTTTGTCAGATTACACACGGTTAACGCCTCAGGCGAATGGCAACTCATTTGGTGGAGCTAGCAACAGGTTTAATAATATAACAATTGATGGCGCCGTTAACAATGATGTGTTTGGCCTCGCCAGCTCAGGTACTCCCGGCGGCCAAGCAGGTTCAACGCCTATTTCTTTGGATGCAATTCAGGAAATACAAGTAGTCTTAGCTCCTTACGACATCACTTACGGTAATTTTACAGGTGGAGGTGTGAATGCAGTAACGCGTTCCGGAACAAATAAATTCGACGGTTCTGTCTATTATTTTTTCAGAAATGAAAATACAATCGGTTCTGATCCTGTCACTAAAATTAAATCAACCGCTTTTAGTGATAAACAGTACGGTGCAAGATTCGGAGGACCTATCATAAAAAATAAACTTTTTTTCTTTGTAAATGCCGAATTAACAAGAAGAACAGCGCCAACACAATTTAATGCCGGTGACCAGGGTTCATTATTATCAGTTGATGAAGCAAGAGGCCTGGCTGACACGTTGAGTAAGAGATATGGCTATGACGCAGGCTCTTACGACGCATTCAATTCTAAAACAGAAAGTAATAAGCTATTTGGTAGATTGGACTGGATCATCAACGACAAACATCATTTAACTATCCGTCACAATTACATCAAAGCTTTTGATGATAACATTTCCCGTTCATCTACTTTGTTCCGTTTTGGAAATGATGCTTACAGATTCAACAACTCTCAAAATATTACTGTCTCTGAGTTGAGAAGCAGATTTTCAAGTTCACTTTCTAATAACCTGATCATCGGAGTACATAGAATCAGAGACTTCCGTTCAACTTACGGCTCTTTATTTCCTTTTATTGAAATTTCTAAGGGATCAGCAAACAACGGTATTCAATTAGGATCGGAAAGAAGCTCTGTTGCGAACGAATTAGACCAAAACATTTTTGAGCTTACCGATAACTTTAAGATTTTTAAGGGTAAACACACTTTCACAATTGGCACTCACAACGAGTTTTTTCAATTCAGAAACCTGTTTATCAACAATTTCAATGGCAGATGGACATTTGCCAGCATCAATGATTTTTACAGGAATAATCCAAGGCAAGTACAGGTTACTTACTCTAATATAGCAGGTGACCTAAAGCCTTCAGCTAAATTTAGTGCTGCACAACTGGGTTTCTATGCACAGGACGAGATACAGGTTAATCCTCAATTCAGATTAACTGCCGGTCTGCGTGTGGATGCCCCCGTTATTAGTGACCGTCCGGGTTACAACATTACAGTCGACACTACTTTCAAAGGTAAATTTACTACTGAAAATTCTCCTACAGGGCAGTTAATGTGGTCTCCAAGAGTTGGCTTCAATTACGATGTTTTAGGCAACAGAAAATTTATCGTAAGAGGCGGTGCAGGTGTATTTTCAGGAAGGGTACCATTTGTTTGGATTTCCAACCAATTTTCAAACAGCGGTTTACTGTTAAATACTATCAATGTTAGCGACAATCCCAGCACTCCTGCAAATGAAGTTAACAATGGTAAAGGATTTGAACCTGATCCGGCAAAACAAAGTACGACCGGTAGTGCAGGCAGAACATTCGAAGTAAACCTCATCGATAAAAACTTTAAGCTGCCGCAGGTCGCTCGTTTTAACTTAGCTACCGATATCAGGCTTCCCGGTGGTGTTAACGCAACATTTGAAGGAATATATTCTAAGACTATCAACAATGTTCTTTATCAGGATATCAACCTCACAGCTCCTGTCGGTGTCACAGACCCGTGGTATAATAACGGTGCAGATAAAAGAATTGCTTACGCGACATCAACAAATGGGAGAAGGATTAATGCCAACATTACAAACGCTATTTTAATAACCAACACAAATCTTGGTTATACTTATAACCTAACTGCGCAATTTAGCAAAACCTGGAAAAAGGTATATGCAATGGTTGCTTACAACCACAATAACGCAAAAGATGTAAACAGTGGCGCAAGCTCTACAGCATTGTCTAACTGGGAATTTGTTCACGTAGTGGGTGACCCCAACAATCCGCAGTTGGCAACGTCTAACTATGCACTTACACATCGCATTACCGGCGTATTATCAATCAATCTTAATTACGGCACCCGGGCAAAGTCTTCGCTTTCTTTCTTTTACTCAGGAAATTCGGGTCAAAAGTTTACTTACCTTGTTAATGGAGATCTTAACAGTGATGGTCGCTTCGGAAATGATCTACTATACGTACCCAAAAACACCAGCGAGATCCGCTTTGCTGATTTACTAAATACAAATGGTACTGTAAGATATACTGCTGCTCAACAAGCTGCAGCTTTTGAACAATATATAGTTTCGGACAAATACTTAAGCAGCAGAAGAGGAAATTACACCGAAAGAAACGCTAGCAGCACGCCCTGGGAGCATGTAGTAGATATGCGTTTTGCACAAGACTTTTATCTAAAAACGGGAGAATCAAAACACACACTTCAATTAACTTTTGACGTGTTTAATCTTACAAATCTTATTAATAGAGATTGGGGTCGACAAAATTTTGTCAGCAATCAATCTTACAGTATTCTATCTACAGTTAACAGAACAACCGGAGCTAACATAGGTAAGGGATATAATTTTAATATCGGACAGAATCCGTGGAATATGAGCTTTGGTTCAAGGTTTCAGGGTCAGGTCGGTTTGCGGTACTCTTTTAATTAACAGTAGAAAACAATTTGGATAAAATATTCAGAGTTCCCTTTTAGCACATTCAATAAGAGATGGATTTGGCAAAGCATTAGCAAGTCGGGCTATTTTATAATTAGGCAAACTCAGGTTGAGGGAATTTAACAAGTTTATAAGTACTTTTGCTCTTACTAACGAAAGAGGTTGCTTGAGAAAAGCGCCTCTTTTCTATTATATCATAAAATTTTATAATACAAGTCGCTCCCTTTTGAGTTAAACTAGAACAGCGGAATAAATTTGAAAATAAAGCCATTAAACATTATAGGTGGTACAGGTGAAAATAGATTGCAAAAGCCCTTAATTAAAAACAATACATAAAACAAACCCGAGAAATATGTCAATTAAAAAAATTCTCCCTATTTTTATTAGTATTATTTTGCCTGGCTTTTTGATCGCGCAGGTAACAAGCAGTAGCATTACCGGCACTGTTGTTGGCCAGGATCTTAAAGGTTTGCAAGGGGCAACGGTAACTGCAATCCATGTTCCTTCAGGCTCTCGCTATGTAACGGCTACCGGCAAGAGTGGTGATTTTATCATTCCAGGCGTCAGAGTTGGTGGACCGTACACTGTAACTGTAACTTATGTTGGCTTTGGATCAAAAACTGTGGAAAATATATATGCTAACCTTGGTACAGCCGCAACCGCCGACTTTAATTTATCTACCGAAGGCACAAAGCTTTCAGAGGTAACGGTTTCTACTACAGGCAGAAGCAACATTCTTAACAGTAAACGAACAGGTGCTGCCGTAACGTTGGGTAGGGAAGCTATAAATAGTTTGCCGACAATTGGCCGTACGCTTAACGACATTACAAAATACAATGCTTATAGTAATGGAAGTTCTTTTGCCGGGCAGGATCCCAGATATAACAATTTCACCATAGATGGTTCTGTTTTCAACAACGGCTTCGGTCTTGGAAACCAAGCTCAGGCAGGCGGACGTACAGGAACAACTGCTATCTCTTTAGATGCGATCGAGGAGGTACAGATTAACATTGCGCCTTTTGATGTAAAGCAGTCTGGTTTTGCAGGAGCAGGTATCAACGCCGTTACCCGTTCTGGTACAAATGAATTTTCCGGATCGGTTTTTTACTTTTTGAAAAATGATAAACTGATAGGAAAAAAAGCCAATGGTCAGGATATATCCAATACTGTATTTAATGAGAAGACAACAGGTTTCCGTTTTGGCGGGCCTATTGTTAAAAATAAACTTTTCTTCTTTGTTAATGGTGAATTTGTAAAACGTTCTGAACCTGCTTTATCGTGGGTTCCTGCAGGTAGCGGCGCCTCTGGCAACGCATCCCGTACCACTCTTGCTGATATGCAGGATTTGTCAAATTTCATGCAAAAGAACTTCAATTATAATGTAGGACAATTGTATGGTTACAATAATGAAATAAGCAGTAAAAAATTCTTAGCCCGTATTGATTATAATATCAATGACCGCAATAAGCTGACAATTCGTTATTCTCATCACGATTCTCAATCAGGAAGCAATATTAGCAATAGTAATAGTAGCCGCACTGCAGGAAATGGTAACAGAAATAACCTGGCAACAGCACTTTCGCCTCAAAATACCGGTTATATCATCCAGGATAATACCCGTTCTATTGTTGCAGAACTAAACTCTACTTTCAGAACCAGACTTTCAAACCAATTCATAGCTACCTATAACTTTCAAAATGAGAGCCGTAAATACCGGACGGATATTTTTCCAACTATTGATATCTTAGACGGTACATCCAGTGGTCTTACCTATACATCCCTCGGCTTTGATCCATTCACTCCGAACAACAAGTTGATGTACCACACTTTAAACTTCACTGATAATCTAACTTACCGTGCCGGAAAGCATACTTTAACCTTTGGTCTTGCATTTGAATCATTTAAATCTGACAACTTGTTTTTCTATGCTTCAAATGGTGTTTGGACGTTCAATTCAATTGCTGATTTCAAGACTGCAGCAATAGGTTATCTAGCTAATCCTAACTTAACTGTTTCGCCAGTACCGGTAGCTCGTTTCAACTATAGATACACCCTTTTGCCTAATGGGCAACTTCCATGGCAGTATTTTAAAACAAATACGGAAAGTGTCTATCTTCAGGACGAGTTGCAGCTTTCAAGAAGATTTAGAGTTACAGGGGGCTTACGTTTTGACTACGTAAATGTTCCTAACACTGCAAAAGATTACTATAATCCCGTTGTAGGGGGAATGACTTTTAAAGCACCAAACGGCAGCGATTACTTTGTGAATACCGGAGAAGTGCCAAAATCAAGATTATATGCATCACCACGATTTGGTTTTAATTGGGATGCTTACGGAAACAGAAGCACCCAGGTTCGTGGAGGCACAGGTCTGTTTCTATCCCGGATTCCTTACGTACTTATCTCTAACCAGTTAGGCAACAACGGCGTTAATATAGGGTTGGTCAATGTTACCAATACTGTAAATTATCCGTTTACGCTCGATCCAACACGATATACTCCAACAAACACGGATATTAATGCTCTCTCAGGTTACAATGTAAATGCGAGTGATCCAAACTTCAAATTTCCTCAGGTGTGGAAATCAAACATAGCTGTCGACCAAAAATTGCCAGGGGGGTTAGTTGGTACAGTAGAAGCCATTTACAATAAAAGCATCAGTGCTCTCAGATATATTGATGCTAACCTTGCCGCTCCAAATGGTAAATATTCCAGTCCTGACACGCGTAACCTTTATACTTCTCCACTTCGTGTAAACAGCAAAATTGGCGGTGTGTACGTTTTAACTAATACAAATGAGGGTTACTCGTATTCATTAACTGAAAAGGTTGAAAAAGCAGTAAGAAGAGGTATTGGCGGAATGTTTGGATATACGTATGCAATGGCCAAAGATTTATCGTCGGTGGCTAGCACAGTGGATGTAGCTATTCCATCGGTACAAGGCGTTAACTACACTTCTTTGGCTTATTCAGGAAACGATCTTCGTCATCGTTTTGTAGGTTATGTTAACTATCGTGTAGAATATGGAGGCGAATATGGAGGCGCAACTATGGTAACACTCGGCGGAGTTTCTGCAAGTGGTTTCAAGACTTCCTATATTACATCTAATGACCTTAATGGTGACGGTCAGTTCAACGATCTTTTATACATTCCTAAAACAGCTTCTGAGATTAATTTTGTTCCTCTCACAAGTGGAGGTACAACCTTTACAGCACAACAACAGGCTAATGCTTTTGATGCATTCATTAACAACAGTTCTTATCTATCGAGTCGCAGAGGACAATATGCTGAACGCAATGCAATAAGTTATCCTTGGCTTACCAGATTTGACTTGGCTGTTGAACAGGATTTCTTTGTAAGAGTTAAAGGCAAGAAAAATACAATTCGTTTGCGGGCAGATGTTTTCAATGTTGGCAACATGATTAATAACAAATGGGGTGTAGGAAATGTGGCTACTACCACTACTCCTCTTACCTATGTAAGTACTGTAAATGGTCAACCCACCTACAGATTAGCAACTCAGTTGATCAACAATCAAACAAGCCTTTTGCAGGATGCATTCATCAAATCCAAAGCACTTAATGATGTATACCAGGTGCAATTAGGAATAAGATATATATTTAATAACTAAAAAGGAAGCGGCTTAATGAATAAAAAGAGGCTGTCTCATTAATTTTGAGACGGCCTCTTTTATATATTACCAACGACTTACGAATAGCATCATTATCATCCTGTTAACCTGCTGATTCCCCACCCCCACCTTAAAAACTCAGGGAAAGCACGAGCCCACGTTTCTATGTTATGCCCTCCGTATTCGAGTTCGGTGTAGTGTATTTGCTTATCAATATAACCAATTGCCTTCATATCTTCGATCAAGTCCGTTGTGTCCTCAATCGAATCAATTATTCCATTATTATTTCTATCCGCCGTCTCATCTAAGCATCCGCATTCGAAAAAGAATTTAAGCCAGGGGAAATGTTTTCCCTTTTGCACCTGCAGATGCATTAGCCTGCCCGTGTCCCAGTTATAATCCTGGTCTTCATAATCTCGCCTCCGCCACCATAAAGCTCCGCTAAAAACTCCTACTTTGAAAAATTCTCGTGGTTGGTTCCATGCAATATCTAAAGCTGATAATCCTCCCAAAGAAAACCCTGCAAAAGACTTTTCTTTGAAAGAAGAAATTTGAAACCGTTTTTTTAGAAAAGGCTCTAATTCGTCGAAAATAAATTTGGTATATAATCCCGCTTTCGCTCCTCTTCCCTTATAATCAGCTCTAAATGCTGTTCCATACTCATTTATTCTATCAGCGCCACAGTAAATGCCAACACAGATCATTGGTTCTATGCTACCTGAAAAAAACAATGAGTCGAGTATCGAGGCGAAATTCATTTTCGCAAGGTCCTGGCCATCATTTATAAATAGTAAAGGGAAAGATTCCTGGAGATCATCTTTAAAAGGAATATAAAGGTCAACTACAACTTCTCTCTCTAAGTATTCTGAATAAATTATTTTCTGTTCAATTTTCAAAGTAGGGTAAACAGGTTCCTCCACTAAAATGTTCTCTTGATGCATGATCTAATAAAGCTTTTGGCAAAGCTATAAGTAATATTATTTTTAAAATTCCTCTTCTGCAATAAACGCACTTTAATAACTAATGTGAGTATATTCGGGGAATACAGATTTATAATAAAAGTACCAATTTAATACCAACGAGAATTCTTGGTACATTTATTTATAGCTCATTAGGAATACAATAATAGAATAGGAATATATGGAGGAGTAACTCTTAATTTTTTCAAACTAATCTACTTATGAAAAAAATTGGTATTCTGCACGGAAAAGAAAGAAGTTTTCCAACAGCATTTATTGACAGAGTAAATAGTAAAAGTATTGATGGAATTACAGCAGAACCTGTACGGATAGATAAAGTGATACAAGGGGAACCGACAGAGTACGCAGTAATCGTAGATCGAATAAGCCAGGATGTGCCCTTTTATCGGGCTTATCTAAAAAATGCGGCTTTGTGTGGCGCTGCTGTTATAAATAATCCCTTTTGGTGGAGCGCTGACGAGAAGTTTTTCAATAACTGCCTCGCTACCAAAATAGGGGTTCCTGTTCCTAAAACAGTCATTCTACCTTCTTATCAGCTACCCCCTGATACTACGGGAGAATCTTTCAGTAATCTTGCTTATCCTCTTGATTGGGGAGGCATTTTCAATTACGTAGGTTTTCCTGCTTACATGAAGCCTTTTGCCGGAGGGGGCTGGAAAAGCGTTTACAGGTTGGAGAACATGGACGAGTTTCTGCAAAAACACGGCGAAACAGGAGAACTGGTGATGCTACTGCAGGAAGAAATTGTTTTTGAAGAATATTACCGTTGTTATTGTATAGGGGGCAAGTATGTTCGCATAATGCCTTATGAGCCCCGAAATCCTTTCCATCTCAGATATGCTGCAGATTTTTCTCCAGGCTCAGAAAAATTAAAGCAAATGGAAGAAATTGTACTTCGCCTCAACAAATACCTTGGCTACGACTTCAATACAGTAGAGCTTGCGTTAAGAAATGGAATTCCCTATGCGATTGACTTTTGCAATCCTGCACCAGATGCAGATATCAATAGTGTTGGACAGGAAAACTTTGACTGGGTAGTAGAAACCGCTGCCACCTTCGCCATTGAAAAAGCCCAGGCTAACCAATCAGGAAAAGATAATCTTACCTGGGGGGAATATGTTAAAAGAAGCAGCAGCAACGCCAACCAATTAATTTGAAAGTGAATTGATTTGAAACTCAAAAAAGGTCGGACTGTGTAAACTTTCGAATTCTTAACTATCAAATTACCAAATTTTAAAATTGCTGCATACTTATGGGACCGATTAATTATAAGCATTTTACCTTAGGAATTGAAGAAGAATACATGGTGATGGATCCGAAGAGTCGTGAGCTGAAAAGCCATGAGCAAAAAATAGTATCTGAAGGCCAAAAAGTAATAAGGGACCAGGTAAAAGCCGAAATGCACCAGGCTGTGGTAGAGGTGGGAACTGATATTTGCGAAAATATAGACGTGGCCCTTCGCGACGTAACAACCCTCAGAAATACTATTTCACAGATCGCGGGAAATTTGGACCTGTGGGTTGGAGCAGCAGGAACGCACCCCTTTAGCCACTGGGAAAGGCAATTAATAACAGACCATGCGAGATATAATGCAATTGTAAACGAGTTGCAGGAAGCAGCCCGAAGCAATCTTATTTTCGGCCTACATGTACACGTGGGCATGGAAAGTCGTGAAATGGCGATTCATATTGCTAATTCCGCCCGATATTTTTTGCCACATGTGTATGCCCTAAGTACAAATTCTCCTTTTTGGGAGGGTCGCCTTACCGGATATAAATCTTTTCGCACTAAAGTATTCGACAAATTTCCCCGTACAGGTATTCCTGACTTCTTCGAAAGCATCGAAGCATACGATAATTACATAAAGCTGCTGGTGAAGACTAATTGCATTGATAATGCAAAAAAGATCTGGTGGGATCTAAGAGTTCACCCATTTTTTAACACGGTAGAATTTAGAATTTGTGACGTCCCCATGACTATACACGAAACAATTGCTATTGCAGCTTTGTTTCAGGCTATCTGTGCTAAGCTGTACCTGCTTCGCAGCAAGAACCTCAATTTTATCATGTACTCACGCTTGCTGATAAACGAGAATAAGTGGAGGGCAGGCCGGTATGGCATTGATGGCACTATGATAGATTTCGGCAAAGAATCAGAGGTAAATACAAGAGTTCTTATTTATGAATTGCTTGATTTTATTGATGATGTTGTAGACCAACTGGGAAGCAGGCATGCAATTCAATATGTACACAATATGCTTGAAAATGGTACGGGTGCCGACAGGCAACTGGCAGTTTACAAAGAAACAAACAGCCTGGTGTCAGTAGCCGATTTTATTCACGACCAGTTTTTAGTGAGTTAATTAGATATTAAAACAACACTTTCTTAGATTTACTACCTTCTTAAATGCAACTTCAGTTTGCTAAAATCAAAATAGTCCCTTTCAATATTTCAACCACGCCAGAAAAAGCTTTTCAAAATCTGTATAGCTCCTCTCATCGCTGTAATCGTTGCCGTTCTTGCTTATACTGCTATTGTTTTTAAGTCATCAAGGCTAAGAAAGACAATTTCATGTCGCTTTGCATCAACGTCATTTAACCATTCGTTTGTGGCAAAATAAGTACTTTTGCAGGCTATGGATTTGAATGAAAAACGTACCATACGTATTGCAATACTTGATCTAAACGAGGGTCAGGAGAACCAGGGCATGCGTTGTATAAGGCAGATAATTAGTGAGTGGAGCAAAGTTAATTTTGTTGATCTCGAATTGGAAGAATTTGAAGTCCGGGTGAAAAATCAAACACCCGGTATTGATTTCGACGTTTATATCTCTTCCGGAGGACCAGGGTCACCGTTAGAAAGCATTGACGGCGAATGGGAGAAGCATTACTTTGAATGGCTTGAGAACATTGAAAATTGGAATAACCACGAGAGCAGCTTTCCTAAAAAACATGTTTTTTTTATCTGCCATAGTTATCAGTTAGCAGCCCGTCATTACAATGTTGCCAACGTTTGCAAACGAAATTCAAATTCGTTTGGTGTTTTCCCTATACACTTGACGGATGAAGCGGAAGAGGAAGTAGTTTTTGAAGGTTTGAAAAATCCTTTTTATGCGGTTGACAGCCGGGATTTTCAGGTGGTTGAACCGGACCATGAGCGCTTAGCGGAAATGGGTGGTAAAATTCTGGCCCTGGAAAAAGATAGACCGCACGTTCCAATGGAAAGAGCTATAATGGCTATTCGATTCAACGATTATTTTATCGGTACCCAATTTCATCCTGAGGCTGATGCAACAGGTATGAGCATGTACCTGCAAAGGGAAGACAAAAAGAACGGCATTATAAAAAATTGGGGAGAAAAGAAATGGAGCAGCATGTTAGAGCAGTTGAATGATCCTGACAAGATTCTGTTTACTTACAGTCATATTCTGCCTAACTTTTTGAACTATGCAATAGAGCATTTGGTAGAAGTATAAATCGCTTGTCGAATAAGCTTAAATCCGTACTTAAGATGGCAGGGATTTTTCTTGCAGGAACTTACAAAAGCTGTCACATGGCATCCTCCATCAGAAGTTGGTTTAACAAGAATTTTAGCGAAGAAAAATACAAGGAATATTTGCAGGAATTGAATGCCCCCCATCCTGGCGAACTCGATTTTAGAATAGCGGAAACACCGGTTTTTTGCGATAAGGGCTTTACCCAAAAAATGCTTTCAACTTGCGAGCATATTGTAGATATTATCGCCTCCCCGGCATTTAAAGATGAGTCGGCTAAGGCTATTCCTGCGGGACTAAATGTGCCGGAAGAAAATGCTTTTTGCAATTTTATTGCTTTCGATTTTGGGCTGTGTAAAAATAATCAAGGTGAACCAGTGCCTCAATTGATAGAGATGCAGGGCTTCCCTACCCTGTTTGCATTTCAGGTGTGGCAAGAAGAAGTGGCAAGAAAAGTATTTAAAATACCTCAGAGTTATGATAGTTATTTAAATGGTTTTACCAGGGACAGCTATATCAAGCTGTTGAGAGAAATCATTTTAGGAGGACATCAACCCGAAAATGTAATATTGCTTGAAATTTTTCCTGAGAAACAAAAAACAAGAATTGATTTCTTTTTTACCGAAGATTATACGGGAGTGAAGCAAGTTTGCTTAACTACTTTAATTAAAAAAGGAAATAAACCATTTTATGACAACAATGGCGTTGAGACTGAAATAAAACGAATTTATAACCGGGTTATTTTTGACGATTTGCAGCATCAATCTGCGGAAGTGCAGGAAAAAGGTAGAATATTGCTGGAAGACCTTGACGTTGAATGGGTTCCTCACCCTAATTGGTTCTTCCGCATCAGTAAATACACGTTGCCTTTTATTCAAAACAAATTTGTGCCAGAGACCAGGTTCTTAAATCAGATCAACAAGATGCCGCGGGACCTCGATAATTATGTATTGAAGCCTTTATTCTCTTTCGCCGGTCAGGGAGTTATAATTGATGTAACAAAAGAAGATATAGAGCGTGTTACCGATCCTGAAAACTGGATACTGCAACGAAAGGTAATATATGCAGATGTCATAGAAACGCCTGATGGACCTGCTAAAGCGGAAATTCGTATTTTTTATTTCTGGAAAGATGGAGATCCACGGCCAATTGCAACAAATAACCTGGCACGAATAAGTAAAGGAAAAATGATTGGGGTCAGATACAATAAAGATAAAACGTGGGTAGGCGGCACTTTAGCTTACTTTGAAAAGTAGCGCAGAAAAAGCAAAGAGAAGCCTGTCTAAAAATTATTTGCAACACTCTTTTTTTACAAACAAGTCCCTGATAAAGACAATAATACTTATAATTGCTTTTTTCATTGTTTTTTAATTATAAAAGCTTCTTTAGCCATTTTTCAAGTTCGTCTTTTTCCGGACCAACTGCTACGATTTTACCTTCCTTATCGATTAAAAATGTTGAAGGAATGTATTGCAAATTCCACGTTTGAGTCAGTTCATTGCCTCTTTCTGCTTTTACATCTATTACCTGCAGCCAATCCATTTTATCTTGCTCTACCGCTCTTGACCACGCGTTTTTATTACCATCAATAGAAACGGCATAAACCTCCAATCCTTTGTCTTTATACTGCTTATAGACCGGTATCATTCTTCTGTTATTTTGCCGGCAAGGTCCACACCACGATGCCCAGAAGTCGAGTAATACTACCTTCCCTCTTAAGGAAGACAAATTAACTATTTCACCTTTAGCATTGGGAAGCGAAACATCAGGAGCTTTACTGCCAACCGGAGGCTGCGCTTTTACAGTTGATAACGAGGAGAGAAGAGCGACCACAATTACTAATAATTTCATAATAGTTCAAGTTAAAAAATGTACGGCACTATTAAATGTATAAAAATAGAATTAGCAATAAATTAAATAGTCCTGTTATAAATGATCATCCTGAATTTTATTGGGCTAATAAGATATTAATTAAAATCCTGGCCACTGCCAGGATTAATTGATGAACGTCCACCAAATGCCCAGCCTAAACCAAAACCCCTTTTGGGGATAGTACGGAGCACTATAATTGTTTTTAGTAAATCCTGGAGATCCTGTATTTGTACCGAACGTGTTTAAATTTTCGGCTCTTATAAATGCTGAAAACCTCTTTATCCGAAAGTTAAAAAAAGCGTTTACTTCAGGCCTGTTATTGATTGTATAGTTATTCTGATAAAAAAATTGACCTATAAAAGGAGAATAATTATCTGCCTTAAATGGCGTATTATATCTCAGCTCGAGACCAATAGAATAATTCATATTCTTATAATAAACTCCATCAAAAGAAATTCGGTTATTAGTATAAACCAAAGGAAGGTTTAATGGTGGGGTGCCAACGGGCTGCTGAAAATGAACTTCAGAATACAGGTTAAGTACACGGCTTAATTTTATTTGTTTTTTGCCTGCTATATGCAATAAATTAAACACGGTACCGGTTTGCGCCGGGGAGAAAAAATTATCAAAATACATATAATTGCTAACGAGAAAATACTCACCGGAAAGAGAAAATTTAAAAGCATCATTAATCAGAGATCCGCTTATTTTGGTAATGTTCTCTTTATTGTAACTACCCTGCGCATTTGTGGGGAAAGTAGTTTTCGGACGAAAGAGAAAAGACGGAGAACGATTCACGTTTTGGAAACCCAATTCAAGAAAGCCAAGCTTTTTGCTAATCTCTCGTTTTAAAACTGCCTGCACCGAATAATCGCCATTGTTAAGGCCGTTTAGGTACAACTTGCCGACACCTTCAATGTCCCACTTTTGGTTCCGGGTTCTATTTCGATACTCGCCCGCCAGGTAAATATTATGGTACCTGCTTTTCTCATAATAAAAATTTCCCTGTATTAATTCGTATCCTACGCCCGTTTTTAAAAATTGGTTTAAATTCTTTTTTTCAGGAAAAGAAATAATGCTGAATTCGTTATTAATATCTGCCCATTTATCTTGATATAAAACTGTTTCTAGAAAAAGAGGGAGGCTAAAATATTTCTCGTAATCAGCTCTTTTATTTGGTCCTAAAAAATCATCCCGAAATTCATATTGCTGCTTTGTCAGGGTTAATGAATGCTGAAACCTGATTCTCGGATAAAACAATCTGATAACTGTACTGTCGTTTACAATAATGGAATAGCCCTGTCCCAGGTCATACTGTTGCCTGAGAAAAAAAACAGTCTCATTGTAAATGTTACCCGTTGTTACGTGGGTATTAAAAGGATTTCTTATTGGATTAGACTCTCCTGACAAGCGGGTTGGTATTAAAAAACGATTTGTAAAACTATTATTATTTAGCAAAGTATCGAACTGGATGCCTCCATTTTCTGAAGCAAGAAATTTATTCGCAAGAAAAACACCATACAAAGAATATCGCTTGTTCCGGCTTTGATAATTGCCATTGATGCGGTAACTATTATGACTTGTATTTTGATTCTGAAACTCGCCCGGAGAATTTATTAAACGATATTGCAAGGCCATGTTGAAATTGGGCTTGATATTCTGTGTATGTACAAGGCTGATCATTTGTTCGGCCTGGCTGCCCAATAAATAACCCAGCTCAGTAAAAGGACGGGTAGTTTGATAAAAACGGCTGTCTTCTAACTTAAAACGATAGATATCGAATGCATGAAAACCAGGATCGAAACCAGGTTTTAGATTTGGATTAAAAAGTAAAGAATGTGCAGCAGTGCCAAAATTGCCAAGTGTTATATATTCTGCCGGCAGGGGATATCGCAAATTAAAATTATTAATCGAAGAGTCTAAATGATGAATTCGTGAGGAGTCGAAATATCGAAAATAAATTGTAATGGAGTCGTCTGTATTATCCCTGTGCTTTAATGAATCCCCTCCGCCCCGTGACTGTGATGGTGTTGGCGGTACTACCCGCCCTTGAGCATCGTACACAGGAGGTGTTCCGGAACCGATGGAAGGCCTTACTGTTGGTCTGACTTGTGCCTGCAAAATACCGCCATACATTGCACAAAAAGCGACAGTTATTAGTAAAAAACGATAAAAGAAATTCTTATTCATTTAACAGCGCTAAAAATAACACGCAAAGTAAGTTAATGGTGCCAATGAAACGATAAATGTAGAAGCAGTTATTGAATGGAAACTGTTACCAGTTGCAATATTGAATTATTGAGAATCACATTTTACACAGCTCTACAATTCCTTAATCAATTGCGTGAAAATTGCTGTTAGCTTTGGCTCGGCAGCACTGGCTGCTTGCAAAACTTCTTCATGCGTTATTGTATTTTCCTCATCCCTTATGCCTATGTCAGTTATTACGCTCATTGCAAAAACCTGCATACCTGCGTGTATAGCCGCTATCACTTCCTGCACGGTACTCATTCCAACTGCATCACCTCCCAATATTTGTATTAACTGGTACTCCGCTCTTGTCTCAAAAGTCGGTCCTGTTACGCCCGTGTACACCCCGGTTCGCACAGTAATTTGTAGCTTTTCCGCTATCTTTTTGGCTTTTGCAATTAAAGATGGAGCGTATGGTTCACTCATATCAGGAAAACGGGGTCCCAATTCTTCTTCATTCTTACCTAACAACGGATTGCTTGCAAAAAAGCTAATATGGTCTTTAATAATCATTAAATCACCTACTGCAAAATGTACATTCACCCCTCCTGCTGCATTAGAAATCAGTACTGTTTCGACACCTAACATTTTCATTACTCTTATAGGATATATCACCTGTTGAGGAGTATAACCTTCGTAAAAATGAAATCTGCCCGCCATTGCCAATACTTTCTTGCCGCCCGTTTCACCAAAAACCAATCTTCCCGAATGACCTTCTACAGTACTTACAGGAAAATGAGGAATATCGCTATAAGAAATTTCCTTTTCAACTTTCATTTCGGCTATAAAATTTCCTAAGCCGCTTCCCAGCACAATGCCTACTTGTGTATCGGTTGTATATTGACTTCGAATGAAAGCAGTAGTTTCTTTTAATTGTTCTACGAGAGATAGCATATAATTCATTAAAGCAGCAAATATAATTGATATTGAATAAGAGGATGGTGTAAGGTGTTGCTGAATGAATACAGCAAAACTAAAATTATTAGATACGAACAAAATGCGCTGTTCAAAAAACATAATCGAAAATAACAACTGGGGGTAATCTACGACAGCCTGTTATCTTATAAGCACCTGTATTGTTTTACTGAATGTACCATTGCTCAAGTGCAGTTGGTATATACTGACAGGAAGGTAGTTTGTGAATTCTAATTGCTGCCTGCTGCTTCCACCATCGTAGGAGATTTTACCTGAGTACACTTTTTTGACGGCAGCGCGTATCAGGTTGGCTACATATGTTCCTTTTGCAACATTGTCAAACATTAATTTTATAGAATTACCGAGTACAGTATTATCTGTTACTGAAATAGTGTTATTAGCATTTGCTAATTGCACCCTTTACTACCTCACTTAATTTTGTGTCTCCTGATTTTCCAACTGTTTCAATACGGTAATAATTATCGCCATCATAAGAATTGATATCCGTGAAACTATACGGAGCAGAAATCCCGGGGTTATTTTTTGCTTGAGATATGGTTGTCGTCATTACACTCTTAGTCCGTTGCATCTTCAAATTTGAAATGTAATGTTCTTTGTTGACGCCTCCCTTTGCTTACTGCTCTAAACAGTGCAACTTCTGCAAATCGAACTAGCATTTTAAAAGCTTACCTGGCAGCTTTTAACTCACGCCGCCTCCTTCTATTTTTTAGTACATGATGACTATCTAATACTATATACAATAGTT
>JBBPZJ010000008.1:0-9003 GCA_038199395.1 Chitinophagales bacterium
AACTTATAAACTTAGAATGGCAAAACCTATAGTGCTGGTAACAGGTCAGAATGGACAGTTGGGAAGCGAATTGAAAATGCTGTCGGAGGAAAATAATCAGTATGATTATGTTTTTACGGATGTAGCGGAACTGGATATAACAAATGCAGAAAAAGTTACATTTTTTTTTGAAAAATATAAACCAACAGTTTGTATAAATGCAGCCGCTTATACAGCAGTAGATAAAGCCGAGACTGAAAAAGATTTGGCCTTAAAAATAAATGCAGAAGCTGTCGGAAATCTGGCTGAAAATTGCGCCAAAGTAAATGCAAGGTTTATACATGTTTCTACCGATTATGTTTTCGATGGTACTGCCAGCACTCCCTATATGGAGGACCATCCTGTAAGTCCGGTTAATTTTTATGGAGAAAGTAAGTTGAGAGGCGAGGAGATTGCATTGGCAAAGTTGCCTTCAACAGTCATAATAAGGACATCATGGGTATATAGCTTTTTCGGCCACAATTTTGTAAAAACTATGTTGCGGCTAATGAAAGAGCGGGAAAGCATACAGGTAGTTAATGATCAGTTTGGTTCTCCTACGTATGCAGCTGATCTTGCGGCTACCATCATGCAAATTGCAGCAATGCAAAGTGTTTCAGGCGGAATATATCATTTCTCAAATGAAGGAATTATAAGCTGGTTTGATTTTGCAACTGCAATTCGTGATATTGCGGGCTTGCAGTGCGAGGTAAAGCCGATTGACAGCTCAGGTTTTCCTACACCTGCTAAAAGACCCGCATATTCTGCAATGAATAAGGGGAAAATTAAATCACTGGGGATCGAATTAAAAGATTGGCGGGAGAGCTTGGAACGTTGCCTTATGTTTTTAAAAAGATAGACAGTTTAGTACTTGCGATACTTCAGTCTAAATTTCTTTTCCAGGCAGAGCCCAAAATTTACCTGGTCATTTGTGCCACTTTCAGACCCCGGCATTTGTATTGCCGGAGCAGCAATATAAAGCCTTAAGAACAAATGAGACAAATTCGCTTTTTTATCATCAGCTTTCTTGTAACCAGTAGTTCATTTTCTCAAGTTCAATATGGTATCAAAGGTGGGCTTAACCTTGCCACAGTTCGATATTTAAATGAAGGTAACAGCAAAGCGAGACCTGGATTTAATACGGGTGCCTTTGCAGAAATTCCGGTGCAGGAGAATCTTTTTATAAGACCGGAGCTTTTATATTCAAGCAAAGGGTATGCGTATTCTGCAACTCAATATAGCAGAGAAGGAGTTTTAAAGTTAAACTATATCAATATCCCTCTTTTGGTTGAATTTCGCCCCACTAATAATGTGGCATTTATGGCCGGACCTGAACTTGGTTTTTTGAAGAAATCCGTGTCCAAGTCTCAGGGTATTACAACAGATATGACGAACTATTACCGGCATTTTGATCTAGGCTTTGATTTGGGCGTTGCTTATAACCTGAACAAGTTTTTTGGTGTTGAAGGACGCTATAACTACGGCTTCAAAGACCTCGTAAATGTTTTAATAACAGATAATGCAGGAAATGTAGTCGGACAGGGCAAATCCGGGGCGAATAGCGTTCTACAGTTAGGCTTGTATTATTATTTGAGCCAATAGAGGATGAAAAAAGTAACTCATCCTCTGTTGAACTACTTTTTTTAAATTATGCTGCGTAAGGACTATAAGTACAAGAGTGCAGCGAAAGTATTATAGCAACAATCAGTTCAGGAACATCAAATAACTATAAACGGAAAAAGCTAGACTATTCCTGCAAGTTCGAGGCTTCTTTTTTTCAGCTTTATTACTTCAAAATCTTCGATTATTGGTTCAGTTGCTAACACAAGAGATGTCTTATTTTCTTTCCACCAGTTATTGTCTCTCAGCTCACCTACATGCAATACTCCTACTAAATATTTCCTTTCAGCTTCTGCATGCCATTCTTCTATCCATTCAAACTTTTCTCTCGGAATGTACGCCCAATCATCGAAGCTCACATAAACTTTTATGTAAAAGTCATTGGTAAGCTCGTTCGGCTCATGGTGATATAACTTCTTGTACTCATATTTATAATCGTAGCGCAAAGCAGAAAGGTCGCTTAACACGGCAGAGGCAGTGGGAAAACTTCCGGCACCTTTGCCGTAGAAGAACTGTTTATCTGCAAAACCACTTTCTATAACCACGCCGTTGTACTGGTACTTTACAAAAGAAAGGGCGTCGTCATGTTTTACAAATTGGGGTAATACAAACGCTGCAACCTTCCCATTTTTTAATTTTTTTGCCTGGGCAACTAGTTTTATATCTACCTGTTTTTCTTTTGCAACTACAGCATCACCCAACTGAATATTCTGAATACCGCTAAAGAGGATATTGTTCGGATTTTCAACAATGCCATAAGCATGGTTTAATAAAATGCTCCACTTATTTACAGCATCATAGCCTTCTATATCTAGTGCCGGATTGCTCTCGGCAAAACCAAGTTGCTGAGCCAGCATCAAGGCCTCTTTAAAGTCAAGCCTGTCTTCAAACATTTTTGAAAGAATGAAGTTGGTGGAGCCGTTTATAATACCTTTTATGGAGTGCAGCAGGTCATTATCATAATATTCTTCGAGATTACGTATAACAGGGATACTTGCGCAGGCAGCAGCTTCATATAAAAAAGGTAAGCCGGTCTGCTGCTGCAGTTGAAGTATTTCGGGTAGATGGTCAGCGATCATTTTTTTGCTGGCACTTACTACTGCTTTACCATTTGCCAATGCGGTAGATACAATATCAAAAGCCGCTTCAGAATCATCAATAACTTCTACGATTACGTTTATATCTTCATCGAATAGGAGTTCGTCTTTGTTTATGGTAAAAAGCTCTTGCGGTGCATTTCTTTTCTTGCGCGGGTCTTTAATACAAACCTTTTTTATTTGTGCTTTTAATGAAGGTGTTTGATGAAGAACTTTATACAAACCTTCTCCAACCACTCCAAATCCAAAAATTCCTATTGTGAGACTTTTATGTGCTTCCATTCTTGTAATTTAATCTTTTGTTCATACTCCTAAAACCAATGCAGACAAGTAGAAGAAAGCCATGTTTCAGCCAATAAAAAAAGCCCTCCGTTTAGCAGATGAGCTTGTTAGTTTATAACCAGGTAGATTACTATAAACTTTTACTCATGCTTATCTTTCCCTTATTGGTAGGGATGGAGTTGGCACCTTCTTACAAATAGAGCGAGATGTAAGGGTTGCCAAGGCTTCAAAGGGCCAAACCCTCTGCCTTTCTGGATAAGTGTTTTAAGAACTGGCGCAAAGGTAACAGAGGATTTGACAAAAAACAAAACAAATAGAAAAGCTGCAGTTTACCAATGTGGAGGAATAATAAAAAAAATCTTTGTACACAATATCTACCAAACATGAACTTAAATCGGGCGTAAACAAAGCATTAACAACACGAGGAAAATATTTCTACTATTTTATGTTATGTTGCTTTCAAAACGCTTTTAACTAACCTTTTGCATTGAAAATCAAAATGGTATTAGAATTGAAATTTTTATGACAACTAATACTTAAGGCTCCTTATTGGGAACCCAATTGGTTAATAGCTCGTAAGGATTTTCGCCACAGGATAAAGTTCCTTTGAACTGAAGCCGCATGGCATACTGTTTATTTTATCGAGAGGCTTATCGTAGTATTCGATCAAATCACTTTTATCCTGAGGACATTCAGCTATCACTGCATCTAATAATACCTTGTATTTGACTGCTCCGAAAATCGTCCAAAAAACTGATAAAAAGGTATTACAATTGATGTTGCAATCATTTCAAAAATATGACTTTCTGTTTTTCGAGTTGCTGATAATCTTTTTAAAAAAAAGCTGCAGTTACAAAAATCAGCCCGCAAATGCAATCGTTGTCATCCATTTTACTTTTAATATTGATGATAAGACAAACAACACGAAACACAAGATGATGTAGTTGTAGCGCCACGACGGACCGCTTTTGATTCGTTGCAGGTATAGAACGAGGTATTTTTTATATAACAATGCATACAGATCTTTTTCAGGCGTTTGGTTAAAAAATAGCATAGACAGCTTTTTAGAAGTTGAGGTCTTTTGTAAGTTGGAATGCCAACTATAAAAAATTATCCCATCGTTCGTCCCTTTTCTCATTACGCTCGCAAAACTAATTTAGTGAGGTGACAGGAAATTCTGCCACGGTGAAACAAGTTTTACTTAAGGTGTTTGCCGATGAAAGGCATTTTTTGGAACTCTTTTCTTTCTACCAGTAAAATGAACCATGTATAGATAAAAAGCAGGATGGAGGCAATTATGAGACTAACTAAAGTGTAAGGTAAAAGCGTAGTTATGCCTTTATGAATGAAATAAAAGATCACAACAATTGCAATATATGCGACGAGCTTTTTCCATGCATAGGGAATGCGATATTCTTTCTGGCCCCAGATATAACTCATTACCATCATGCTGCCATAGCAAAAAAAGGTCGCCCAGGCACAAGCCATATAACCGTAAGACGGGATAAAAAGCCGGTTGATAATAATGGTGATAGCAGCGCCGGTAAGAGTTATAAAAGCGCCGGCTTTCGTTTTATTGCTCAGCTTATACCAGATGCTCAAGTTGTAATAAATACCTAAAAAGATGTTTGCGAGCAACAAAATTGGAACAACACCAAGGCCCGCCCAATATGTTTTTCCAACAAAATATTTTATAACAGGCAGATATAGACTTACTACAAGAAACATCAAGGTCACCGTTATTACAAAAAACTTCATCACTCTTGCATAGGTACGCTGAGGGTTAAGTCCTTCTGCCTGCTTAAAGAAAAATGGCTCTGCACCCATTCTAAAAGCTTGTATGAATAAGCTGATAAGTAATGATAGTTTATAACACGCGCTATAAATACCTACCTGCTCTTCTTTAAAAGTTGCGCTTCCCGGAACCCACCAATTGAGCATCAGCCGGTCAAACGTTTCGTTGATCATACCACCCAGACCCACTATGATAAGTGGGAGCGAATAGATCATCATTTCCTTCCATAATTTGATATTGAAATGAAGCTTTATTGATCCGATCTGTCCGATTAGCAGCAAAAAAGCTAAGCCTGACGACAACAGATTAGCAACAATAACATAAGTAACCGGATTTATGTCGGTTCGGTAAAAAAGGCCTATCCAGCTACTGGGATTGTGGGAGAGTATCTTAGGGCAATAAGATAGAAAAAAAACAGTAGTAACTATATTTAATAGAATGCTGCAAATTCTTATAAAGGCGTACATGACAGGTCGGCCGTCATATCTTAGTTTTGCAAAGGGAATGGCTGTTAAAGTATCTAGCGCAATGATGGCAATAGATAGTTTGATCAGTTGTGGCTCTTCGGGGATGCCGGCAAAGCTGGCGAGATAATCTCTAAACAACCAAAAAACAGAAGAAAGTATGACAGTCGAAATAAAAAGTGAAATACTTGCTGTACTATATATGCTGCTCTGGTATTCCTTGCGTTGAGAAAAACGAAAGTATGCAGTTTCAAAGCCGTAAGTAAATAACACATTTAGCAATGGAATAGCTGCGTACACAAGGCTCATCTTTCCATAGTCTGAAACCTGTAAGACAGAGGTTCTTGTAAGATAAGGGGTAAGCAAATAGCTGATAAACCGGGCAGCAATAGAACTAACGCCATACCACATTGTCTGCCCTGCTAATTTTTTTATTCCACTCAATTCGATCGGTTATTTAAGCAAAAATAGGATGTCTGTCGGCATCCTTTAACTATTATTCTGCAAGCAAGTCATGTTAATAATACCTGCATTCCATTCTGTTACATATCGGTTGTAATTTTTTTATAGCTCGCTGTCAAGCCTTTTATTAGAGAGGAACTAAACCCCTGGTGTTCCATCTCATTCAGTCCGGCAATAGTACATCCCTGGGGAGTTGTTACTTTGTCTATCTCCTGTTCGGGATGGGAGTTATTTCTCAATAACAAGTCGGCAGCACCTTTTACAGTTTGAGCAGCGATCAACGAAGCTACGGAAGCACTGAAACCTATTTCGATTCCTCCCTGTATATTGGCTCGAATATAGCGCATGGCATACGCAGTGCCACAAGCACCCAGAACGGTTGCAGCATCCATCAGCTTTTCATCTATTGTGATCGTTTTTCCTAACTGATCAAATGTTTGTTCAACGTATTTGATCTGTTCAGCAGTTGCATATTGATTACAGATACAAGTCATGCTTTCAGCGATGGCTATGGCAGTATTTGGCATGGCACGAAAAACCGGCAATTGCTTTTCTATAATTGAATAAATATCTTTTATATAAACGCCTGTTACAACCGACACCAGCATGTGCCTGGATTCTTCAAGTTGTGATTTTATGCCTAACAACACCTCTTGCACCTGGAAGGGTTTTACTGCTATAATGATCACATCGCCAAAAGATGCAGCTTCAATGTTATCGCTGCTAACGTTTACACCTCTTTCTTTCAGTGCTTGCAGCGTCTGAACATTCCGTTTTGTAATCATTACATCAGACGGAGAAATAAAGTCGTTTTTAATTAATCCTTCAGCTATCGCTGATCCGAGATTTCCACCCCCGATGATAGAAATTTTTTTGCTCATAAATTAAATTGATGGACTAAAATTTATTAAACGCAGATCCTGAATTTTATAAAATATTTTATCAGCAGAAATTAAGGTAAGGTCAAACTCAAGAGCAGTGGCTGCAATAAAGGCATCGCCAAGTTTAAAATTGTATTTCTGTCTTAAGTCAATGGTTCTTTGTTTTAGCCTAAAGCTATAATCATAATACTGAACATCTTTAATAAGATCTGTTATAATAATTTTTATTTCATTTGTCATAGATCGCCAGCCTAACAATTCAATTCAGTTATAAAATCAATTGCTACTGCCTTTTGATCTATTAGTTGAAGTACTTTTTCGTCACCTTTTATCAGATACATTACAGTGTTGGTATCTAAAAGAAAGGTGTATTTATTACTCATCTCTTAGTTCTTGTTGAATTTGTAAAGGGTCTTCCTCAATTGCTATTTTAGCAAAATATTTTTTTGCATCAAATAGTCTTGGTGCAGGTTCCACTTTTTCCAGAAGAGCATTTACTTCTTCTTCTGTTAACTTTTCATTGACTTCAATAACCATAAAATCTTTTTCTAAAATTAATAAATTATATGCTTAACCAGGTAATTCCTCACATAGTCATCAACACCTTCTTCTAACGAATAAAAATCGTTTGAGTAGCCTGCATCCCTTAATTTTTGCATGTTTGCTTCGGTGAAGTATTGGTACTTATCGCGAATGTCTTCCGGCATATCTATAAAGTGAATCTTTGGTTCCAGGTTCAGTCCTGCAAAAGTTGCTTTTACAAGATCCTCAAATGTTCTTGCCTGACCTGTTCCGAGGTTATAAATGCCGGAGGGGAGAGAGTTGACAGTTGGCGGATGATTGTTGACAGATAAGTGCCTCCCAATCTGTTCTGTCAACCGTGAGATGTCAACGGGCAACTTACTTTCTTCTGTCAACTGTGAACTGTCAACCGTCAACTTGTATTCCTCCATCATCCAGCCAATTACCTTAACAACATCTTTTACATAGACAAAATCCCGGAGCTGTTTACCATCGTCAAAACCTTCTTTATGGCTTTTAAATAGTTTTACAATGCCGTCTTTTTTTATTTGGTTAAAGGCATGAAAGATTACGCTAGCCATTCTGCCTTTATGGTATTCGTTAGGACCGTATACATTAAAAAACTTTAGTCCCGCCCAAAAAGGAGGACAATTTTTCTGCTGTAAAGCCCATTTATCAAATTCATTTTTACTGATGCCATATGGGTTTAAAGGATGAAGCTCTTCGAGTTCTTTATTGTCGTCGTAGCCAAATTCTCCGCCTCCATAAGTGGCTGCGGAAGAGGCATATATAAGTGGAACCCGTTTCTCGGTGCAATATTGCCAAGCCTGCTGTGAATATTCGACATTCAATTCCTGGTGAATGGCATAGTCAAACTCAGTGGTATCAGTTCGAGCGCCGAGATGGATAACAAAATCAATTTGAGGGTTATGGGTATCTAACCACTCAAATAAATTGTAACGTTCAACAATGGCTTCAAATCTTTTTCCTTCCCAATTTCTCCTTTTTTCTTCCACCCCAAAATCATCTACTAAAATCAGTTTTTGATTACCCTGGTCATTAAGATATTGAACCATACAACTTCCAATAAAACCCGCAGCACCAGTGACAAGCCCCCCCGCCCCTAAAGGGGAGCTAAGATCGGCGTCAATATTTTTGTCATCATTCATATTGCTGGTTCCATAGTGATGGTCACGTCTTTGTCTCTTCTCTCTCCCCTCCCTTTAGGGTCGGGGCTACACCCCTTTAACTTCTCCCTTTTCAGTCAAAGCTTGCTTCTCTGCCTCTTTTTTGAAATCGCTGGGCTCCTGTGTTTGTGATTGACCCAACAGTCTTTCAATAGCCGTATCGTACAACTCTTTCCAATCATCTATATGGCCCCAATATTCCCCTTCCATATCAATATTGTTTTCCGTAACTATTCCCAGGTATTCATACGGTATATTCATTGCTTTTAACTGCGCCAGTAATTCTTCTGCATTTTTAAGCGTACAACTTATTACAACCCGGTTTTGAGCCTCGCCAAACCAGTAAGCATCTTTTCTGATGGTAGTAGCGCTTTGCTGAACATCGAAACCTAAACGATGTGGAAAACCGCTTTCAAGCAGCGTAGTAATTAGCCCACCCTCGCTTATATCGTGAGCGCTTTGCAGTAATCTTCTTTTGATTAGGTGCCTTACTGCCTGCTGTATTTCAAACTCCTCTTCTATATCAAAGTAAGGTGCAGGAGAATATTCAACCCCTTTTATTTTGTGTAAATATTCCGAGCAGTTTATATCATTCCGGCTTTCGCCAATCAGGTAAATAACATCACCCTGTTGTTTAAAATCCATCGTCATTTTATCTTCCAGGTCATCCAGCAC
>JBBPZJ010000009.1:0-4944 GCA_038199395.1 Chitinophagales bacterium
ATGGTTAATGGGGTGATTAGAATCATACATGGCACCAGATATACCGGTAGCAAAGTCATAATACCAGTAAGGTTTATTATTGGCCTGAAAGTATGGCCAACCAAAATTACCTGCCTTTTTCGCCTGGTTAAATTCATCGAATGCTTTATATCCTCTGCTGTATTCGGTACCTATAGTATCGTTAAATCCGTCAGGTCCGACTTCGCCCCAGTACAACCAGCCTGTTTTGCTGTCGATAGTCAACCGCCAGGGGTTTCTGTTGCCCATCGTATAAATCTCAGGGCGGGTTTTAGGTGTGCCTTTTGGAAACAGGTTTCCTTCAGGAATTGTATAAGTACCGTCTGGTTCAGGATGAATACGAAGAATTTTTCCTCTTAAATCATTCGTATTTCCAGACGACTTTTGTGCGTCTCTTGGGTAAGCACCCGGGCGCTCATCAATCGGAGTGAAGCCGCTGGATGATCGTGAAAAAGTGTTATCGCCGGTGGTAAGGTAGAGGTTATTTTGCTTGTCGAACAACATACCCCCTCCGACATGGCAACATTCTTCTCTTTGAACAGCGACCTCCAAAAGAATTTTTTTGGAACTTTCGATTAATTTATCTCCCAACCATTCATAACGCACCACGATGTTTCTGGCTTTGTTTCCAGCCTCAGAGTAATACAAATAAATCCAGTGATTTTGATCATAATTGGGATCGAGAATAACCCCCTGCAAGCCGTCTTCTGCCTCGGTTACTACTCCCTCCAGACTTTTATATTTTGTGCTTACAGGTATTTCTGCAACCAAGGTAACTTTTCCTGTAGCAGGACTGTATAATTTTAATTTACCTTTTCTTTCTGCAAATAAAACCCGGCCGTCTTTTAAAATTTCAAATTGCATTGGCTCCTCTAGCTTTTGAGCCAGGACAACTCTTGTAAAGCGGTTCTGTTCTGTATCCATTGCCGTTGCAGCAGGGCCAATAGAACCTGGACCGGCTTGTTTAAATGCTACAGAAAAAATTCCCAATGTTAAAAGGAAGAAAAGAACAACATAAAAATACTTTCGGGATAAAATCTTATTTATCATTAATGGTTAGAATTATTAGAATTTAGTTTAATAAAAAGGGCGTGATCTTACATCTATTTGAAAACCCGGTAAAATTAGTTTTAAATATTAAATATAAGGTCAACGCTCGTCCTTTAGCTTAATCAAAGCTGACAATTTAGAATTCATACATATTACCTCTGGTACAATGTCTACAAACGCTATATTTGATTATCGAGGTAGTAGTCTCGGCGTATTCAGAAATAAAGTAATTAAATCAGCTTTACCAACAATTTTTGTATCCCATTGAGGAGGATGATAAGAAGAAATTTCGCTATTGTTCTTCTCTTAAAATTTACAATTTAATTTTTTTAGCAACCAACCAAATAATTTCAATTCACGTATTAATAAAAAAGAAACCAGAAAACCGCAAAGAATTTGGAAGAACTACATTCCATAATGGAAGGATGTCTGCTGAATGATCATAAAAGTCAGAAAAAGCTTTATGAGCGGTATTATGGTTATGCCTTAAAAATTGTCTTTCGATATATCTACAGATATGAAAAGGCTATAGATGTAGTAAATGACGGATTTGTAAAAATATTCAGATCCTTCAAAAAATTTGAATGTGCTGAAAAAGAACATCTAGAGAAAATTTGGATGGGTTGGATTAAAAGAATAATGATTAATACGGCTATTGACGAGTTAAGAAGGAGTAACATGTTACCTGAAATTGGCGGTTTACCTGATCATATCTGGAATATTCAAGACAAGGGTTCGAGGTCCGACGAAAACATTCTGTATAAAGAATTGATCTCAGAGGTTAAGAAATTGCCTCCCTCGTACAGAGCTGCTTTTAACATGTATGTTATAGATGGATTTTCACACCAGGAAATTGCTGGCCAACTCGGCATTTCGGTTGGAACATCTAAATCAAACCTGGCAAAAGCAAGAATGCAATTGAAAAAATTTTTAGATAAAGATGTTCAAGAAGCAGATATATGCAGCCTTTGAATGACGATATGGATGATTTGTTCAGGCGCGCCTCAGAGGAGTATCCTTTGAATACTCAGGGGGCCGATTGGAACAAAGTGATGCAGCAATTGGATCATAAAGAAGAGGCTTTGCCTGAAGAGAACAAAAAGAAAAAAGACTTCAGATCGTTGTGGTTGCTTTTGCTACTCCCCATTGGGTTTATTTGCGGAAGGTACATTGGCGACAATGGCAAGCAGGAAGGTATTACAGCGGTTAATGAAATCAAAACTGTCTCTGCACCCACTGTCAAAAATTCGCCTGCTAACACGGCAACAAAAAAACCATCTGTAGAAGTTAAAGGTATCAATCCAGGAGGGGAAGATGTAAAAGGTGAAACATCAGGAGCGAAGAAATTTGGTAAAGTTTCAACGATTTATAGTGAAACCGAAGGTAGCAAATCCACTTCCGGATCTGGTAACCCAACTTTGATGTTGAATAATAAAAAATTAGGAAAAGGTTCGAAAGCAGGAACTAATGTAGATGACTTATTAACAAAAGATGTTCTGCCAGAAGAAGGAAAATCTAATAGCGAAAATAAACAAGCCGGGTCAGGCCGTGTGTCAAGACCATTAGATGAGTTAGATATTAATAATAAGGCAGGTGCATCCGGCAATTATCCTGCTGACGTTACAGCTAAGCAAATTCCTGAACACGATGAGACATTAATAACAAAAGACGCTTCGGCAGAAAAAGGTTCAGATAAACAAGCTGTTAAAAACGCGGATCTTAAAGAAAAAATAGCAGCAACAGAAAAAAGTAACACTCAGAAGCCGACAACCAAACATAACCTAAGTTATTCTATTGTTTTTGGACCTGATATCAGCACTGTAAAAAACCAGAAGACAAGTAAATTGGGATATAGTGCAGGGGTTTTATTAAGATATCAATTATCAGGAAGAATTAGTTTAGAAGGAGGGGTTTTATGGGCAAGAAAAAATTATTATTCTGAGGGTAAATACCTTGACACAAGCAAGCTAAAATTGCCTATACGCAGTATAGTAAAGACTGCTGAAGGTTATTGTAATATGTTTGAGATTCCGCTTAATGTCAGGTATGACCTGATAACTAAAAAAAATCACTTCTGGTTTCTTTCAGCAGGTGTCTCATCTTATTTAATGAAGCAAGAAGAGTATGATCTTTCCTATGAGCGGTATAACCAGTTGTATACAAAAAACTATGCGTATTCAAATTCTTCTAAAGATTGGTTTTCGATAATGAATTTAAGTATAGGATATCAGAAATCATTGGGCAAGAATGCTACTTTAGGCATTGCCCCTTATATAAAGCTACCATTGAAGGGAGTTGGAATTGGCAAATTACCTGTAACAAGTACGGGCGTATATTTAACCCTTAGCAGGTCCACCAGGTAGCATTTCCATATTTTAATCAATGTTGTGAAAAAAAAGAAGCAGCTTCTTTTAGGTGTATTGCTATGTGCTTTAGCAATTGCTGCAACCGCCTTTTATTGGTATCGAAAGCCTCGAACGAGTTTGAGTATAAATGCAGAGTATAATTATCTTCCAAGTCAACCAGTGGTTTCTTATAATGTACATAATCTCTTTCGCTAGGAATGGATATGTAGACGGGTGGCCATGTATTTCAACTTATTTTAACTAATTCAAGGGGCATGACAGGTCCATACTACCTTGCTAAAACCACAGGTACATGGGCAGATGGAAACGTATATTTTGGTTTCAACATTTCACGAGCTTTTAATTTCAAAAGGAAAAAATAATAGCGGCATTTCTGGTAGCTGTGAATTGTGACAGGCCTGTTCCCGGGCCTGTTTTTTTAGTTTTGAGCGCAGTTCTTTTTCAGAATAAAAATACATCTATTTCTAAGATCTGCGGCTATGGAGTACGCTCACACCTGCCGCCTGTTAACTGCACAACTGGCGTTAACTCTACTTTTCTAAACTCCACTTCTGATCCTTCAGATTGCAGTGCAATTTGTCCCTGTTGTGCTGTGCAGTTGAAACCACAGTTGACAAGATCTCCATTCACCCAAACTTTTATTGAACTTTTTACGCATTCAATAATCATCGTATTCCATTGTCCAACTGGCTTTTCAGACCCATCTGTCAGGTTCACTATACGCCGTTTTTTATCTCCGTTTACGCCCCACTCAGCTTTAGGACCACGTCTTTTTTCCATGTCCGGAACCTCAATATTTTCTTCTATACACCAAAAATCACCCGCATTTTCTGTCATCATTTGCGATTCTATTGCTTTGGGAAACATTTTATAAAGAGCCCTGGGAGTCGAAGCGTGCAAAAGTACTCCGCAGTTGCCAGGCACTCCGGCAAAACGATATTCTACCTGCAACCGGTAATTCTTATAAACAGCATCGGTAATCAGATGACCACCTGGCTCGCCTAAACTGACAAGCATTCCATTTCTTATAATGAAAGGGCTTTTTACCGACTTATCGTCATCCATTGCGGGTACATCTACATGCCACCCTTTAAGATCTTTGCCATTAAAAAGGCGAATAGCTTTCGATCGATTTTTAAATGAAAGAATTGAGATAAATAATACGGATAATAAGATTAGTTTCTGCATTTTTTACGGGTAAACAGGTTAATCTGAAAAATAACAAAAGATGGGGTAATTGTAAAAAATAAAATTTTTACTGTGACCCGCTTTGTGGTTGTGAGCGGGAAACACGAGACTCGGCAAGCTGAAGTTTTGAGCTTAGTTAAGTTATTGAACGGGGTGGTGTTATTTTTGCTTTCCTTAGCTGAAATAAATCAAATCTATTGAATCCAGCTTTTCATGCGAATGTCGCAAGACACTTTTACCTTATCGGTCATAAGTGTAACAGTATAGAAAAAATTAATAAAGCTTTTAAGCAACAAGTAAACGGCATCGAATGCGACTTGTG
>JBBPZJ010000010.1:0-2294 GCA_038199395.1 Chitinophagales bacterium
TCCCATTTCTTCTCCTCTCTTTAGAAACAACGTTTTTGCAGGATTATACACGAGATCAAATAAATAGTGGCGAGGAGTTAAAAATTGGTAGGGTATATCAGGACAATTATTTACATCTGGAAACATGCCTAAAGGCGTAGTATTAATGATTAAGGTTCTTTGCTCCATTACCTCTTTTGTCAGTTCACCGTAGGTACAACTTTTTTTATTTTTTGCATGGGTGCGCGACACAAATAAAAAATCAATTCCTAATTTTTCAAATACAAACTCAACTGCAGACGCCGACCCGCCTGTGCCTAATACGAGTGCCTGAGTGTGCGATGATGTTAATCTATCTGATAATGATTTTTCAAAACCTACCACGTCTGTATTGAAGCCGGTTAAAAAACCATTTGTAATCTTAATACAGTTGCAAGCTCCCATTTTAGTAACCTCTTCACTGCAAAAATTCAAGTATGGAATCACCGACTTTTTGTATGGTATCGTTACATTTATCCCTTCCAGTTCGGCAAGGGAACAAAGAAGCGCTGGAAATTTTTCGATTCTATCGATTGGAAAACACTCGTAAGAACAATTGATAATATTCTCCCTGGTAAACTTCTCTGCAAAATAATCGGGAGAGAAAGAGTGGGATAACGGAAACCCTATTAGTCCGAATTTTCTCATCAACAATTGTTGTTTTCGAGGTACAGATGAAACGTATCTCCCCGTAAACCAATTCTCATGGCCTCGAGCGGTATAATTTCGGTTGGTGCAATATTGCCGAGATTTACATTGCACCCTATTAAAACAAGAAAATATAACTGTTGATCTTTTTGCGGAGCTTCCCAAATAATTTTTTCTGATGGTATCTGTGTTAGTATCTCCTGTACCAGACCTTCCCTTACTTCACCAGATCCCCGATATATACCTACTGTTCCTGCTTCTCTGGCTTCGGCAATTACATAAGTTGAACCTGCTTCCAATTCAGCGCGCATTAACTCTATCCATTTGTAAGGAGGTATTACATGTGCTGCATCTTTACTGCCTACTTCGCTTAAAACCGTTCCAAACTTTGTAAGTTTTTCTATATAACCACATTTTTCTGCATGAGGTATTGTGATAGAACCGTCGCTTACTTCAACATAACTAATACCATAATCCCTCATCATAGAAAGATAATTATCAAATTCGTTTCTGATCAGAAAAGCTTCAAACAAAGTACCTCCAAAATAAACTGCTATGCCCGCCTCTTGATAAACTTCTATTTTTTCGCGCAGGTTAGGGGTCACAAAAGCGGTACCAAAACCAAGCTTAACAATATCAATATGAGGAGCACCTACACTCATTAAGTTTTGCGCTTCTGAAACACTCAGCCCTTTATCCATTATCATCGTTAACCCATTCTTTCGCGGTCTCGCAGTTCTTTCTGGTATTTTGCTTAAATCAAAGTTCATAAGCTTATGGGTCAGTTTTAAGCGGCAAAAATAGGGATTGAAGATGAAACTTTAATTTAACAATAACCTGCGATAAAATGCAAGAATGCCAGAAGGTATTCTTTATTTTTGAGAAGGTATTTTACTAAAAACAAAAAAATGATGCGCTCCATAATTATCGTAATAACCTTAGTTTTTGTTTCTACTACAATAATTGCTCAAACAAATACAGCCGCGGCAAGTGCTGACACTTTAGCTCAGTACCGAAAAAATCCCGGTATTCCGTCTTTTAACATTCAACTAGCTGACAGCAGTTGGTATAGTAAAGCAAATCTTCAACCTAAAAAGCCTACTCTTATACTATATTTTAGTCCTGATTGCGGACACTGTCAGTTGGAGACTGAAGAGGTATTAGGTAAAATTAAAGAATTAAGTAATTTACAAATTGTTATGGTCACCAGCCGTCCTTTTGAAGACATGGCCAATTTTGCTAACCATTATAAAATAAGCAGGTTTCCCACTATTAAAATTGGTACCGATCCCTCAAGAATGATTACTCAATTTTACCAGGTGAAGTTTACTCCCTTTTCTGCTTTGTACGATAAGAAAGGACAGTTAGTAAAAGTATATGAGAATGGAATAGATATGCCTGAGCTTGTCAATCTGGTTAAATAACTCGCTTTTTATTTTTTAAAACCGGTTTGGTTTCAATTATAAATGGTGGATATATTTATCACTGAGCTATCTCCTGCTACGCTATCGCCATTTGTACTAAATTGCCAGATTAAATAGTTTTACACTTACCAATATTTTACGTACAGTTTTTGCTAACATATTACCCGTATGCCCCTTTTGGTCGGCTTAGTGAGGGATTTAACA
>JBBPZJ010000011.1:0-4967 GCA_038199395.1 Chitinophagales bacterium
TTACTCCCATGTGCCCTAATCCACCTAATCCTAAAATGCCTACTTTATGCCCTTTTCCTACTTTCCAGTTGCGGAGCGGAGAATAGGTTGTAATACCTGCGCACAGCAATGGAGCAACTGCTTCTAAAGGAAGTTTATCAGATATTCTTAATACAAAGCTTTCATCTGTTACAATCAGGTTTGAGTAACCGCCTAAAGTATTGGTGCCATCGACTCTGTCTGCACTATTATAGGTAAATGTGGCTCCGTTTTCGCAGTATTGCTCTAAACCCTGCTTACAATTGCGGCACTCCCGGCAAGAGTCAACCAGGCACCCTACACCTGCCAGGTCACCTGCTTTAAATTTACTTACCTGTTCGCCCACAGCAGTTACTCGTCCCACGATTTCATGTCCCGGAACACAGGGGTAAACTGCAGGTCCCCATTCACTTCGTACGGTATGCAGGTCTGAATGACAAACACCACAATACAAAATTTCAATTTGTACATCGTGCGGTCTTAAATCTCTTCTTTCAAGTGAGTAGGGACCTAATGGTTCGGTTGCACTTTGTCCTGCGTATCCTTTAGCTTGCGTCATAGAATTATTTTTTTGCAAAGTAAACGCTCATTAATTAGCAATGTTCGTTTTATGGCAAATAAATACATCGCAACTTTGAAACGTTGAAATGTTTGCTAATGTAGGGCTAACGAACTTTTGCAGGTCAGCTTAACAATGTGGCGGATTTTTATTCAACTTTTTTCACACCAGTAAAGGCGGTAAGTTAATCTGGTTGCTTTATTAAAAGAGAACATGAAGCCTTTAAATATCAAGAGAATCATATACAATTACTTTCTCCCACAATGCAGAACAATTTTTTACAAATTCAAGATGAACGGGATGATCCTGGTAAGTCTTCTGGCCTGCAAGATCATCAAAAAATAAAAGTTCAGAAGCACTAAAAGTAGCATCAACAACCGATCTTTCTTCTGTTTTTGCAGTTACTCCTATGTGTATTGCACGAACGGTTTCTATTTTTTTAAGTGTTTGTAAACCTGCTAAAAGTTTGGCAAGATCTTCTTTGGAGTTTGGATTTTTCAGCCGAAAGAAGACATGATGAATTACCAATTTTTTGTTTTGATTTTTGTTAAATGGAGAGCCTGAAGCGGCCAATCCGCTACCAAGAATACCTGTAGTCGCAAGAAAATTTCTACGGGTTTGTTTTTTCATAACATTAGTATTAAAAGGGAGTTTTTATAATTAGGCCGAAATTTAATCAATACTAATGATGCAGTGGCAGGTTAGTTTGTAAGCTGTTCGATTTGCGGTTCGCAAAAAACTCGTAGTCGCTTAATTATAGTAAAACCAATTAATGAATTATCTTTATTTACTTCTATAGAAAGAGCGGGTGAAAAGGCTACAATTATGGTGCTCGCCTATCGAAGACCTGATGTTTTCATTTTGTAGTCATATTAATTGATTAAAAACTTAAAATAAATATTTATGAAAAAGCTTTTTTTGTGTATTGTTTTTTTTCAATGGACTTCCGCCGCTTTTTCTCAAACAAAAGTGATGGCCCCGGAAGTGCAAATAAAACTAGCTCTATTAGCCGCGCCGGAAGATAAAAGAGATAGCGCCACGGTATATGGATATTTGCCCGATAAAACATTCACGGTATTACGTAAAGGCACCAACGAACTTATTTGCCTTGCAGATGACCCTGATCAAAGTGGGTTTTCCGTAGCTTGTTACCACAAAGATCTTGAGCCTTTTATGCAACGGGGTAGAGATCTGAAGAAACAAGGAAAAACTGGGGACGAAATATTTAAGATGCGTGAGCAGGAAGTAAAGACTGCAAAGTTAGTTATGCCTAAACAGCCGGCAACACTATTTGTTTATTCGGCATCAAAAAATGATTATGACAGCATTGGTGGGGAAGTTAAGAACGGATACCTGCGATCTGTCATTTATATACCTTATGCTACTGCGGAAAGTACTGGCCTTCCTTTAAAACCTGCTGCGCCTGGTTTACCCTGGATTATGAATCCTGGTACTCATGGAGCACATATTATGATTAATCCACCGGTGCAAAAAGAGGCGATGAAAAAGTAAATATAATTGTGGTTAAACGATGCCACTATTTGTGAGGACCTAAGAATTTATGTCCATTAAAGTGGAGCATGTGATCCGGGTTGTCAGCAGTCCAGATTTCTGTTTCCATTGCAATTTCCAAAACCCATTTTTTAAAATCGGTTTTGGAAGTAAAGACTGTGACAAAAATTAAATCTGCCGTACAATCCTTGAGCAACTTTTTCAGTTCAAATACACGCTCTTCACTCATTGGACCTGAACTAAATACAACTTCAATTAAGTATAGCCAATTCTTTTTTTTATTGTAGGCTATTATATCAGGTAACTCTTCATTGGACAACTTGAAAAACCTAATTTTTTCCAGCTTCTCCAGTTCGATATGTAACAATTTATTGCTTGTATCGCCTATATATAAAACTTCGCAGCCCTCTCCAAAACGAGGTAAAAATTCTTCTATTACTTCTCTTTGCAGTTGATTATGTCCTCCTTTCGATAAGGTAATTTCTTTTCCTTCTGGCAGTGTTACAGGTATCTTTATAATCTCTCTTTTACGTGCAAGTATTTCAGATAATGGGGGTCTGTTTTTTAAAAAAAGTTTTAACTTTATATCCCATTGCTTGGTATTATAGGACCTAATTAAATTTCTGAACTCAGAATCTAATGTATATCCTCTCGTAGGATCATTTGTTGCTGCATTTGGATTTTTTGCGCTATTGAGAACTAAGTCAGCTAATAATAAGAGTTTTAAATGTTTTCTTCTAACGTCATCATAAGAACCAGAAGAAATGTTTTCTTCATAATGCTCGTTAATAAATTTTATAATTTCACGTGTTGTTAAATGCCGGTTTTCGTTTTGTCCTTTTGCATCCTTCCATGATTTTATGATACCTGCTACCGCTAAAAAGCTCATTGCCATACTTTGCAACCCTTTTTCTGTTTTTTTCTCAAAAGGAACTCCAACAGAAGATAATATATCAAGAGCTTCCTCGATTACTTTCTTGTTGTTATCATTTTTTGTTGATTTGGGTACAAATAATTTCATCTTTAAAAAAGAGTAACTTCTTGATTTATTGGGAGCAATTGAAGATTTGTTATTGAAGTAATTTCAGGAGAAGAGTAGCAATTTTTAATTGACTTAGCTAAGCTGTAAGCCAGCAAAGGCGGAACCGCATTTCCAATCTGATAGTACTGACTGGTTTCATTTCCTGTAAATTCAAACCAGTCAGGAAAACTTTGCAGCCTTGCAGCTTCCCGGATTAATAATCTCCGTCTTCTTCCATCCGGCAGCTTTACCCGCTGCATATCACCTGTTGCAGCGGCAAGATTACGGCAGGTAAGCGTTCGGGCGGGACGGTCAGCATATAAATCGCGGGGATTGATGCAGAATGAAGCTTTCTCATACTTGGCTATATAAACATTCTGAGCAGCAGTTAGATATTTACTTTCTAAGGGAGTGGTAGACATTAAATCACCTATTGCCTCACCGACTGTCACTTTTGGATGTCTTTTTACAGGGAATTTAAATTCAGATCTGTGCCCGATTACAAATAGTCTTTCTCTATTTTGAGGCACTCCATAATCAACAGCATTTAGCAAACGATAATCAATAATATAGCCTAAACTTCTTAGTTCATTCAATACTTGCTCGAAATACCATTTATTAGTGTAGAGAAGGCCTCTCACATTTTCGAACATAAAAACCTTCGGCTGTAGTTTTTTTACTGCATCAATAAAAATAGGGAAGCCATTTCTTGCATCATTTATACCGTTTTGATTTCCTCCTACACTAAATGGCTGACAAGGAGGGCCTCCGATGATAATTTCTGCTTTTGGGTATTCGAATGTGATATCTAATTTGGAGGTGAAGCAATGTCCGGTTAAATTTTTTCTATAGGTTTCAGAAGCATTTACATCCATTTCATAGCCTAACGTTTCATAGCCGGCAGCTTCAAAACCAAGAGACAATCCGCCACATCCGGCAAAAAGGTCAAGAACTGTTTCCTTTTCGGTAATTTTCGGTTTCAGTTTCTCATTTATAAGTTCCACATACTTCATCGTTCCTTGCACTTTTAAAACTAAAATTAATAAAAGATAGTGTTACGGGTAATTAAGTTTATCTGCAGAATGTGTAAAACCAAAAGATAATAAATGTAGAATTCATAGTAAGTGTTTCAAGAGGTTATCGAGAGTTGCAGGTGCATTGTTTGCCTTTAATTTGCACTCCCAAATTGTAAGTACATTCCAGCCATATTTTTTTATTTCTTTGACGGCCTTCTTATCTTTTGTCTTATTGCCGTCAATCTTATGTTTCCAGTAATCTGTTCTGGTTTTTGGATACTTGAAATATTTGCAATTCCTATGGCCATGCCAAAAGCATCCATGTACAAATATTACTGTTTTATATTTTGGTAATACAATGTCAGGTTTACAAGGCAGATTGTTTACGTGAAGGCGAAAGCGAAAGCCTTGTGAGTGCAAAAATTTTCTAACCAGCATTTCAGGTTTTGTATTTTTACCCCGTATCCGGCTCATATTAAAACTTCTCACTTCTTTGCTGTGTACATCGGCCATTCAATAAAATTAAGTGGGTTTTTAATTAGCGTTGAATAATTAACTAAAAGTACCACGAGTGCGACGCAAGGCCGTCCAATGCTTATTCCTCTGTTTTGGTCCAAAAAATATCGCTTAGTATAAACAGCTTGCCATACAAACTTTATCTTCGCAGCATGATGAAAATTTTGAAGGGGCTATTGCTGACAGCTTTTTGCTTTCTCATTTCAACTGTTTATTGTCAAACCCCTGCTACTTACAGCAGTGCCGACATTTATCTGCAACTTAAAAAATTAAATGTTTTAGGAAGTGTATTATACATTGCCGCTCATCCCGATGATGAGAATAA
>JBBPZJ010000012.1:0-2559 GCA_038199395.1 Chitinophagales bacterium
AAATAATGGTCAGGCTCTGTTCCTGCAAATACATGTCCATGAATGTCTATCAATCCCGGTGTTACATACATGCCTTTTGCATCAACTATCTGCGCAGCATTTGCTGTATTGATATTTTTAGCAACCATTGCAATCTTACCATCACTAATAGCCACATCCATGAGGCCGTCGATATTATTTTTTGCATCGATCACATGACCCCCCTTTATTACAATTGAATAGGTCTGCCCCTTTCCCATTACCGAAAACAACAATATAGAAAGTGCCGCAGTTAGTAGGTGTTTGTTTATTTGCATGTTTAACATTAAAGTTTTATCGTGCCTTTTAATTGACGTTTAATAATTCGTATAAACTAATTTTATTGTCTTATTATACAAACGCAGATGCCTTTGTCAACTCTTCATTAATCCGGCTAGCTACAATTTTTTCCTGACCCGGTTTCAACATAAAAACTGTTATATTGATGGTGTTATCTGCAGTACTCATTACTTCAATAGAAGGATTTCCATTTCGTAACTTCTCCTGCATTTCTTTCTTTGTTAATTTAACGATAGCAGGATCCCAGGAAATTTTTAAAGCAGGAGTATGGTTGGCGATTGGAGGTACCGTAACTTCAGTGGACACACCTTTAACTTTCTTTGCAGCATCTTCAATAACGGCCACCTGTGTTTCCCACATTTTCCATTCTTTATCATGGTCCTGCTTTACATACCTGTCCAATGCAGCATACATACCCAGGATTTCTTCTTTATTTACTTTCATCCCTCTGCCAATATTTCCGCCGCGTGGCGGCGAGCTAAGCCTGGCAGCAGCAATAAGATTCTTTTTGCCAAGTAACATTCCTGCACTTTGAGGACCTCTGATTGCTTTACCACCCGACACACAAACAAGGTCGAAACCCATATCGTTATATTTCCAAAGATTTTCAACCGGGGGTATATCTGCAGCTATGTCAATGATTGTAGGTATGTTGTTCTTCTTTGCAACCTCAAGCCATTCTTTATGCTGAATTTTCCCCAGGGGAGAACTCTCGTTTAAAAAGTACATAAGTGCAGTCTTCTTATTTATCGCTTTTTGCAAGTCGTCAATTGTTTCAACCTCTACTGGCTTGATGCCGGTATTAGTAAGCGCATGTATGTAACCATGATTATGGCCTTTTTGTACGATTACTTCATTTTTTTCGAAGCTGTCTACATTAGGTAACAGCGCAACTTTCTTTAAGTCCATGCCAGTTAGTACCCCCGCCGTTCCTAATACCAGTGCCGACCAACAGCCTGCTGTTACCAAAGCAGCTTCCGAATGACAAATTGCGGCGATCTTCTCTCCCACTTTGTCCTGCACATCATCGTACATAATAAATTCTTTAGAAGAACTGTTGATGGCTTCCATTACTTCGTCATGCATTAACGAAGCTGTCATAGCTGTATAGGTGCCTGCAGCGTTGATAAAAGTTCGCAATCCCAGCTCCTTCACCAGGTCCCGCTTCGGGGACCGGGGAGCTGCAATAGTTGACTTAAAAGGAATAACACTGCCTATAACTCCTGTTATGGGAGCAGCAGAAAAAATTTTTAAAAGTTGTCTACGTTTCATTATAAAAATTTACTTAAATGTTTTGAACTGTAAAACCCTCAACTTAAAAAGTGTTGCGATCTATTTCTTATCATCACAAAAGACACTGATAAGAATTTTGACTGTCAACTGAGTTGCTTTTATTATAAAGTTATGTTTTCGTGGCGCAGCCAGGTGCATTTTGAATCACTGACCGTTTAACTGCGTCATCTTTAAATTTTATAGTTTATCCCACCAAACTCTTGTTAATAAATTATCGTTGGTTGACTCAGTGAAATTTTGCCTTTTTAACGCTTCAAGATAATTACTTTGATTGGTTAGATTTTCGGTTATAGGAATAGAAAAGCGTCTAAATAATTTGCCACCTGTAACATTGCCTGGATAATTAACATTCATTAATACGGGGTAACCTGTACGACGCCAGTTAGCATAAACTTCATAGTCATCGCCCATCATCGAAATCCACTTTTGTTCTGAAATTTGTTGCAACTGGGCTTCAAAGCTTCCGTTAGTAAGGTAAGGATTAGCAGCTATATAAGCATCAATCTGAGCGTTGGAAATAGTGTTTGAGCTAGGCGCTACCGCCGGCCAAAGCGCCCACTGAGTCATACCGGCCCTAACACCTTTTTCGTAGGCATCTTTCGCCGACGAGCCTGTGTACCATCCTCTAAGGGCAGCTTCAGCTAAAAGCAGATAAGCTTCTGCGGGCCCCAGAATAATAATAGGGGCAGCAACATTTAAAAAGAGAGGTGAAGGCTCTGAATAAGTAGCGAAGTCAAGCGGACGGGTATTTAAGCTTCCGCTGATCATTCCCTTTTGAATTGCCGGGTCGTTATTAGCAACATAAGACGTTGCCCCTGCAGGCTTAACCCATACTACCGAAATTACCGGTAAGCGGGGATCATTAGTGCTCTTTAACTTATTAATGAAAGTTGCTGCATATTTACCGCCTTCCACATTGTCAGGGTCCTGTGGATTTATATAGTTTCC
>JBBPZJ010000013.1:0-24088 GCA_038199395.1 Chitinophagales bacterium
GCATGCACTGTCTTTCGAATTCCTCCAGGAAGTAGCAGGTCATGGAGAACCGATGCTTTCGGCTCATGCGCTGCTTTTAATGGAAAAGTACAATACAGCGAATAATGTGAAGGCTATGACGGCAGCAGCAAGCAACTTAATCAATAAAAATAATCCTGTTATTAATTTTTATCTGGCTGTATCCCTCGGTCCCTGGACCAAAATTGCACCCGGTACCTTTTTGCCGTTGTTAGCTAAAATAGCTAATACTTATCCTGATAAAGCTATTTACCAGGAAGCAGTCATCAGCAGTATTAATGGTTTGGAAGGAAGTCTTCAGAAGATGCTTAGCAAGGATGCGGCGAGCAATAATTCAAATCAGATTTTAGAACCGCTATTAGAACAAACAATAAAAAATAGACAGGAAGGAAAAAAGAATTCAATTTTTGTACAGGCTAAAACACCGATCGATTCCCGCACAAATGGTTTTGAGATTTTCCGTACTACCTGTGCTCCTTGTCATGGTGCCGATGGCGACGGCATTGAACATGTCGGTCCACCCTTAAAGGGTTCTGAGTATGTTCAAGGCTCTCCTGACCGGTTAGCAATGATTATTTTAAATGGATTGGAAGGACCGGTTCACATCAACGGACAATTATACAAGTTCAATGGAACCATGCCGAATTTTGGAAATAATTTTTCTGATAATCAAATATCAGATATCATAAAATATTTGCATAATGCATATGCTGGGAAGACGGTAAAACCAATTAATACTGAAAAAATAAAAGAGCTTAGAGGCAAAAAATCCGGAACACTTACCGAAAAGGATCTACTGCAAATGACTGACTAGCGAATTAGGTTTAATATATATAACTGCCAAAAAACTTCGATTGTAATTACTAAATACAAGAAAAATTTATGAAGAAAGTCTTTCCTCGTCGCGAATTTTTACGAAAAGCAACTGTAGCCGGAATCGGAGCAACTATTGTACAAAGCATTCCAAAAGTATATGGAAGAAATCCATTTGAGGAAGAAGCTAAAGTGGGCATTATTGGCTTAGATACTTCGCACAGCGTTGCTTTTACTAAATCTCTTAACACTGCTAATAAAGCGCCTGAATTAAAAGGCTTTAAGATAGTTGCTGCTTATCCTAAAGGAAGTAATGATATCGAATCTTCTGTAAAGAGAATTCCGGGCTATATAGAGGAAGTAAAAAAACTGGGAGTAGAGATTGTCGGATCAGTAGACGAATTGCTGAAGAAGGTTGATTTTGTTTTATTGGAAACCAATGATGGCAGACCGCATTTGGAGCAGGCGATGAAGGTGATTAAGGCTCGCAAACCATTATTTGTAGATAAACCGGTAGCTGCATCTTTACAGGATGTAAGGGCGATTTATGCTGCGGCAAAACAAAACAATGTGCCTATATTTTCTTCGTCATCGTTGCGTTACATGGAAAGTGTTCAAGAGGTGGTAAAAGGAAAGGTAGGATCGGTTTTGGGAGCGGATACTTTCAGTCCGGCTACCTTGGAAAAGACGCATCCTGATTTGTTCTGGTATGGCATTCACGGGGTAGAAATATTGTTTGCGGTAATGGGTGCGGGGTGTAAAGAAGTAAGCCGGGTTCATACTGATAATACAGATATCGTTGTTGGAATATGGAAAGATGGAAGAGTGGGAACTTTTAGAGGCACCCGCACAGGCACCCACGATTACGGCGGTACTGTCTACGGAAATAAAGGAAATGTCTGCTTGGGGCCATTCAAGGGTTACGACAATTTGCTGGTTCAGATTTTGGATTTCTTTAAAACTGGAAAAGCGCCGGTCAGCCCCGAAGAAACACTTGAAATATATGCTTTTATGGATGCCGCAGATGAAAGTAAGCGAAAAGCGGGTGCTTCAGTAAGTTTAAAATCTGTTAGCTAAAAAAGCGAATTTAGAGCTATATTTAATTGTTATTATAATCGGCTAAAATACCTCTGATTTTTGGTGCAAAAGAATTTCTCTCAATAACCAGCATAAACCCGATCCATATGAACAAGAGCCGCAGAGACTTCATAAAAAAAACGACCATAAGCACTGCCGCTGTTTCTTTTGGCGGTGTTCTTCCAGGCTTTGCAGCGCGCAGTTATAGAAACATTATCGGCGCTAACGATAAAATTATGGTGGCAAGTATGGGCGTAAACAGCCGTGGCTTTGCAGTTGCTTCCAATTTTGCTGCGCAAAAAAATTGTGAAGTGTTGTATGTGTGCGACGTAGACTCCAGAGCAGCCGATAAATGTATAGATGCTGTTGAAAAAATTCAACACAAACGCCCTGCAGCCTCCCCTGATTTTAGAAAGGCTCTTGAAGATAAAAATGTAGATGTTTTAATAGTTACTGCCCCTGATCACTGGCATGCACCCGCTGCGATACTTGCATGCACCGCCGGAAAACATGTTTATCTTGAAAAGCCTTGCAGCCATAACCCAAACGAGGGTGAGATGGTAATAAAGGCCGCAAAGAAGTATAACCGGATTTTACAAATGGGCAATCAACGGCGCTCATGGCCCAATGTGGTAGCTGCCATAAAAGAACTACACGACGGTGCAATCGGTCGTCCCTATTTTGCTAAAACCTGGTACGCAAACAACCGGGCGTCAATTGGAAAAGGCAAGCAGGTAGAAGTACCATCGTGGCTGAACTACGATCTTTGGCAAGGACCTGCGCCACGCAGGCCGTATCAGGATAATTTGATCCATTATAACTGGCATTGGTTCTGGCACTGGGGCACAGGTGAAGCCCTCAACAACGGCACCCATATGGTCGACCTTGCCCGTTGGGGTTTAGGTGTGGAGTATCCTATCCGCGTTAGTTCTGCCGGTGGAAGATACCGCTACCAGGATGACTGGCAAACGCCCGACACGCAGGTCATCAATCTTGAATTTGACAATAATACAGCCATGACCTGGGAAGGCCGCAGTTGCAATGGCAGATCAATCGAGGGAAGTAGTGTAGGAGTAATTTTTTATGGGGATACAGGCTCTTTGTTAATTGAAAGTGGTAACTCATACAAGATTTACGACCTGCAGAATAAGCTCGTGAAAGAAGTAAAGAACGACATGCAGGTAGATGCCCGTAATTTGTCTAACCCTGCCCAGCAATTAGACGCTTTGCATATTCAAAACTTTTTCGATGGCATTAGAAAAGGCACCAAAGTAAATTCTGATATTCTAAGTGGTCATCAAAGTACCTTACTGGTCCAATTAGGCAACATAGCTCTTCGCTCGGGTAGCACTTTAAATATTGATCCTAAAACAGGTCACATATTGAACAATAAAGAAGCAATTAAGTATTGGGGCAGAGAATATCAACCGGGATGGGAACCTAAGGTGTAGCGTAAGTTGGAGAAATTTATCTCTGGTAGAATATGTTTTGCCTGGTTATCTCCTTCTGTTTGTTACGGTCATTTCCGGCAATTACACTATGTGAACGAGATGGATTTACCCGGCAAAAATCAAATACAGCACTTTAAGGTTAACAGAAGGGGGAAATTGTTACAGAATTAATGCAAAAATAAAATTATGCACGTATCATTAGAAACACCTTCAAAAGCAAAACATTTTGTTTCTTCTTCTAATGCGCTTACTGCAGAGCCTTCCACCCCGCAAAGGCTTTATTCGCTAGATGCATTGAGAGGCTTCGACATGTTTTGGATAATGGGAGCGGAGGAAATTTTTCATGAGCTTTCAAAAGTGACAGGCTCACCGTTCTGGGGAGCAATTTCTAATCAATTTACACATCCCGACTGGAACGGCTTCCATATTTATGATCTGATATTTCCTCTTTTTCTGTTTTTGGCGGGCGTGTCAACGCCGTATTCTATTGGCCGTGAACTTGAGAAAGGAAAAAGCCGGCAACAACTAATGGTGAGAGTTATAAAGCGCGGATTAATCCTGGTGCTTTTGGGAATGGTGTATAATAACGGACTTCAAATTCGTCCTCTTTCAGATTTTCGTATTTCAAGTGTGCTGGGCAGAATTGGTATTGCCTATATGCTTGCTAACATCATTTACCTATATACTAAAGAACGTGCACAAATCATCTGGTTTGCGGCTCTGTTAATTGGCTATTGGCTCATTTTAAAAATCACGTCAGCTCCTGGTTTTCCGCCTGGAGATCTTACAATGGAAGGCAATTTTGCTTCTTATGTAGATCGTACAATATTGCCGGGAAAACTGTCAAAAGGCATACATGATACGGTTGGTTTCTTCAATAATATTCCTGCAATCAGCACAGCTCTGGCAGGAATATTGGTCGGAGCATTTTTGAAAAAGAGCGCAATAAAACCACCTCAAAAAGCCGGTTGGTTAGCCGTTGCCGGAATTGTTTCATTAGCGTTGGCGATGCTTTGGAATCTCGATTTTCCAATCAACAAAAATATGTGGTCGAGCTCCTTTGTACTGCTTACAACAGGTTTAAGTCTCCTGTTATTATCGGCATTCTATTATATCATCGATGTGCGGGGCTATAAAAGCTGGGCCTTTTTCTTCAAGGTGATTGGCATGAATTCCATTCTCATTTATTTATCCGGAAAGTTTATAAATTGGAATTATACAACAACCGGATTTTTTAAATGGCTTGATCAATTAGTAGGGGTGCCATACAATGCTGTTGTTATGGTAGTTTGCCTGGTGATGATCAAGTGGCTTTTTCTATACGTGCTGTATAAGAAGAAGGTTTTTTTACGGGTATAGATTTAAAGGTAGAGGAGAAAATAGTTTCGAATTCAAGGAATTATAAATGGAGTGTTATTGAGAAATCACACCATTCATCTACAGAACAAGAGATTACCACAATCGAGTAATTTTTAAGAAACATAAAAAGTACCAGGTTTATAAGCAACCCGCTAAATGAAAAAAAACCAAGCGCTTTTTTCGCTTATTCTAATCTTTCTTGTAATTGCTTTATTTAAAAGGGAGACTAATGGACAGACACAGAATTACAAGGGATGGAAAGGAGGTGTGAGCAGCGTAGTTATTACGCCTAAGCAATCCATGTGGATGGCCGGATATGCTAATCGTGATCGTCCCTCCGAAGGCACATTGGTCGATTTGATGGCAAAGGCGTTAGCCCTGGAAGATGAAAATGGTAAACAGGTGGTGCTTATCACTGCAGATTTAGTAGGTATCCCAAGAGCACTTTCCAATCGTATAAGAGATCGTTTGCAAATTAAATTTCATCTCACAAGATCTCAAATCATCATAAATACGTCTCATACTCACACCGGGCCCGTTTTAACGGATGCCCTGACAGATATATATCCGTTAGACCAACAGCAGCAACAGAAGATTGACCAGTACTCTAAGGAATTGTCTTATAAATTGGAGCATTTGGTCGCCAAAGCCTTGCAGTCGCTGCAACCCGTAAAGGTGTACACAGGAAATGGCGTTACACGTTTCCAGGTAAACAGGCGCAACAACGATGAAGTCAACTTGGCCCGGCAAACAGAATTAAAAGGTCCGAATGATTATGCAGTACCGGTAATCAAAGTGGTAAATAGCTCAGGCAAATTAATCGCAGTCGCATTTGGTTATGCTTGCCATAACACTGTTTTGAATGGCTATAAATTATCGGGAGATTATGCTGGCTATGCACAGTTGGAGTTGGAAAAAAAATATCCTGGTGCCACCGCTTTGTTCCTTCAGGGTTGCGGTGCAAATCAAAACCCACTGCCACGAAGAACTGTAGCGCTTGCGCAACAATACGGACAAGAGCTATCAGCCGCTGTTACAAGAGTGCTCAGTGAGGATATGAAATCAATGGCGCCCGTACTGGAAACAGCGTATTCAGAAGTAGAACTGCCGTTAAATTCGCCGCCAACCAAAGAAGAATTATTAAAGATGACTGCAGATCTGCCGGAAGCTTACCAGAAGCGCTGGGCTGCCCGTTTGTTGCAAAAAGCCGAACGTGGCGAAGCTCTTATCAATTCCTATCCCTATCCGATAGAAGTGTGGAAACTGGGAGACCAGCCAGTAATTGCCTTGGGGGGAGAGGTGGTGGTAGAATATGCCAATGCCCTTAAACGAATTTTTGGGCAGGACATCTTTGTTTTAGGTTACTCAAACGATGTGATGGCGTACATTCCGAACCTTGCCATACTAAGAGAAGGCGGTTATGAAGGAGCATCATCTCAAATGGTATATGGCCTACCCAGCACGTGGAAAGAAAATATTGAAACAATCATAATTGATCAGGTATTGCAACTAGCCAGGCAGGTTGGAGTGCCGATACCGCAATCAAAATTAAAGTGAGATATGAATAGTTGCTTCGTATAGCCCCAACTGCTGTTGGCTGTGAAGGAGTAAAAATTAAGTGGAAGTATAAATTAGAAGCGGACTAATATTAGAAAGAAAGCTTGCTGTATTGAACAATATTAGCATCGTAAAAAGGCGTTTTCAGTAAGTATTGAAACTAAATGAAATCACTGCTATTTGGTCAGTGCTTGTTGCCTGTTATTAATTTTTTTATGTTGCTGCCCTGCGCACTTTTGCTCTAGTTTTATTGATGCTCTTTCTTCACCTACCGGCCTACTTCGAATTTTTAATATTTTCCTGGTTACCATTAACTTTTTGCTAAAATGGTTGTTTGTTAATTCTTACATCAAAGCGATAGTAACTTACAGCGGAAAAAAAATCATTATGGGAGTTTGGCGTCAGATTGCAGAGTATTTATATATTAAAAAAAGAGATCCCAGTGAGCCAAGAACTCAATGGATGAAGTATATGCATGGAATGAACCGTCTGTCAATTCTTATATTTTTAATTGCAATTATCATCATGATCATCCGGTTAGTAATCATCCCGATGTTCCGATGAGTTTTTAAAGGAATCTAATTTTTACTTCTTTTTCCTAATTGTTAAGGCGTACTATAAATGGTACGTTTTCTTGCGCCAATAAGTGGTGAGGTATGTTTTAAATTTCGTCAACAACTTCCGGGCTTTTTCTAAGCCATTACTTCTAATGTGGCTCCGATTCCACGTTCTGTTATCGCGTCACATTGTGGTTTCAAATCATCGTATGTGCCATTTTTTACGGCATATTTTCCTTTCGTATGTATTAGCATGGCACATTGTTCTGCCTGTTCTTCTGAGTGACTACATACTTCTATCAATGTTTTTATTACCCATTCAAAAGTGTTTATTTCATCGTTCCAAACGATGATTTGGTAAAATTTTTCAAACTCCGTCAGCACATCTGCACCGGTTTCTTCCAGGGTTTCTATTCCTGTTGCCATATCTTCTCTTTTTTGCAAAGTTATCTTTAATACAATTATTTCGTTCGCAATGGGTTTATAAAAATTATTAATAACCAAGATAAGTACATCAGAAGGGATAATAGGAATTCCTATATGTGACACGTCCTAAGGAGTTTCAATTTTCCTTTTTCTTATTGTGATAATTATTTTCGGACTTTAATTATGGAATTTGACGAAAATTAGCATCCTAAAAGACAATGTGTTACTTGGACTGATTCAGCTTTTTGTAAATGGTGGAAGCAGCTTCATTGTTAGTTTCTCGCCATCCTTAAGGTTGTAAAGCCACTTATCCTATTTAACTTCTTGTATCCTGACTTTACATAGACTTTACTGAAGCACAACCAACAATTGAACATGAGAAAAATCCTCACACTACTTACAATCTTTGTGTTTTACACTTTGGTTGTGTCTGCGCAAAAAGCATCCATTAAAGGAATGATTACAGATACATTGAATAAGCAAAACTTATCTAATGCTGTTGTCTCACTATTAAAGGCTAAAGATTCTGTACTTATAAAATTTGTGCGTAGTGATAAGAACGGAAACTTTGAACTGAAGAGCCTGCCGCCGGGAAAATTTGTATTAATGGTCACCTTCCCCGCTTATGCTGATTATATGTACCAGGTTAATTTAACCGACACTACAACAGAGAATACCGGAACGGTAAAAATGACTCTGAAATCTAAATTATTAGAAGAAGTGTTGGTCAGGCAAAAAATTGCTGCTGTCCGGTTAAAAGGTGATACTATAGAGTACCGGGCAGATAGTTTTAAGGTACGTGAGGGAGCCTCTGTGGAGGAAATGCTTCGAAAGATGCCGGGATTGCAGGTGGATAAAGACGGAAATGTGACGGCGCAGGGAGAAAAAATAGAAAAGGTTCTGGTTGATGGAGAGGAATTTTTTGGAGATGATCCCACGATGGCAACTAAAAATATCCAGGCCGACGCAGTTGATAAAGTGCAGGTATTTGACAAGAAAAGTGACCAGGCTGTTTTTAGCGGCATAGATGATGGTACAAAGTCGAAAACACTTAACCTTACCTTGAAAGAAGACAAGAAGAAAGGATACTTTGGCAAAGTTGAGCTCGGTACTGATTTTAATAACCGCTGGAACAATAACGTAATGGCAAACAGCTTTAAGGCTAAAAGAAAGTTGTCGGTATATGGCATCATGAGCAGCACCGGCAAAACGGGCCTTAACTGGCAGGAAAGCAGTAAGTACGGTGAAAATAATAACATAGAATACAATGAGGATGGAGGGTTTTATTTTTCTTCCGGAGGAGGAGATGAGTTTGATAGTTACGGATCTTTTGGAGGACAGGGGCTACCAACAAGTTGGAGCGGAGGTGCTCAATACTCAAGAAAGTTTAATGGCGATAAACAAAATTTCAACGGCAGTTACAGGTATAATAAACTAAATACAATAGGAGGGGGGAGTACAGTTTCACAATCTATTTTGCCAGGCAATGTTTTTTTTAACAGAGAGACAAGAAATGCTGAGAGCACAAAACAACGGAATGCTTTTAACGGAACCTACGACTGGCAGATTGATAGTTTTACTTCAGTAAAAATTAAAGCCAACGGATATATTGGTAGTCAAAGAAGCGTCACCAGCTACGCAAGTGAATCAACAGACAACTTTGGTAATAATGTAAAAAGTCTGCGAACAACTTCAGCCGAAGGAGACAACAGTAGTATTAACAGTAACCTTTTGTTACGACATAGATTTAAAAAAGCAGGGAGAACAATTTCTCTTGCTTTTGATGAGCAAAGCAGAACCACAAGCACCACCGGCTTTCTAAATTCTGTTAATCAATTTTACGACAAAACACTGTTGAGAAATGTAGATACAGTCGATCAGAAGAAAATAAACGAAATCATCAATGCTGGTTATTACACACGCCTTGCTTACACTGAACCGATAGTAAAGAACGTTTTTCTCGAATTAAGCTATGGAATAAGAATAAGCAACAGCGAATCAAAAAAATTGTCTTACGACAGAAACATTGCCAACAAGTACGAGAACTTGAATGACAGTTTTAGCAACAACTACAAATACTATGTTCTTACCAATAGTGGCGGCATGGTTTGGAGATATAATGGCAAAAAAATCACTACATCATTTGGTGGAGATATAGCGCAGGCCGATTTTAAACAGACGGATGTTTTACGTCAGACAGATGTAAAATACAATTACACCAACCTTTTTCCCAAAGCAAATTTTATTTACAAGTTTAACGCCAACAGCCGGTTTAATATCAACTATAATGGAAATACAAGACAACCAACTATCGAGCAGATTCAGCCGATAAGAGACAACACAAACACCCTGAATATTGCTATCGGCAATCCCAATCTTAAGCAGGAATTCCGGCATCAATTCAACATTAATTTTAACTCTTATAAAGTATTAAAACAACGAGGTTTTTACACGTATGCTTCTTTTAGTACTACCACCAATTCTATCAGTACAAATGAAACAACGGTCATTGGCGGAAGTTCTGTTGGTACAAGAACTTATCAGTACGTGAATTTGAACGGAAACTACAACGGGAATACGGGCGGCGGTTACAACTTTAAAATTAAAAAGATTGATCTTTCATTTAATATGGGTTTTAATGCCAGTGTTTTTCGTAATAATAACATCGTAAGCACCTTAAATAACAATGTATTATCCAGTTTAAAAAACAGAACAGACAACAATAGCTTCGGCATCAACTTCGGAACGTATAAGTATAAGGAGAAGAAGTATGATATAAATTATTACACACAAATCAGTTACAATACATCCACCTCTACCGTTAACCAAAGTGTAAAGACAAATTATTTAACCCATAACCACAACATTTATCTTAACGTAACACTTCCGCATCGGTTTGAAGTAAACACAAACGTTGAAGCAAGCTTCAGACAAAAGACCAACCTGTTTTCAGGTAACAATAACGTGATCATCTGGAACGCCTACATCGGCAGAAAGATGTTTAAAAACGATAAAGGTTTAATCAGCATACGTGCAAATGATATACTCGATAAAAACATTGGGTACAGCAGGTACATTAACTCAAATATAATTAGAGAAGAATCGTATCAGACACTTCGACGTTATTTTCAACTCTCCTTTACATGGAATTTCTCTAAAAATCCCGGCGGCTCCACAATGCCATAAAAACATTATTATGAAACTATTTATAACCACCCTGATCTCCGCTTTCATTTTTTTTAAAGCATCTTCTCAGCCTCAATTTATTTTGAAAGGGAAAATTGAGTTTGAAAAGAAGACCAACCTGCACAGGCAACTTGACTTTGAAGAAGATGAATCGTGGCGAAACATGATAAAAAAATCGATGCCGCAGATAAAAACGTCTTATTTCGACATGTATTTCAACGGTAATAAAACAGTTTATATGCCGGGGCGTGAAGTTGTTTCAGTACAAAAAGTGCCGGAATGGTTTGATGGCCCGGCCAATGATAATACAGTTTTTACAGACCTTGACCAACAAATGTTTAGCAGTCAGAAGACAGTGTTTGAAGATGTATTTAATATACAGGACACCGTTAGAAAGATCCAATGGAAAATTACACCTGACACACGAACCATTGCCGGTTTTGAATGTCGTAAAGCAACTTCCGTTGTTATGGATTCAATTTTTGTAGTGGCATTTTATACCGAGCAAATCGTAACACCAGGCGGGCCTGAGTCTTTTGCCGGTTTACCGGGTATGATCCTTGGGCTTGCGATTCCGCGATTAAATACAACATGGTTTGCAACAAAACTCGAAATGATTGATGTAAAAGAAACAACGCTTGTTCCTCCGAAAAAGGGGAAAAAAACAAATATAGAGAACCTGAAAGGTCAATTGAAGCCGGTAATGAAAAACTGGGGAAAGTGGGGCGATAAGAATATTTGGCAAATTTTGATATAAACACAATAGGGCGATGAAACATCGCCCTATTGTGTTTTATATTCCTTCCGGGAAAGAATATATTTCACCAGCTCCATTACCCACATGCCATGCAAAAGCCGGAGAAGCAATTTCTGATGCGAATAGAAGCAGCATATTCTTGCTCAAATCCAATACCGTTATCTTTAACTTTAATTTCAGAGGCTTTATTATTACCTGGCTCATTGCTTTGCCTGTCAGCAACACTTACCGCCTTTTGCTTTTATCTCAATTAAACACCGCTCACCTCTTTTGAAAATTTTAAAGAGTTATTTATAAGGTTGTAAAAAAGCTGGTAGAGTAAAAAATATGTCCCCTCGATCATAGGTATATTTTCATATTTTATAGAAGCTCTTTTCTTTTCAATTAGTACTTCTAAATCATTTTCGACACTCCCGATAATTGGATTCAAATCGAGGTTATTTTCCCTTTCCTTTGATTGTGCTTCATTTTTAAGCTTATTGGTTACATCACGAAGGCCGTAAAAGAACACAACAATGCATTTTGGCAATGCTCGCAGCAGCCTTATTTTAATTTACAACTTTCTCTTCAACTTTTTCTTTTTGATTTGCTATTTGTCTTCGAATAAATCTCCCCATAAAAGCAGCGATTATTGACGGCAAAGCATACATGAAATACATAATGAATTCAAATGGTATAAGATTATGACTGCCCTTATTAATGGTACCTTCTATTAAAGAAGTTAAGGGAAAAACTAAGAAAAGACATATTCCTGTATAACAGGGATTAAGCTGTGAAAGATTACCAATTAAGAAGCCTGTGATAAAAAAAACAATAGCTGCGGTTTTAGTAAAATTATAATTTAAAAAATGGGAAAAGTCTCTTTGCTCCATCGGAATTACTACATGCTGAATTAAACTGCAAAAGAATATTATTATTAATCCTGTAATAACGAGGGAAAAGTATTGAAGACCTTTTGCAGCTATAGGGCGGTAGTTATAGAGCTCTGATTTCATGTGTGGCTTAGTTATGTTTACAGCCATTTTCTTTTTGATTAATCCGATTTTTAGCGATCTTCGGCTCAAGTTGCTCTTACAAACTATTACAACATTCTGATAGCGCCTCGCAACAATTCAATTTTTTTATCTTTTTCGAATTGCTTCAGGATCCGCGATATTACTACTCTCGTAGTGCCGAGTTCATTAGCCAAATTTTGATGTGATAAATTAACTATACTGCTTTGTTCTATTTCACTTTTGCGCTTCAGATATTCCATTACCCTTACATTGATATGTTCAAATACCACTCCTTCAAACGACCCGATTAATTCATCATACCGGCTTCTAAACATCCGCATCACATATTTGTTCCATGAAGAATATTTAAGCTGCCACTCCATAATCAGGTGAGCAGGAAAAATAAGTGCTTCAGTAGGTTCTATTGCCACACCATGAGAAGTACTCTTATTATTAAAATATGCGGCTGCCAAAGACATGGTACACGTCTCTTCGGCCCGAACATAATAAAGCAAAAACTCCCTGTCTTCTTTCTGCTGAAAAACCCGGATAGAACCGGTAATAACAATGGGCAGGAACTTTACATACTGCCCATCTCGTACAATGACATCCCCTTTTTTCAGGGTAACTATATTTCCTTTCTCAATCAGCTCCTCCCGAAGTTCCGGCTCTGAGAAAAAAGCTAATCGTTTAGAGAGGTCAGTTGCACTATCCATAATGAAAATAGTTAATGAACTTTGTGTATGAACCTAATGGGAATACTGACGGTAAGCCTTGCTATTTTAAAAACCATTTTTTTAGCTGTTGCTATTTGCACCTTCCTTCTCTTCTACAATCAGCGTTTTTAGCTGTGTTGCCAGCTCAGGCGTTACAGTTACGCCATGTACTTCCTTTGCATGTACTGCTGCTTGTTGTAATACTTCTTCCTCAGTAGCCGCATGAATGACCGCTTTGCAGTCAAAGCCTGCATCAGAACAATGTAATGTTTTCATGATGTGTAGTTTTTAAATTTATTATCTGTGTTTACATTGCAATATACCCCTCTCAACTGCTAATAACGGTATCAAAAGATACATAGAAAAAAGAAATTAGTGTATCAATAATTTACATGAAACACTTCAAAAGCCCGCAATTAGTACCTGGTAACTAATTTAATGAAAGTCTTTGAGAGCTGATGCTACAACAAGTCCTAACAGTAATAGCAATACTACGGCAATACCAAAACCTATCAATACTGATTTTATTATAACCCAATCACGTTTAATAATTAGAGCAAGTATTACAGGGCTTACCGCCAATAAAATAAAAACAGCTAGACTCGGGGCAACAAATAGAGATAGAAGCGGTACAAGCAATCCTGCCAGAAACCACAAGAGATTGAAGTTGCCTTCACCTTCACTACTATAGTAATCTGCCAGTGTGCTATTTGGATTCCTACTAACATAATGCTTCATTTTTATCTGCAAAACCTTTAAGGACACCTTTTCTAGAAGGCTTAGTTTTTTTCCTGTTACGGCGCTTAAATCACGGGTGATAATTTTATAAATTCACTTGCCTTCATGTATTGTAATACAGAAACAGAAGGTGATGCTGAAGCTGTAACCGGCTTGCTAAAAGAAATTGCATAAGATGAATTTATGGGAGAAAACAATACAATAGCCAGAATGAAAGAGATGAAGAGTTTCATAATTGTAATCTTTAATAGTTTTAATGTTTATCAAGTAATAAAATCTCCTGCTGTTTGGTTATCTGCCCGGCCTGCGTTTGTTTTTTACATAGATACCTATACCTAATGATGCAGCTCAACGCTTTCGCATTTTCCATGTGGTGCTGTGGTCTTCTCTGTAAGCCTTGTGTGTTAGCAGGGACCGCTGCATGCTGCACTACCAGAAAGTCAGCATAAATAGGGCTGTATGTGTTATGTCAAGCCCGACATCTCGAAGTAGCGAAACATCCCTTTTCTATATCGCCTTCATCTTGTTATTAAAAGCATCTTTGAGAGTTTAGCTAACAGAGTTTACATCAGAATTAGTGCTAGAATGCAGGGGTCCTTAATATTTTTCATGTTTTGTTATTATAAAATTACCAGACATTCAGAACCCAAATTTTACAGGATCATTTAGCAGCGCCAACACTTTCAACTAACGACTTTATCATTGCCATTTTCCTTTTGCTTTATGAGTTGTCTGAAGATAATCTTCCAACAGAAACAGCAATTATAGAGGGTAAAGCAAAAATGAAATATACCATAAATTCCTGGTCGTGCCGGGGTCTCCTCTCTTAGCCTTACGAGTAAGCAGGAACCCCGGCATTATAAGTGTGGCAAAACTTTTTCACTCCTGCTTTCGGCCTCCGCTATAATATCAATTATAAATGACTTAAAAAATTAAAAAAGACGGCGACCAAAACAATTACAGCTATACAAAAGAAGATCGAAAGCGGATTAGCAAAATTTATAGTCCATCCTATACCATATCTCTTCGGAGGGAAAATCCTTTTATCCGCTTTGTTATAATAAAAAATACCATACTTCCATTTACCCGGATCGTCATTGCTATCCATACTTAAATTGTTGTTTCAGAAAAATACAATTAAATGTTGAATTCCCAATAGGCTTTTATTGAAGACTTACAACCAATTGTGACATATATTAGTCGCGCTACTTGCTAACATTGTCTTTTTTAATGTCTTAAGCATATAGTCGAGCTCTGCCGTCTTGTAATACCCGAATAAGGCTACCTGTAACCAATCTCTCTTTTTCAGGTATTCGCTTTCGTAACTTACTATAACACCCTCCCTTTTAAGATGATTAATAAAAGTATTTGTTGAAACATGTGGTGATGAAATAGTGAACACCTTTGAACGGGTATTATTAAAAGGTAGCAGATCGTTTTCGCTAAATAATTTGTGGCATGATTCAGAGTAACTATCAATCAATTCAAACTGTTCTTGTTGAAGTTTTTGTTTCATTGAAACATTCAATGCATGAAGCAGGTTGGAAGATATGGTAAAAGGAATCCCATCTTTATTATCATTAAAAGCAAGATCGAAGTAAACAGGAGTTTGATTTGAAGAAATTATTTCTATGTTTGAAAAAATTATGGCAAGCCCTGGAACGGATGCAAGCCCTTTTCCTGAAGATGCAGTAGCGATAGCGATGCTGGACAGATCAAGTGGTTGTGTGCCTGCAGTACTCATACAATCAACAAAACAAAGGCAATCGTTACGACGACATATTTTTGATATGTTATCCAGATCATTTACCACGCCTGTCGATGTCTCGCAGTGGCAAAACAAGATCCACGTCACCTCGTTTTGGTGGATCTCATTTTCGATTGCACACAACTCAAACCCCTGACCGCATAACAATTTGTGCTGAATAAATTGAAGCGATGCCCTCGTTGCCTGTTCAATTAGCCTTGTGCCAAATTCCCCGTTTGAAAGAATTAAACCCTTACCACGCAACAACTTTATTTGCCAAATCATTGCCTCATTTGCAGCGGTTCCACTTCCCGTTAACAAATAAGTTTTCTCAACTTTAAATTGTTTGCATAAAAAATCTGTCGTGTTGTAATGTAACTTCTGGAATTCTGGTGAGCGATGAGAAACAGGCGGTGCGGCTAAGGCTCGCAGAACCTGTTTTGAAATCTGAACAGGACCAGTACTAACGTTTACTGTTTGACAACTCATTGCTGTATTATTAAGATGAGAATCCATTATTTGTAGTTCAATTTGTACACTTTATACTTACCTATCGGTTACCTTAAATGCGCCCTTCAGGTTATTAATATGAAAATACAGAGGTTGATACGGAACTTCTTTTGTGCCAACTAAGGATGCAAAAGGAACTGCACCGATATTATGATAAAGCTCTAATTCTTTCAAGCTTGCTGAGATAACTCCGAGGTCATATCCCCGGGAAATTAACGAAGGAATTAATTGTTTTAGCATAGCTATAGCAATCCCCTGCTTGCGTTTGTTTTTCTTCACAGCAAAAAGTCTTATCTCAACCAAATTGTTATGTGGTGGCAAATAAGCATCAAGATTATCCATCTTTTTATCCAATGAAAAAGGGCGTACCGCATTATAACAAACCATACCTACCAGATCGTCACCCTCTAAAGCAACTATATAGGTATTCTTTTCATGAAAAGCATCCACCAGTTTTCCATCTTCCCGTTTTTGATGTTGTGGTATTTCGTCTGCAAATGTCTCGTGGTTAAACTGATGAATTTTATCAAACTCCTCTTGAGAAGCGACTTTTACGACAAGTGGACTAGTTTCAGTATGTTCAGTTGAATCTTTCATTTATTTTATTTTTTTGGGGTTAAGAATATTTAAGACCGGCAATAGCATGAGCTAAGTTTCGATTATTTTAAAAACTAATATTTTGCGCCATCACAATAACCTAATTTAATCGAACACTTTTATTAATCCTAATACAACCCCCGACCTTTTTATTTGAAGGTAAACAGTGTCCTCCAGTTCCGGCTTTTTTAAAAGGTATTGCCCACCATATCTAAGCTGATAGGTCGGCTCTTTATTTATTACAACTACTGCATCTTTTACAGCTTTTCTTTGAAAGCTGACTGTATAGGGATAATCGGTGTCTTTTAAAGAATCAATTTCTGTACTATCATCACCATATTTAAAGCCCTTTTCTATATATGGATGGAAGTTAATTTGTTCGCTAAAACTATCCACTTTGTAGTGCAGGTCCTTGACAAAAAGTCCCAGCCTTTTTGCATTTGTAATGTCTCCATATGTAAAGTCTCTTCCCTCATTATGGGTGTCTTTTCTTACCTTCTCAAACTTACAAGACCTGTACATCAGCAAAGAGCCTGCTGCACCTAATAATAACAATCCTGATTTAAAAGAGCTTAAACTTATAATGCTAACTTCAAATTTTTGTTGTTTTATTCCTAATAATGCACTGGCTATTGCGTAGACACCAAAATACAGGGCAACTGAGAAAAAAGGCATCACCAGAAATATTAAGCCGGCAGTCGAGGAACCCGGATGATAGATAGCATTGTAATATTCCCAGGCCATTAGACAACAAATAAAAGAAGCCGCTATGAAAAGGGAAATGTGTGAAGCAACCGTTGGGTACTTATAGTTTCTATAGAGTGCTATCCCGATCATTATAAGGTAGGGTAACAAAAGATAGAATGTCATCCCTTTGTTTGTATTGAAGAAAGTATTAGTACTAACTAAACCAAGCACCAGAATGGCAAATGTTGCTACCTGAAGTGTTTTCATACTGATATAATTAAGGAAAAAAGCTACAATTTGAAAAATTAAGAAAATATGTAATTGTTGTTACTGCCACACTACAACTCCATTTTGTTTATACCATTCTTCGTATTGTGCAGCATATTGCCTTTCGATTTCTCGTCTTTTGATTTTCATGGTTGGCGTTAGCAACCCGTTATCAGCAGTCCATTCATCTTTTATTACCACAACTTTTTCAATTTTTTCATGTGCATCCAGGGTCGCGTTCATTCTCCTCACTAAGTCTTTCAGTGCAGCTTGCAACTCTTCTTTTATGTTACGTTTTCCTTTTTCAGACAATGTAACTAAAGCGATTGGTTGCGGCAATCCTGATCCCACAATACACACTTGTTCTATGTCACAACAACTTGACACTTGCATTTCAATTGGTGATGGTGCAACATATTTTCCTTTGCCGGTTTTAAAAAGGTCTTTTACCCTACCTGTAATTTTCAAGAATCCGTCTTCATCTATAAAGCCCTCGTCTCCTGTTTTTAAGAAGCCATCTGTTGTGAAAGCTTCTGCAGTCATTTGTGGCTCTTTATAATACCCTGTCATCAGGGCTTCGTGTTTTATTAAGATCTCACCATCATCCCCTAGTCTCACACTACAATTTGGAAGAGGCTGACCTACATAACTTAGCCTGATATTGTTATTTACTGAGACATGCGAATAGCAACAATTTTCTGTCATTGCATAAGCTTCCTGTATCTTAATGCCTATACCTTCAAACCATTTTATCAGCGCCGGAGGTGTGGGCGCGGCACCAGTTAATATATTGGTGGCTTCAGCCAAGCCTAACCCCTTCCTTATGTTTCTCTTTACTAATCCCGATACTATAGGAATTTTTAAAAGGGCGTCCAATTTCTTTTGAGGCATCTTTGCAAGTATCCCTTGTTGAAATTTGCTCCAGATCCTATGAACCCCTAGAAACACAGTTGGTTTTGCCTCCGCCATATTCCTGGCAAACTTTTGTAACGACTCTGCAAATGAAACTTCGCCACCTACATACAAACTGATTGTCTCAACTAACACTCTTTCTGCGACGTGCGACAAGGGCAAATAAGAGAAAAACCTGTCTTCCATTCTAAAGCCCAGGTAAGGGATCGAGTTGTAAGCGACCAATGCGAAACTCTTAAAACTATGCATTACTCCTTTTGGCATGCCGGTGGTGCCCGAAGTATATATAATTGTACAGGTCTCTTCCGGGCTCCTGGCAATATTCTCTTGTAGAGGTTCGTGGCGTTCTACGATCTCTTCCCAGCGCTCGTACCCAACATGATCAGTAAAAGGAAAAGAGATACACTTAACACCTTCAGGTACACCCGGCTTCATCGATGTCCAATCATCCAACTTTCCCACAAACAAAATCTTTGCTTCACTGTGTTCCAAGGTTTGGTTCATGGTATGAGCACTCAGGTTTGGGTAAAGAGGAACCGAGATATGTCCAGACATCATAATAGCAAGATCGCAGATAATCCAGTGAGCACAATTTTTAGACACTAATGCAATCTTACTGCTATCAGGTAACTGCATTGCTTTAAGAGCAGCAGCCATTTTCCTTACTTCTTCACCTGTTTGTTTCCATGTCCAGGTATGCCATAAGTCATCTATGGGTTGTCGTAAATACACTTTATCCGGAGTAGATGCTTCCCAGTGATACAACATGTCGAGCGATAATTTATATTGCATAAAATGAAATTTAGGTTGTTGAAAACGAATTGATAATTGAGGTATTAAAATGTTTTTATTCCCAAACTTTTAATTCACCCACTACCTTTCCTGATTGAACGATTTCATAAACAATGGTGGTATAAAGAACAGGCCTTTCCAGGTATTGCTTTGCACTTTCAAACTTAAATTCCTGGTCTTGTCTCATCTGAATATATATGCCCTCTTTAGGATTTTTATCCATACAAATCGAATAAGGATAATAATTGTTAGTTAAAGGTTCTATGTCTGTTGAATCGCTTTCGTCGCCATACTCGCCATACTTAAAACCTTTTTCTATGAATACTTTTAAGTTTAAAGGTTCTTTGAAACTATCCACACTATAATGTAGCTCTTTTACAAAAACACCTAATCTTTTTGCTTTCTGTATGTCTCCATTTGTACTATTTCTTTCATGCTTAGGTCTCCAGCTTTGTAAAGCTAACATTGTAAGAAAAAACCATAGGGTACAAGCAACTACAATAATTATTGCTACAGTTGATATTTTGATAGTAAATGCTTTCATTTTAATTATTTTATTCATCAAAAGAAGACATCTTAAACTACAAAAAAATTGACAAAAGTCAAATTGAAGAAAAATAAAGAAGAATTTGACAAAAGTCAAATCAGGAAAGTAATTTACCTGCGGGCTCTGATGCGACTTAAAGTTTCAAGGTTCATTCCAAGATATGTAGCGAGGTATTTTAGAGGAACTCTTTGAAGCAGACCGGGAAGGTGCTTTACAATAAACTGGTACCTGTCTTCAGCCTTTTGCTTGCGAAGATTGTACACCTCAACCTCGAGCATGTATAAATACTTTTCTGTTATTACTCTTCCTATATAGTTAAAAGCAGGATGCTCTTTATATAGATACTGCAAATCATCGTAATGAAGGCTCGCAAGTGTAGTATCTTCTAAAGCAACGATATTCTCATTCCCAGCCTTGCGGGTATAAAAGCTAAAAACAGAAGTTATAGTGGCACCTTCCCATAAAAACTTAGTGGTCACTTCTTCTGTATCTTTCAAATAATAACTTCTTACCAAACCCTTTAAAATCCAGGAGGCGTGATTAGACACTTTTCCTGCTTTAAGCAGGAACTCATCTTTCTTTAATTCTCGTATTACGACCAGCCTTTCGAGGTCAGCAACCAGTTCTTCTGGTAAACTGCAAATGCTGTTGAAGTAATCAATGATATGGGTGACCATCTAAACAATTTATAACCGTTGTTATTTGTTGGGAATGTTAGTAGAAAGATAGTGTCTTTAATGCGTTTTTTCGTAGAATATCAAACATAGGCGTTTTTAAGATTTCAATCCCTCACCGATTACATTACAATAAAACCGGCAGGTTGACAGGACCAAGGGCACCACAAAGAAGCAGCTTACTACCACGTCGTGCTGCGGTCTCCCATCTTTGCCTACCGTTGTTTAAGGGGTTCAGCAGAGCATCTCGAACGTAAGTAAAAAGCTTGTTTTTGAATAACCGGCTTTGGGAAAGCGTCAGAAAGCTTTATTACAGTTACCTGTATGTTGTTTGCATAAGGTTCAATAAAGCCTTTTCTAGTTTGACTACTTGTTTGCCAGTTCTATCGGTAAGTTCTACGATCGCTGTTTATCCTGTCCTGTTCTGATATTAATTGAATTAACTATCATTGATCTTTAATAAAACCGCAGGTAAGTGAAAGGTAAAAATGAATTTTATGCCTTTCTCACTGTAAACCCCTAGCAATCAACCTTCCTTTTTAGGGTGCTTAAAACACAAGCCTTGAGAAGATTTTATCGCAAGCGAAATTATTGCATATATTACAGTAAACACCAGTCTTGTTGAAAAGGTTTTGTACCCTATTAGCTATTTTCCTATGCTGCTTTTGGCATTTGTCAAATGCGCAGTTTCCCCGGTTTTCCTTTAAAACCTTAAGTCTGGATCAAGGCTTGTCTCAGAGCAGTGTCGTTGATATTTCTTTCGATGACAAAGGCTTTGTTTGGCTCGCTACCCAGGACGGTTTGAACCGCTATGATGGTAAAGATTTTTTGGTACTTGATAAAAGCTTCGACGATAAAACCTTATTTACATCAGCCAGATTAGGAAAAATTGTTCCCGGTAATAGCCACGGGCTTTGGTTGATAACAGAAGGGGGAAAACTGGAAAGACTGAACTTGCTTAATTATGCTTTTCAACCCATTTTTTTATCTTTCAATGGAAGAAAAATAAGTTCTAAAATAAATTGTGTGTTTGAAGATGCAAACAGAAAATTATGGATCGGAACAGAAAGCGATGGACTAATTGTGTATGATATTGACCGTAATACGATAATTAAACAAATAAAGACCCCGGGATTTACGAAGAGTGATGACCAGGCAATAAATGCTATTTATAAAGATCGTCATAATAATCTGTGGATCGTTGGTAATACCAATGTCATGAGTCTTCGGCAAGATATTCTAATAGCACATACTGTTTTAAATAAGTTAGGTCAAATACAAACGAGCCCTGGAAGGTTCAGCAGTATCGATGAGGATAATGAGGGAAACCTTTGGGCGGGAACGTACGGGAAAGGGTTATTCAGAAGACAAAAAGGAGATTCTCTTTTTAAACCTTTTATTGCCTGTAAAACCTCCAAACTGCCTGCTGATCTCATTATCGAAACCATTCTCTCTGATGACAATGGTCGTATTTGGATTGGAACCTACGGCAAGGGATTATTTATTGTTGATCTAAAGCAGGCGCAAATACATAATTTGAAGAACGATAAGAACGATCCTTCTTCCATTTGCTATAATGATATTTTAAGCATTAAAAAGGACAAGACTAACGGAATATGGCTAGGCACAGACGGAGGTGGAATAAGTTATTATAATGACAGGCTTAACAACTTCACGTCTTTTACTAATAGCAACCTTCCCGATAATATAGAAATAGCACAAGTAAGATCCATAGTTACAAATAAAGCAGGGCAAATATGGGCAGGTACTTCCAATAACGGACTCACTCTTCTCGACAAAAAGAAAGGGAAAGATACCACCTTTAAATTCAACTCTTATAACGCTTCGTCCTCCAACGTCAACAGAATTGTATCTCTTTTTGCAGATGACAAAGGAGACCTTTGGGTGGGAACACAGGGAAACGGATTACTGCTTTTTGATACGAAAAATAAAAAATTAATTAAGCATTTCTATCCCGGTTCAAAACTATTCAATATTCCCGATTACACCATTTGGTGTATATACCCCAAGTCCCCTTCTCAAGTTTGGATAGGCACACAAAATGCAGGACTTTGCGTTATTGATAAAGTAAAAGGATTAGTAAAAAGCTATGCTTACAAACTTAATAGTCCTAATTCTATTCGTGATAACAATGTAAGAACAATTACCGCAATTGGTGATAGTACCCTCTGCCTTGGATACGAAAAAAAAGGCATCGAATTTTTTGATACTAAAAAAGAAGTTTTCCTTCCTTTTAAAAATGATAGTTTATCTGGTTTCTTTCAAAATGAACCAACCATAAAATGTATTTTTTATAGTAAACCGGCGATATGGATAGGCACCCAAAGTAAAGGACTGCTTGCTGTAAATAAGTTTACTGGCCAGGTTACTCACCTTTCTGAAAAAGATGGCTTACCTAATAATACAGTGTATGGAATTTTACAAGATGGCCAGGCTAATGTGTGGATAAGCACGAATAAAGGAATTTGCCGGTTTGACCCAGGTACAAATCCTGATAAGGTAACGCCTTCCGGATTTATTAATTTTACAGCAGCAGATGGCCTTCAAAGCGATGAGTTCAATACAGGGGCATATTATAAAGGGATGGACGGCAGCATTTATTTTGGTGGCATTAGCGGACTTACCAGTTTTAACCCGGATAAGTTTACCGGTTCGCTCGAAAGTCCAGGTGTTGTTTTTACAAATATTTTAGTAGATAATGAGCCACTTATTGATGATACGCTACCTGCTTACAATAAAACACTGACTCTTTCATATAAAGCAAAGTCAATAGCCTTCAATTTCGCTGCCCTCAATTATCCACTTTCTCACCAACAGCACTATTATTATCGTTTAGAAGGTTATGATAAAGATTGGGTACAAGCAGGTGAAAGGAGTTATGCACAATACACTAATTTACCTCCGGGACCATATCTTTTTAAAGTAAAAGCTTCGCGTTATAAATCTTCAGTAAGTGATACCATTTCTTCTCTCTCAATTATTATAAAGCCTCCTTTTTGGATAACCTGGTGGTTTATTACTTTAGTTGCTATCGCTGTGCTCCTGCTGTTATATGCGATTTACCAATATCGTATCCGTCAGCTATTAAAGTTACAGAAAGTAAGAAATGCTATAGCAGCAGATCTCCATGATGATATCGGTTCTTCTCTCACCAACATCAGTATTCTATCCGAGTTGACAAAGCAGAACCTGCCGCAACCGATTGATGCGAAAGTCTTTCTTGAACGTATCATTGAAGAAGTTACATCCTCCAACCAGGCATTAGATGATATCATCTGGAGTGTAAATGCAAAAGATAATTCAATAGAAGATTTGCTGGCGCGGATGAGAAGATATGCAGCCGAGCTGTTTGATGCCGGCCAGGTGAGTTATACATTAGGATTTGAGGATGAGTTAAATCATCTGAAATTGGAAATGGAACTGCGTCGAGACCTGTACCTGATTTTTAAGGAAGCTATGAACAACATTTGTAAACACGCTGCCGCCTCTCATGTAACTGTATATTTAAAACGAATACATCAGAAACTGCTACTTGAAATTAATGATGACGGGAAGGGTTTTGACACAAGCCGGGAAACAAACAGAAACGGTTTAAAAAACATTGAAGCCCGTACAAAAAAGTGGAAGGGAACGGTTAGCATGGAAAGTACAGCGGGCAAGGGAACGCTGCTGAAGGTTAGTTTA
>JBBPZJ010000014.1:0-5426 GCA_038199395.1 Chitinophagales bacterium
CAACGACTGTTTGGCTGTAATCTCCCCATCTATCTTGGTAATTGCCGTAAAAAAGAGCATATATAGCATGAGAGTTGGTAGCCTTCGTCACCGCCCCTAAAGTTCCTGCCTCAGCATCGTTTGACCGAGTAGTTACAAAAGCGTTCAAATATCGGTTAAAGGCTGCTGTAGTACCGCCCAATGCAGTATGGCCCTGACCATTTGTGGCAATGCTCGAATTAAAATAGTTCACAGCCCTTCTTCCGCTGGTTTTAGTAGCATCGTAGACCGTTCCTAACTGGTTTAGATGAGGGGCAGAATAAATATTATCAATTTCATACCATCTTGAAGCAGTACGGGCCTCGGCTACAAAGAGGCTGTCAGGAACATATTCTCCTGCTTGATTTACTCCGATTGCATGTGCTGTCCATAAGCTGCTTTTACCAGTAATTTTATTTTTATAAATAGCTGCGGCGAAGAGCCGTGCATCTAACGGATCTATAGGCATTGGACTACCTGGTGCTGTGACATCCCGGGGATATTGAAATGGTTGCACCGGAACTGTATATGATGTAATACCAGTAAGTTGACCGTTACTATTATAGTTGAGGCCAGCTAAAAGAATAGAAGTATGAGGAAAATTAGTACCGGCAAAAAAACTTTTAGTGGCTGACGGGTCATCATTATAAGTACCTTGGGGGACATACATACCTCCACTGCGTGTGCGTGATGCAAATCCAAACTGTATCCAACTTAATGATAATTGTCCCCGTAGAAGTTGTTGTTTGTTAATTGCATATGCCACTGAATAAATAGAGTCTGTGGATCGTGATGAATTCAAGAAGAAAAGACTTCCCCCAATCAATACAGCATTCTTATCAACTCCTAACGTGGGATAATCCAGGAAAGGTTTCATAGGATTACTAGTATTATACGGAAATAAAGCAGAAGGTATCCTGTAAAAAGTAAAACTGCTTGCATTGTTTATTTGCTCTCCATCACTTACCGCTATTAAAATAAAGTTTGTAGTTTGAAATGAATAATCTATATCAACAGCTACAACAAACCAACGCTTCGTTAGTCTGTCAAAACGTACATGAGGATCGGAAGTATATGCATTTCCTCTTAGAACAGGAGAAAAAAACTGATTTAAGTTAATGAATAATTGAGCAGGAGCCGGCTCGTTGGAAATGCCCTTAGGAGTAACCAAAGGGGCATCTGTAACATTTCTTTTTTCAAAAACTTTAATACCTGCATTCATCAGTACGACTACCTGGCGGGTTCCTACTGCCCCGTTTGCATCAGGGGGCCATGTTTGACCTTCTTGAAATGTAGAAGCTAAAAAATTTGACCAGACATTAAAAGGACTTTTTGTTGCTAAGGAAAAAGACCTGGCATTGTTTGTTGTCGTTGGTTCATCAAGCAATTCGTCATCTTCTTGCAATGCATCGGTTTTTGATTTAATTAATCCAATCCTTTCTCTAAACCCCGTTAGTTCACTCAGATTAAATTCGGGTCTTTCGGCCATTTCGAGCTTTTGGTGGTCAGTCACTTCTTTCAGAGACGGAGAGGAAAGTAGCTCAGACATTGTTTTCTTAATGCCAGGTTCTCCCTGGTAGCGTTTGTAAGTAGTTTGAAAATCAGATTGAGCAATCAGGTTAATTGCAATAATCATAAATGCAGCACTCAATAAATAGAATTTCTGTTTCATAAAAATGGATTTAGTTTCATAAAAAAGTTAACGTATAGCTTATTAAGTTTCAACTCGGGAGGCAACTGGTAATGGATATCATATATAATGATAAATATTATTTCTTGAGATTGCAATAGTAGAATTACTTTATTTGGTTAACGACATTAATCGAAAACTGGGAGAGAATTTACATGGCGTATTAAATTAAGGCGGTGTCCTTTACTTGAAAATGCAACAGGTAGTAACCGCCGCTACAAGCCATGCTGAAAAGTGTTACTCCCTTGCATATAAGCTAAAGTGCGGTTTAACTAGAACATAAAATAAATAAACCGGATTTGTTGCAGATGAACCGAATGCAACCCAACTTTTTAAAAACAAGAAAAATGAAGTTACGAACGTATACTACCATTTTAGATGATCTGCTGCCACCTCGCCAACGACGAAGACACTTCCACACACAAGTATCATGTCGTCTTTGTGTGCATTGTCGATAGCTCTTTGAACAGCCTCGGTTACTGCAGGGTAAGAATGGCCTTTTAAATTATATTCCATTGCTTTTGCTATCAACTCACTTTCTGGTAATGCTCTGGGTATTTGCGCCTTTGTAAAATAGTAACGAGCATTTGATGGCAACAACGGCAGTATCTTGGAAATGTCTTTGTCTTGTGCCATACCAATGACAATGTGCAGATACTGAAAATTGCAATGCTCTAATTGTTCGACTATTTGTTTAATGCCATCTTCGTTGTGCCCGACATCTAAAACTGTATAGGGATGTTGGTGAATTACTTCCCACCGCCCGTGTAACCCTGTTAGCTTTCTTACATTTCGCAGTGCTAAAGAAATATGCTTGTCCTGTATTTTCCATCCTTTTGTAATTAGTATACGAACGGCTTCTACAACAGTAAGCAAATTCTTTATCTGGTATAAGCCGGTTAGATCAAGTTGATATTCCTTTCTCTCATCTGTACGACTATCGGCAATATTTACAATTAATTCATTCTGCAACTCTTTCCAGTCAGCTATCCAGTAAGCATCACGGGCATAATGTAGATTAGAATTAGAATCTAACGCTTTCTTTTCAAAAACCGGCTTGGTCCCGGGAAGCACATCACCAATAACTACCGCAATTCCTTCTTTAATAATACCTGCTTTTTCTGCCGCAATTTTTTCAAGTGTGTCGCCCAGCAGGTTCATGTGATCATACCCGATATTAGTTATAATGCTGATTTCAGGAGTAATAATGTTGGTACTATCAAGTCTTCCACCCAGGCCGACTTCTATAACCGCTACGTCTACTTTTTTTTTGGCAAACCAGGCAAAGGCCATGGCAACAGTAATCTCAAAAAATGAAGGTTCTATTTGTTCTATTAAAGGTTTTATACGCTCTGTAAATTGTATCACAAACGCTTCTTCAATCATTTCGCCATTTACCTTAATTCTTTCCCTGAAGTCTTTAAGATGAGGTGAAGTGTATAGTCCTGTTTTATATCCGGCAGTTTGCATAACGGCCGCAAGCATGTGACTGGTAGAGCCTTTCCCGTTTGTACCCGCAATGTGAAGGCTTTTAAAAGCTTCCTGCGGATTACCCAATGCTTCGCAAAGTTTTATTGTATTAGTCAGGTCTCCTTTATAAGCAGCAGCGCCTATCTTACTAAACATAGGCAGTCGATGAAAGAGATAGTCAATGGTTTGTTGGTAGTTGAGCATAAAAAAACCGTGGCTGTCAAAGCTACGGTTATGAAAAATGTAATCAGAAAATTATTGCAAAAAGAATTATCCTTTCAATTTGAAGTCAAATAAAATGGTGCCGCTTTGGTCATCTTCTTCACCTGCGTTTAACTTCAGTTGCAATGCCTTGCGTGTAGCAATAGATCTGATATTACCATTTGTTGTTGTCGTGCCCCTCGGATTTACAACTGCTGATATCACGTTGCCGCTTTTATCAACTTTTATGTCTACGGCTACTTTTGCATTTTCATTAAAATCATCTTCAAAAGAAGGGTATCTTGTAAACCTTCGGCCACTTAAACCGCTTCTTATTCTAACACCGCTGTTACCACTGGCAGCATTTCCTTTATAACTATCAGAGTTTGGATTACCATTGGGGCTGCCTTGATCACCTCTTCCTCCGGCTATTCCCTGGTTACGAACGCCGTTGTAGCTGTCTGCACCATTTCCTCCGGCACCGTTACTGGTGCCGCCTTTATAAATGGCTTTAGGCCGGGGCGGAGCAGGCGTCGGATTTGATACAGGTTGTGTAGAAGGCCTGGTGGGAGCAGTTGTAGGTGTATGAGTAACAGGTGGATTTTTTTCACGGGGTTTAACCGGAACAGGAGTAGGAATTGTTTTCCTTACTACAGGTTTAGGATCTTTATTTACTACCGGAGCATCTTCTGTTTCATTTTCATCTCCCCGTATGTTCTCTTCCTGCGCTACTGGTGGTGCAGGAGTTGATTTTGCCGGCGGAGAATACGCTTCTTCTTTAGCTGCTGCAGGTTCACCTGGTATTTGCGGAGCAATGTCTCCTAATCCCTGGTCGCTGTTGCCCAGGTTTACCTCAATTCCTTCCTCAAGAACAGGAGGTGCTATTGTCGGCAAAGTCCATTTAACAAAAAAGAAAATAATAAGAAGCAAAACACAAACGATTGAAGTGTAAGTAGCTGCTTTAATGTTTTTCTCTCTTTCAAATGCAGGTGCCATGTAATGATAGTTGGACATACAAATGTAGTTAGCACAACTGAGTGCTTTATTAATGTTGAAAATTACTGTTATGTGCAATGTCAAATGCACAATTCGCAGATAAAAAAAGGTTAAGAATGCCTGAAGAAGACGTCGTAAGCAAAACGAAGAATAGTACCGACCACAATTACAAGGAAGAAAACACGAATAAACTTATTGCCTTTAACAATGGCAAGTCTTGCTCCAAGAGTGCCACCAATAGCATTACAAACTGCCATAGGGATGGCTATCGAAAATATGATACGTCCGCTTCCGGCAAAAAATAAAATAGAACCAAAGTTGGTAGCTAGATTGATCATTTTTGCATGAGCACTTGCTTTTAAAAAATCGAAACCAAGTAAGGTAATAAAGGCAAGCACCAGAAAGCTTCCGGCTCCGGGGCCAATGAAACCGTCATAAAAGCCCAGAATAACACTTGTCGCGATAGAGTAAATAAGGTGTTCGTTTGCAGAATGATCTTTTTCTGTATGTATTCCAAAGTTTTTTTTTGTAAAAGTGTAGATGGCAACCAGTATCAAAATCACCAGCAACAACGGTTTCATAAAGTAGTTATTGACCCTGCTTAAACAGTATGAACCAACCATCGCTGATCCGAAAGCAAGTACTGCCATTAATAACACAATTTTCCACCTGATCTTTACTTTTTGCAGGTATTGTATCGCCGCAAGGAAAGTACCGCTAAAAGCCGGAATTTTTAAAGTGCCGATTACAGTGGACACTGGTAACAAAGGAAGCAACACCAGCCCTGCCGGTGTTTGTACCAGTCCGCCTCCACCAACAATAGCATCAATAAATCCGGCAGCAAAGGCAGCAAAGCATAAAAGAATGAGTGTTGTTGTCATAGTTGAATGAACAGTGAGCAATGAGCAAATGTGCATGCCTGAAATAGGTTGACAGATTTATTAATATTTAAACTTCCTTGTCGAACAAATTTAGTTGTTTGGTGATGGAGGCATCTGCATTTAGTTTTATCGTATAAATTTTCATTTTACTTCTTTTTTCTACAGCTATG
>JBBPZJ010000015.1:0-13779 GCA_038199395.1 Chitinophagales bacterium
ATATGCAGGCTGAAAGTACTTCATTAACTATTGCAGGTATAATTTTGTCATTAACGGTAAATAAAAAGTGGCTGGTGCTGCCATTAGCCACCTCCATTCTTTCTTTAGCTAATATTGCCAGGGGGAGAAACAATCCTCTTACTATTTTTAAAAAACTGGGGTTTAGAACCCGTGCAGAAATCGAAAAAGAAAAATATGCTCTGAAAGCAATCAGGGGAGATTTTAAATATTTGCTTGATGTACCCAATGCGGTGTGGAGTGCAGTAAATAAATAAAAGAGATCTTGACGAGGTTCGTAAAAGACCAGAATCCTTTTCAATAATTACAAATTGTGTATGAACAGTATACCGACCGTTGAGGCTCAGATGCTAATAAGAAAACCTGTCGCAGTAGTTTTTAACGCATTCATAGAGCCATCGATAACAACAAAATTTTGGTTTACAAAAGCAAGCGGACCTCTGGAAGTGGACAAATTAGTTACATGGCAGTGGGAAATGTATGGAGCATCAATTAATGTGATGACAAAAGAAATTATTCCGGATAAAATGATTAATACTGAGTGGGGCCATCCTGCAACAAATGTTGATTATAAATTTACCGCTGTCACCAATGACACTACTTACGTAATTATTAAAAACTATGGTTTCAAACAAACAGGAGACGAATTAATAGAAGTGATTAAAGACAGTACCGGTGGTTTTACAACAGTTTTAGACGGATTGAAAGCATATCTTGAGTATAACATTCAATTGAATTTGGTCCTTGACAAATTCCCAGGCAAACTAAATTCAGTTTTTTAAAACTTTGCCCAAATAAAAGGAAACAAGTATAAAAGAGTGGCAAAGAACAACTACTTTCAGCATCAGAAGAAAAATAAGTAGTTAAAAAAGGTGATAGTCTTAGCTATTTATATGCACTGGCAACAAGTAGAGCGCAAGGTGACAGCTATTTTTAGTGGCATCTCCCTTGTAAGCGCACCCGCAGAACGTATAGCCTGGTATGAAACGAATAATTAGCGTTGACATTATGAGAGGAATTGTCATGATCATCATGGTTCTTGACCATGTGCGTGACCTCTTGCACACAACCTCTATTACGCAATCTCCAACAGATTTGAATACGACTACCCCCACCTTATTTTTCACCCGTTGGGTAACACATTTGTGTGCACCTGTTTTTGTTTTTCTCTCGGGCACGTCAGCATTTCTTTCATTTGTAAATAAAGGAAACCTTTCCGAAAGCAGGCGGTTTTTACTCAAACGGGGATTGTGGCTAATAGTAGTAGAATTCACATTCGTCAACTTCGGTGTTTGGTTCGATGTTCACTTCAGCATTTTTTTATTTGATGTAATAGCCGCTATCGGCTTTGGCTTTGTTATTTTAAGTTTGATGCTGCGTCTTCCGTTGAAAGTCATTGGCGGTATCGGACTTTTTATAATATTTTCTCACAATCTTGCCCCTCTCATTCCCGGCCCTGAAACATCCCTTTTCAAAAAAGTCCTGATGCCTTTTTTTGCTCCAGGCGCAATTCCCTTTGGTCAGGGTAAACTGTTTGTGATGGGTTATCCACCTATTCCATGGCTGGGCATCATACTGGTTGGCTTCGCAGCAGGAAGAATGTTTTTATTGGAGACATCAAAAAAGAGAAAAATATTCTTACAAATTGGGCTGGTCTCTATCACCCTGTTCCTTATCCTTCGTTTTATAAATGATTACGGAGATGCCCTACCCTGGACCGTTCAAAAAACTTCTTTTTATACCTTTCTTTCTTTTATAAACGTTACAAAATATCCGCCTTCTCTCGCTTTCTGCCTCCTATTTTTAGGAATCATGTTCTTACTTCTTTCACAAATCGAAGGCGTGCAAAACAGATACCTGAAGGTTACAGCAGTCTATGGCAAAGTGCCTTTGTTTTATTTCATTATTCATTGGTACATTATCCATCCTGTTTTATTTGCGATCATATTATTTCAAGGCTTTAAACCTTCTGAGTTTGTGTTTGGATTCAACTTTGGCAGGCCAAAAGCGGAAAGCGGGGTTGAGCTTTGGGTTGTTTACTTGCTTTGGATAGCTATTGTCGTTCTTTTATATCCGGTGTGTAAATGGTATGGTAAATACAAGGAGGAACATAAAGAGGTAAAATGGCTGAGATATGTATAAACAGGTGGAAGAGATCATTCTTGTTAACCAATAAACATTAAGGTTGCGATTTCTAATAGTTTATTATTGACATTTTGCAGTTTTGTTTCATTTTGCCAAACTACAATGAACGAAAATAAAAGCAAACCTTTTGTTTTGGAGGTTGATGCAAATCAATTACGGGAAAAAGTAGAAAGCACAAGAAGTAAACGAGTAAAGGTTTATTTTGACTATTTGCCGCAAGAAGATCACGCGTCGATAACCCATCAGGCAGTGTTTAATGCTTTAAGACTTTTATACCCTGCCAAAAATTAACTAAAGTAAATTGTACGACCAAGCTGAGAAAGGTGCAGTTGAGATTAGAGAATTTCAATACTAAGAATAAAATGTATATTATAAAGTTTTTTAGTTATTTTTCGAACTAGAAAAAATCGATCATCTAACGACGTGCTATGCCACTACTCCATCCTTCGAGTTAAACAGGTTGGTATTCTATTCGGATTGTTATAAAGAGGTTTGAATAAGAACATAAGACGTTTTGTTGATTTAAACAATTACAAATGATCTACGAAGGAAAAAAGTCAACGAGCACTAACACAATTGCACTAAAGAAAGTTCCCATTTTTCTATCATTAATAAAGACATAATTATTTACTACATAAAAGCAGGAGGTTCTACTGCTATCCCTATAATTCTTAAAATACCTAAAAGATAATAAACCATTCTTAACCTCTCCAAACCAACTCTATGCTTATTACTAAAACCTACGATTGTACTTTCCCACCCCGCTTCTGGCGAAAATCGTTGTGGATAACCTGCTGTATCTTTTTATTCATTTTTATTATTTGTTTAAGCGTTTCCGCACGGTCATTTGTCTTAGGGAAGGGAGTAGCCGCCGGTGAAGAAGTAATAGATGGAGTTATTCAGGGTACTGTAACAAACAGCCAGGGTAGCGCTATGCAAGGTGTAAGCGTTACACTAAAAAATACCAATGCAGGTACTTCTACAGATGCCCAAGGGAAATTTTCTCTTACCGTTCCGGCAAAAGGTGTTTTAGTTTTTTCTTCGATTGGCTTTACCACTCAGGAAGTTGCCTTTAACGGACCAACTGTTTTAAATGTAAAATTGGTTGAAGAAAGTCAGGCATTAGATGCTGTAGTTGTAACGGCTTTAGGAATTAAAAGAGAAAAAAAGTCATTAACCTTTGCGGTAACCGAGGTAGGAGGGGAAGATCTTACCAAAGCCCGGGAAGTAAATTTGGGCAATGCTTTATCAGGCAGAGTTGCCGGAGTAAACGCCACCAGTACTGCTACCGGACCTTCCGGCTCTAGCAGAGTGGTTATTAGAGGGAATGGTTCTCTAAATGGTGATAATCAACCACTATATGTTGTCAACGGAGTGCCAATAAATAATTCGAACCAGGGATCTGCCGGAACTTTTGGCGGAATAGATCGTGGTGATGGTTTGTTGAGCATCAATCCTGATGATATAGAGACAATGTCTATTTTGAAGGGTGGTACCGCCGCAGCACTGTATGGATCGAGGGCAGCAAACGGTGTCATTCTAATTACTACCAAATCTGGCCATGCACAGAAAGGGCTCGGAGTAGAGTATAACAGCACTTACACGCTGGAAAAACCACGAGATCTGTTAGACTGGCAGTACGAATACGGATCAGGAAGCAAAGGTGTTGCTCCAACTTCGCAGGCAGAGGCGATTGCTTTCGGAAGAATGTCTTGGGGAGCGAAGTTAGATGGCTCTCAGATTATTCAGCCCGATGGCAAACCCCATCCTTATGTAGCACAAAAGGACAATATTAAAAATTTTTATAACACTGGAAAAACTTTCACCAATACCATCGCTGTTACTGGAGGCAATGAGACAGCGAATTTTAGGTTTTCTGCTTCTAATCTTGATAACAAAGGAATTGTTCCAAACAATTCTCTTAATCTTAAAACTTTCAATCTTTCTGCAAACGCTAATCTTAAGAAGAAGTTGGTGTTCGAAGGTAATGTGCAGTACAATATAGAAGATACCAAAAACCGGACTTTTACCGCCGATTTTCAAAAAAATCCTAATGCCGGTACTCAAATCATTGCGACCAATATTGACGTTCGTACGTTAGCACCCGGGATTAATGCAAATGGAAATGAAGCACTTTGGAATGACTATATTTATGCAACAAACCCATATTTTGCTGTTAATTATATAAAAAACGGAGATACCCGGCGAAGGTTTATCGGATCGTTTACCACACGTTACAATCTCACCGACTTTCTTTATGCACGTGCCCGTTTGGGTATAGATAATTTTACCATCAGCGGTTATAATATTGAACCTACCGGCATTGCATTTAATAACCGGGGCAGCATGACCACAGACCAGAGTGTTAGTTATGAAACGAATGCGGAAGCGCTTCTGGGATTTACTAAGAACTACGGACCATTTTCGGTTAACGCACTTGCCGGTGGAAATCAAATGAAAAATAAAGTGGAAGGCACTACGCTTAGCAGCGGTTTCTTTAATGTGCCGTTTCAATATTTTATCTCGAACGGAAGTAGCCAGTCCTTTGGTCAAATATTCAGACAAACCGGAATAAACTCTCTCTTTGCTTCTGCTGATGTGGGGTATAATGGCTATCTATACTTAACCCTTACAGGCCGTAAAGATTGGTTCTCAACGCTGGCGAAGGAGAAAAACAGTCTTTTTTATCCTTCAGCAGGATTAAGCTTTGTTTTTTCTGAACCATGGAAGTCTCGGCCATCCTGGTTGAGTTATGGTAAGATCCGCACTTCATGGGCGCAGGTTGGCGGCGGGGCTCCCGACCCTTACGGATTGAATCTTACATATACGGCACAAGCGCAACAACATCTTGGTGCTACTTTAATGAATATTACCAGCAACACCATTCCTAACAAGTTAACTCCTTATACCTCTACTACTGCGGAGGCGGGTATAGAAGCAAGGATGTTTAAAAGCCGTTTTGGTATAGACTTAACTGTTTACGACAGAACCACTACAAATGATATCGTTAACGCTTCAGTTCCTTTATCCTCCGGCTATACAAGTGTAGCATTAAACGTAGGTAAAATCAAGAACAGGGGAATAGAATTGTTATTAACCGGCACACCTGTAAAAACAGCTACTGTTAACTGGAACATCAGCTATAATATGGCCTATAATAAAAATACAGTTCTGAAAATTTCTGAGGGTCTTACCTCTATATTTTTACCAGGCGCGACAACGAGAACACAAAATGGAGGCATCTATCATTTCGAGGGAATGCCTTTTGGAATGATTGCAGGAAACAGGGCATTAACCAATGATAAAGGACAAATTGTGTACAATAGCGCTACAGGTATACCACTTCAAGGTCCATTAACTCCATTAGGTCGTGGCGTACCACCATTAACGATGGGACTAACCAACAGCGTTGGTTATAAAAACTTTACTTTAGGTTTTTTGCTTGATGGAAAGTTTGGTGCACAGGTTTACTCTGCAACAAATGCGTATGGAACCCAGTTTGGATTGGATAAAAGAACAGTTGAAAATAATGTAAGAGAGACTGGAATTCCTGTATCAGGAGTAACACAAGCCGGAGCGGCATATACCGGAACAGTATCTGCCCAAACTTATTATTCAACTATCTGGGCAAGCCTTACAGATCAGTTTATAACAAATGCTGATTTTATTAAGCTTCGCCAGATTACTTTAGGATACAATTTTCCCCGTACTTTTTTTCCAAAAACATTTCAATCAGCCACCATCTCACTGGTTGCCCGTAACCTTTGGATAATATATAATACTGCAAAAAACATTGATCCGGAGTCGAGCTACAACAATTCAAATGCTCAGGGCCTTGAAAATTTTGGCTTGCCTACCGCCCGCAGTTATGGAGTAAATCTTCAATTAAGATTCTAAAGAACTACAACTACTATCACGAATTATAAAATCAGAAACAATGAGGCACATAGTAAGATTATTGAAAACCAGTACGCTAAAAGTGGCCGTTGCAGCAACGCTGCTCTCGGCATGCGACAAGGGGTTCGAAGAACTGAACGTAAATCCTAATGTATATACAGAACCTGTTATCGGCAACCTGTTTACTACCAGTCTGATCAGAACGGCAGGTGTAGGCACGGCCGATCGAAACCGTACTAACATAAAATATTTTGCAGCCACAATGCAATATATGGCTGCTCTTGGAACGAACTGGTCGGGCGATAAGAATTTTGAAAACGGCCAGTTCGGAGACTTATTTGAAACGGTTTATAACATTCATTTAAAGGAACTGCAGCAGGTGCTTGCCTTAACAGAGGGGAAACCGGATCTGATCAACCAAAACGCTATTGCTAATATCTGGCGTGTCTTTATCATGCACCGCGTAACTGATATTTATGGCGATGTTCCTTATACTGAGGCAGACCAGGGATTCTTAACCGGCAACTTTAAACCGAAGTACGACAAGCAGTCTGATATTTATCCCATGATGCTGGCAACACTTGAAACATCAATCGGCAAATTAGATGCTTCGAAACCTTCTTATGGTGCGTCTGATGTCATTTACCAGGGCAATGTTGCTAAATGGAAAACGTTTGCTTACTCTATGATGCTTCGGTTAGGGATGCGTCTATCGAATGTGGATCCTGCAAAATCGAAAACATGGGTACAAAAAGCCATAGCAGGCGGCGTAATGAAAAGCAATGCGGACATAGCAAAACTAAACCACGTGGTGGGTAACACTAATACTGAAAACAGGGATGCTGCTGAACTAAAACGTGAGAGTTTTCCTGAATCTAATGCAGGAAAAGGGCCCGTGAAATTGGCGAAGACATTAATAGACATGCTACAATCATACAATGACCCAAGATTGCCTTTTTATGCTACACTATGGGAAGGAAATATACTTTCTATCCAGGCTGCTAAATTACCGACCACAACCAATCCTGCTTTGCAGAAAGGTCTGCCCAACGGTTACGACGCCGGCACGATAAAGCAAGTAATTCCCACCTGGAGCAACAACGATCTGGTAAATTATTCTGAACCTAATACGGGTACCATTGCCAGCCTTAGCGCTCCCACTGTTTTACAAAGTTATGAGGAGGTAGAACTTTTGTTGGCCGAGGCTTCTGCCCGTGGCTGGGATGCCAGCAGTGCAAGCGCTCATTACAATGCGGCCCTTACATCATCTATGAAATCTACCACACTGTTTCCAAGCAACGTTTTTAATTATTCCATTTCTCAAGCTGCTATTGATGATTACATTGCTGCACATCCGCTAAACGGTGCTACGTTCGACAAGCAAATGGAACAAATACACACGCAATTTTATTTAGCCCATTTTATGTGGCTCGATTTCTTCGAAGCCTTTTCAAATTTTCGTCGTACAGGTTATCCAAAGCTTACGTCGCCTAATTATCCCGGTAATTTTACCGGTGGAAAACAATTATTAAGACTTCGTTATCCTATTAGTGAATCGTCGCTTAATAAGGCAAACTATGAAGCAGCTATTGCCAGTCAGGGACCAGATTTGTACACTACGCCTGTTTGGTGGGATAAATAAAGTTCGCTCTAAATTGTGTACCGGGAATACTTGAAGCTATAAATAAAAAAACAACATTTAATTACTCATTCAAACCTTAATTACTATAGCATGAAAAATAATCGCAGGGATTTTATAAAGAAAACGACTTCTCTTGCCGGAGCATTTTCTGTTGCCGGAGTAAGTGCTTATGCTGCATCAGGAGAAAAGGACGGCAAAAAGATTATTACAAATAGTCCTGATAAAAAAGTTGAATGGCCCATTGCTGATAATCCTAATACACCTAAAATATGTGTAGGCGCTTCAATGGATGCGGATGAAAAGGTAATGCGGCAAATAAAGCAGATAGGGATTGACTATGTACTAATGGGAGGACCGAAAATTCCGTGGACAGAGCAGGGGTTACGTACTATTATGGATCGCTTTAAAGCAAACGGCCTGACTGTAATAAACATGATGATCGGAGGCCATCCAAAATCTATTTACGGCCGGGAAGGTCGGGACGAAGAAATTAAAAATATACAAGAGTCGCTGAGAGCTGCGGGTGCTGCCGGTCTTCCTGTTGTCGAATATAACTTTTATGCAGATCGGCTTATGGAAGGCTATTACGAAAAAAAGGCGAGAGGCGGAGCAAGCCATACAGCCTTTGATTACGCACCTGTAAAAGACCTTCCTCCAAAACCAGAGATAGGTAAACTGACCGCAGACCAGCTTTGGAGCAACCTTACTTATTTTCTAAAAGCTGTTATTCCGGTTGCGGAAAAGGCAGGAGTTAGAATGGCCCTTCATCCAAATGATCCGCCTATACCAATAAGCCATGGTTCAGCACAGATTATGGAATCTTTTGAACATTGGAAACGGCTTATTAGTATTGTTGACAGCCCTTCAAATGGCATCACTTTCGATTGCGGCGTTACACGTGAAATGGGTGAAGATCCGGTGGAAGTGTGCAGATACTTTGGAAAGAAAGATCGCATCAACCATGTTCATTACCGCAACGTAATTGTTGAAAAACCCTATGAGAAATACGCTGAAGTCTTTCTTGATGAAGGGCAAGTAAATATGTTTGAGGTTATGAAAGAACTTATTGCCGTGAGTTATAAGCATGGCCTTTATCCCGAACATCCCAGAGCACTGGACTATGACAGAGAGCATCCGGGAGGTATTAAAAATCAATATCCCGGGGGTGGTGGCTATACAGGTGAAACTTATAATGTAGGCTTTGCAAAGGCGATGAAACTGGCAGTTTTATCAATGTGAGAAATATTGTGACTAGTTGAAATCGGAAAGATTATAAACTTAGCAGTTTGCAATTTGATGTGAAGAACAAGGCGGACATACAATAACCGATGTATTATCAGAAAACAGGCTCAGAGTGCTAGATTAGCAATAGGGTAGTAGGTCCACTCATTTAGCTCCGGCTATTAACCCGACCAGCAGAGTGCATAAGTACCGGTTCAATTCTACCAACATCAAATCGTTTTTTACTTCGTAAGATTACTATTTTTGGGCAAGGGTAATCACTGTAAGTGAGGAATACCTTTCTCTTAAATCCCATGCTTGTTGAAAAAGACTTGTAAAATTTCTGTAAAGTTTTAAACAATATGCTGGAATAATATTGATACCCATAATAAAAAAATTTAGAGATATGAAAGTAGAAATTAACACCAAAAGAAAAATTAATTCTTCATTGTTGTGTCTGGGCACCCTCCTGTTAATAATGCTATCTTCCTGTATGAAAGAAGGTACAAGTAACAATGAGTACAACAAAATACAGCCTAAAGGACCAAAACCTTCGTGGGGACCAACTATTACGCCACAAATGCTAACAGTAATTGAAACACTCGATTCACTTAACCCTATCCCTTTATACACACTAACACCACAGCAAGCCCGTATGCAGCCTTCTCCACAGTATGCAGCTATGGTTGTTATGCGCAATTTCAACATCGCTGCCCCGCCAATGAAAGTAGATACAATGGGAAGAGAAGTACCTGTTGAGAAAGGTAGCATTCATGTGCGTATTTACACACCAAAAACCGGAAAGAGTAAATATCCCTTGATTGTTTATTATCATGGCGGTGGATTTGTTATTGCCACTATAGACACTTACAATGCTTCTGCACAGGCGTTGGCAGAACAGGTGGATGCAGTGGTTGTATCTGTAGAATATCGCAAAGGACCAGAGTTTAAATTTCCTACCGCGCATTATGATTCTTACGACGCCTATAAATGGGCATTGGCAAATGCTTCTACTTTTAAAGCTGATGCTACTAAAGTAGCTGTAGCAGGAGAAAGTGCAGGCGGAAATTTAGCGGTAGCGGTTAGCATTATGGCCAGAGACAACGGCATTAAAATACCCTTACATATATTATCGGTGTACCCTATTGCAAATTACGATTTTAATACGCCATCTTATATTCAATATGCTGACGCAAAACCACTAAGTAAACCTCTAATGCAATGGTTTTTCAGGTACTACCTCAATAATCCAAGTGAAGGAGCAAATTATTTGATTTCTTTGGTCAATGCTAATTTAGCGGGTCTGCCTCCTACAACAATTATTAATGCTGAAATAGGTCCTCTACAAAGTGAAGGCGGAATGCTTGCTGATAAAATGCGGGCAGCAGGTGTACCTGTAGTACGAAAAGTATATATAGGTGTAACACATGAATTTTTTGGAATGGCAGCCGTATTACCCGAAGCCAAAGAAGCGCAGGCGTTAGCAGCGCAAAGGCTGAAAGAATCGTTACAGTAGAAAGAATTAAGTCTTTCAGCTCTGCTTGTTCTTTTCTAAGAGACTATGCTAGAGACACATTAAAAATAAACGTGAGCACTTAAAAAAAGTCCCCGAGAGTGAAACTCTATCGGGGACTTTTTGTTTTGCTACCTTAGCTTCGAAGTAACCCACATCTCAGTATCTCAATTTCGTAAATTCTTTGTCGGTTTAGATTTAAGAAAACTTTTCTACAGACTGATACTAATCAGAGGAAATTAAAACAAAATTAAATTCTAAAGCTTTTTCTTAATAATCAATATGAATGTTTCGTTAATGCTATTTTTAATTAAAGGATAATAATTTTGATGTGAGGCATTTTTCTATTAAAGAGCTTGAAAATTTTTCAGAAGTTAAATCTCATACAATAAGAGTATGGGAACAACGATACAATATACTGGTAGCTCTGAGAAGGGATAGTAATCACCGTTATTATACTCTGCAACAAGTCGAGGCATTACTCAATTATAGTTTGCTTACAAAAAATGGAACAAAAATTTCAAGTCTCATAAAGCTAAATAAACAGGAGATCCAGCTTAGAGTGAAAGGATTGGAAACACCTGAAGCTAAAAAAAATAAAGCGATAAATTTTCTTATAGTCAAAATGTTCTCAAATGAAATAGAAGATTTTGAAAATATCTTAAATAACTGGACAATTTCATTTGGAATAGACAGTACTATACAGTCCATTATAATTCCTTTTCTTGAAAAAGTACATTTACTTTCATACACCGACAAAAGAACGGAAATACATTTTGTGGTAACTGCAGTTAGAAAGAAAATCATTTTTGGAATAGAAAAAGTAAATGCTGAAACAGAAAAAAATAAGACAGCATTACTTTTTTTGCCTCAGGGAGAACATTATGATTTAATGCTTTTATACATCGCCTACCTTTTAAAAAATTTAGGAGTTAACGTATTGTATTTAGGCACTGATATTTCTATTGAAAACCTCGAGGATGTGGTGAACGAAAAGAATCCCGACTACCTTTATACTTGCATTTCTACAGTTAAACTGTTGAAACTGGTACAAGCATTTGCAAAACGCATAATCACAGATTTCCCCTCACTCACGCTTTTTGCAGCCACCAGTGTACACACCTCTTCGACATTTGTAACTGCTAACAACATTACACTTTTTTATCACGAAGACATTTCTAAAACGCTAACTACGTAAAATCTTTTATTAAACAAACGATCTCCCACTCTGTTTTTTATTTCGATAGGTATTGTCGTTTTTTTGTTAAACAAGGTTTTGTTAATTGGGCAAAGAACATCGTTTAAATTATTTGTAGTTATTATTCAACAATTTCTCATTTTCATTACTAGTATCTTACACACATCTTTTTTATTTTTTTAATAATAATTAAAATTTTTCTACACTTGTTTAAAAAAAACCTTTAGAAAATGCACTTCTTTTAAACATTCGTAATGGCCTGATATTAATACTATAAATGTTATGCAATGCATAAAATTTCTTAAAATAAAAAAGAGTTTTTCAAAACCTTTTAATTAAAAGTTTCGTAACTTGAAAAAGATTAACGATTTCTTGATTGCAATAGGGTGTCTTTTTAAAATAATGTTATCGTAGTTACGCATGCCATATGTGAACATCGTTTCTGCCTTAACGCTGATATATGTTTCTTCATTTCTAGCCCTCCGTAAGGAGTGTTAATCTTCTTCTTTATCCATCTAATTCTGTAAAAAACTATCCAGCATCCTCTTTCTATGATCATTATTAATTCTTTAAACAAAAAAGTCATGACTGAAAAAAAGAGTTCTTTTGAAGAAACAAAAATTCCTCTTCAAGGGATAGAAACAAAATCGTCAAGGCGTAAGTTTTTAACTTATGCGGGTTTATCTGCCACCCTCTTTGCTGCATCTTGCAGGAAGGACGCTCTGGAAGATATAGTAGATGGTAAAAACCCCTTCCATGGCCCGAACGATGCGGTTGATCTTGGAAGTGGAGATGTTGGCATTTTAAATTATGCCTATGCACTGGAGCAAACGGAGGCTGCATATTACACTCTTGTTACAAAGGTTTTTTTCGCCGGCGCAACGAAGAAAGAGATGAGGTACCTGGAGGATATACGAGATCACGAAATTGCCCATCGGGAGTTCCTTAAGAATGCATTAGGAAGCGCTGCTATCCCTGACTTGAAATTTAATTTCACTTCGGTAAATCTTTTAAGTAGAGAGAGCGTTCTTGGCACAGCAAAAGCCTTTGAAGACCTTGGAGTATCTGCGTATAACGGAGCTGGGGAATTGTTGAAAAGCGCGACTTATTTATTACTGGCAGGAAAGATTGTATCTGTAGAGGCAAGGCACGCTGCTACACTCCGGGATTTAATCAGCTACGGAAGTTTTGCTGATAGTACAGTTGTTAATTCGATGGGTTTGGATATTTATCGCAAACCACCTGAAGTGCTGAAAATTGCGAGCGCATATATAACAACACCAATTAATGCAAACAATCTACCAACCTCTTAAATTTATACAAATGAACTTACATAACATAATTAGTGAAATAGAGAAAGTCGATCCCGAAGTATACGAACGGCTGGATGGTAGAAGAGCTGCTATGAAAAAACTGTCAAGTTTTACCGGTAAAGTTGCTCTAACTGCCGTGCCACTTGCATTTGGATCTTTATTTAAAAAAGCATACGGACAGAGTGTCTCACCTCAAATAATAGAGGTGCTAAATTTTGCCCTTACACTAGAGTACCTGGAAGCAGAATACTATAATCGTGGTCTTGCTAAGTCCGGGTTAATTCCAGCCGGTGCTGATCGTATGGCAATAGAAACGATTGCAATGCATGAAAACGAACACGTGAAATTTTTGATGACGACTATTTCATCTTTAGGAGGAATGCCTGTCGCTAAGCCTGCTTTTGATTTTACAGCCCACGGAGCCCTTACTAATCCTGGGGTATATGAAAATTATGAAGTATTTTTAGGCATCGCTCAGGTATTTGAAGATACGGGGGTACGGGCCTATAAGGGTCAGGCAGGAAATCTGATGAGCAGCCACGAAATACTCAGGGCAGCTTTAAGAATACATTCAGTAGAAGGCCGCCACGCCGCACACCTGAGAGAAATGCGTTACCGTAATTTTGATACTCCTGTTAAGCCATGGATAACACTCAACATGAGTTTTCTGGGTCCTAGGGCTGCTGCTGTTCAGGCAAGCTATGCCGGAGAAGAAAACGTTGAGCAGGCAGGTATAAATATTGTTGGAATTAACGGTTATAATATTTCTGTTGGAGCTGCGTCAGAAGCATTTGATGAGCCATTGACTAAGGCGCAAGTTTTAGCCATTGTG
>JBBPZJ010000016.1:0-5241 GCA_038199395.1 Chitinophagales bacterium
CTTTACTTTCATCAATTTAAACGCTAACAGAGATAAAGCAAGGCTACCGACATCGGCAAGGTTGTGGCCTGCATCTGATAATAATGAAAGAGATTTTATTGATAACCCAACTACCACTTCCACTATAACAAATGCCATGTTCAATACAATACCAATTATAAACGCAGTGTTTACACTGGTAAGAACAACGCTGTGATTGTGGATATGATCGTGATGAGAATGGTTATGCTCCATTTATTTTAATAATAGATAAAAAACAAAAGCTTTGTGATTAAACAAGAGGTTAAGCCCAGGTAAACGCATCTGCTGATGGAATATGAGTAATTTTTATGCCCGGTATTTGTGGTTGCAGCCAGCTAACCAGCCATTGAAGGCCAGGTTCTTCGCTAACTATATGTCCGAGCACGATAAGGGAAGTTTTTGCGCCCATATGTTGAAGATCACGCACATATTCACTCGTCTCCCACTCATTGACTTCACCACAAATAAAAAGATCAGGTTTTTCTTTTCTGATGGCTTCTATCTGTCGCGGACCACCTGCTGCTCCGGGCGAAATTAGAATTTTTGAACATACCTGTGAACCGCTTCCTATCACTTTTACATGAGAAATACCTAATTTACTTTTTACAAGTGTAATAATGCTTTGAAGCGATGTCGATGGGATGTTCACTACAAAAGGCTTATCAGCATTATAAAATCTTTCCCATCCGAGAGCTTGTAATACACCCATTAAAACGCCGTCTGGTTTATGGGCATGAATATAATCGTGAAAACGCCAAACAGCTATTTTGTGTTTCTTAAGTAGCTCGCTCTTGTAATTGTAAACCTCATCAGCGGCGAGCCAGGGTGCGTCGTCAGTATGATTATAAAAAGTAGGTTCATGTGCTATTATGAAGTTAGCTCCGAGTTTTGCGGTCTTTTCAATTACCTCTGCTGTTGCAAACATAGTAGTTACAATACCTGTCACCTGCTGGTTAGGATCTCCAGCTTTAATTGTATCCACAGTTTGTTTAAATGGTGCATTGGGGATACTTTTAAGAATTATATCAATTACCTGCTGAACTGTAAATGAACGATCAACTACATTGCCCGCAACACCAACGACGGGCAACATTATCAGACCTGTTCCGGCAGCCGCCTTCATTAAATCAATAACAAATTCCCTTCGTCCTTTAATGTGAGGATCAGCTACACTATTAAAATTTGGAATAAACATTCGTACGTTTTAAAAGGTAAATTTTCAAGTGAGACTTCCACTCATCAAAATTAGCTGATTTTAAAATGGCTGGCTGCTTCTTATTTTTCCGGAAAATGAATACAACAATTTTTCAGAGAGGTCCTCTTTTCTTACCGGCACTTTTATTCATAATCGCTAACTGAAATACTATGGACTAAAAGTCGATAGGTTGAGTCAGGAATGAAAGTCCAAATGGTGACTTCGACAGTCTTTTTGTTTTTTTATCCAAGCGATTGATTGGAGATTTTTAGAAGTTAAAGGCTTGCACTAAAGTGCACAGCTTTAAATAACGTATTGAGACCAGTAAATGCCTCACTAATTCATCAACTAAAAAAAGTGTCAGCCAAGGTTATTCGTATCACTTTTGATCTTTAACACTGCTCATAAATGTTCATGCATTTTTCACCTGAGGAACAAACTGCACAATATTTGCTTCACGCCCGTATAAAATTTGTCTGGAAAAACGCCGGAAAATGGCTGGGTGATATAAACCTTGAATGAAGGTAGAAAGCCTTAAATGAAGGTAGAAACGCTTTTAAGATTGCTTACAGTTGGTGTAAAATTGAAACGTATGTTTAGATAGATCCCCATTCCCCTAAAAAAACATTTTTTATCGGGTTTATACTACTGTGAGAAAATTTACACTTTACAAAATTAGCTGCTTATTTATTCGCATTTCGCCGTCTGTAACCTGTAGAACGTAAAGGCCATGCCCAATGTTCCTGGGAAGATTGATCGTTTCGGAAGTTGAACCGTTACTCAGATTTAAAGAACGGGCAAAAACTTTTTGACCTGCATTGCTATACAAGCTAATTGCATATTTACCATTACTAATATTAGAGAGCTGCAAATTAAGGACACCGGTTTGCGCAGGATTTGGAAGAACTCGAACGTCAGTTTTTCCAACGCCATTATTTACAGAAAGAATGTTGCTAAGACTTTCGTTTCCCTGTTTATCAATAGTGCGCAAACGGTAGTAATTGTTGCCTTCTGTAGGTGTAGCATCTAAAAAAGTATAACGGAACGGAGCAGCATTATTTTGCGCTACAAGCGTACCAATATTGGTAAAAGATGAACCATTTGCACTTTTTTGAATTTCGTGGCTTGTCATACTGTTCTCATATAATGCGGTCCAAGATAGTTGAATAGCATTTCCTCTCTGCTGTGCCCGAAAATTGGCTAAAGAGGTTGTCTGGGCTTTACTTTCGACCGCAGTGGTGATGCATAATAAAAATGCAGCAGCGAGTATTAAAATTATATTTTTCATAAATAGCAATTTGTCATAACATATGTTATGCAAGATGTATGCCTTGGTTAAACATTCACTCACATAACAGACATTGATACCAATTTTTTGAGGCCTGATTTTTTCAAATTGCTTCGGTATAGATAAATACATCAAAACTGAACAATACAGTTATTGTTACTTTGTTTTATAAATCAACAATACATGTCGGCATACACACCATCCGCGGATAGATATAGAAATATGGAATACCGTCGTTGCGGAAAGAGCGGATTACTGCTTCCTGCTATTTCTCTTGGGCTTTGGCACAACTTCGGCGATGTTGACGATTACAAAAACTGCAGAAAAATCCTTCAACACGCTTTTGACAGTGGTATTACACATTTTGACCTTGCAAACAATTATGGTCCACCTCCGGGTTCAGCAGAGGAAAACTTTGGCCATATTCTGAAGAAAGATTTTGAAGGCTTTAGAGATGAAATGATCATTTCTTCTAAGGCAGGTTATAGAATGTGGGATGGTCCCTATGGGGATTGGGGATCAAAAAAATATCTCATATCGAGCCTCGACCAAAGCCTTAAAAGAATGAAACTCGATTATGTTGATATCTTTTACAGTCACCGGCCAGATCCTTCTACCCCGCTTGAGGAAACAATGGGTGCATTGGATCTTATTGTAAGACAAGGAAAAGCATTGTATGTCGGTATTTCCAATTACCAGGTTTCTGAAGCTGAAAAGGCTATCAGGATATTGAATGATTTGGGAACACCGTGTCTTATTCATCAACCCAAATACTCCATGTTTGAACGCTGGGTAGAAGGTGGATTACTTGACCTGCTGGAACGTGAAGGCGTAGGTTGTATTCCATTTTCACCGCTAGCGCAGGGATTGCTTACCAATAAATATCTGAAAGGAATACCAGAAGACTCCCGCGCAGCAAAGCCCACAGGGTTTTTACAGGAGAACCAGGTGACGCCTGAAACGGTAGACAAAATTTCAAAATTAAATTACATAGCTCAGGAAAGAGGCCAGACGTTGGCACAAATGGCTCTCTCATGGTTGCTAAAAGATGAAAGAATAACTTCTGTATTAATCGGAGTAAGCAAGGTGGATCAATTAGAAGATTGCCTTCAATCTTATTCCAGAACTATTTTTACAGAAGAAGAACTAGAGAGGATTGAAAATATTTTAGCATTATAAGGTTCACAGGTAATAAAAAGCCGTTTGACAATTAAATCTGTTAATCGGCTTTTTTATTTAATTATATTAAACGCCTTCCCCTATCCTTTCTTAGCAATGCCCATTTCTGCTGAACTAATTGAGCGACTAGCTGTTCTTTTCGAAAAAAAAATCAATTCACGCATAAAATAGTCCAGAGAAAATAAAATTAAACAAATGTTTGTTTTAAATTAAACGTTTATTTAATTTTGCATCCTGAAATTATAAAAATGACTTATAGTGAAAAACAAATTCAAATTCTAACAACCGCTGAACGATTGTTTTCAATAAAGGGTTTTGACGGCACTTCGGTAAGAGATATTGCTGACGAAGCAGGAGTAAATATTGCTATGATCTCCTACTATTTTGGCTCGAAAGAAAAACTGATGGAGGCACTTTTTGCACAACGTTCAGAAGATACAAATATTCAAATTGAAAATTTATTGCACAATGAGGCGATCGAACCAATACAAAAAATGGAAAACCTGGTAGACTCCTATATAGAAAGGGTTATGAAAAAACAGCAGTTTTTTAAGATTATGATGTGCGAACAGGTAATCAATAAGAATCCTGTAATCGTTAAGCTTATCGGTGATTTAAAAAAGAAAAATATAGAGTCCATCAATAAGCTTATTAAAGATGGTCAGCAAAAAAAAGCTTTCAAAAAAAATGTAGATGTGCTGTTATTAATGAACACGCTGATTGGTACTATTACTCAAATGATGCTTACCATCGACTACTACAAAGAATTTAACGACTTACAAGATGTGCCTGAAGAACAGTTTTTCGGGCAGGTCAAACAAAAATTAAGCAACCACATAAAATTTCTATTTAAAGCAGTATTAAGTTATGAAGCATAAATTATCACTACCATTGGTAATGCTGTTAGCAGTGGTCCTTTTAAATATAAAGCAACTTCTGGCACAGCAAGCGAGAACACTTACTTTAAAGGAGGCAATTGATTTAAGTATAAAGAATAGCAAACAATTAAAAGGAAGCCGTGCAAGAATTGAAGAGGCAACAGCTAATTTAACAGAAGCGCTGGAACGGCGCTTGCCGGAGGCAGCAGTAAGCGGTTCATACGTAAGATTAAACAACCCGAATATTGATGTCAAAACAAAATCGACCAGTAACCCGGGTTCTGGTGGCACTCAACCGCAAGCTTCGGGAAATCCTTCTTCTGTTGCATATGGCTTTTTAAATGCATCTCTACCCATTTATTCAGGATTGAGAATAAGATACGGAATAGAGTCGTCAAAATACCTTGAAGAAGCGGCAAAGCTGGATGCAGACAATGACAGGGAAGCTGTTGTATTAAATACAATAAATGCTTTTGACAATTTATATAAGTCAGGAGCTGCGGTAACGCTTGTTACAGAAAATTTAGAAGGTGCCCGTCAAAGGGTAAAAGATTTTTCTAATCTTGAGAAAAATGGCTTACTACCAAGAAACGATTTATTAAAAGCACAGTTACAGCAATCAAACATAGAGCTATCGTTATTAGATGCCGGGAACAACTGGAAATTGGCAAACATTAATA
>JBBPZJ010000017.1:0-13058 GCA_038199395.1 Chitinophagales bacterium
AGAACAATTACAGCAATACAAATAAATGCTAAAGCGAGTATTGGACCCTTTGCACCATTAGTAATAATAAGGCGGCTGATGCAGTAATTAATATATAAATTAAGATCTTCTGAACCATGTATTGATGCAGGCTTTGAAAGAACAAGCTTTTCTATAGAAAATATCAGGCGTAAAAAAAATGGTAATATTCCCAGTGAAAGCAGCGAAAATACGATTGAGAATATTGTAAATAAAAAGTAAAGAAGAATATTTCCTTTGTAGAAGCGCAGGTATTTAAAAAGCCGGGAGTATTTTTTCATTAGTGTTTTAAATCGATCAAATAGCCACAAAGTAACTAATTTTGCCTCCATAAAAATGTGAATAATGCAGGAAGGAAAGCGTCAGAAACAAGTAGCGGCTGTCATTCAACAAGAAATGAATGACGTCTTTATGCGATTAGGATTAAATATGATAGATGGTGGAATGGTTTCTATATCGTCAGTTAAGGTGACGCCCGATTTATTGGAAGCCAGAATTTATCTCAGTTTATTTAAAGTAGGCGACCCGAATGCTGCAATGAAAAAAATACAGGCTCAGGCGTGGGAAGTAAAAAGAGACTTAAGTGAACGTGTAAAACATCAGTTGAGACGGATACCCGTTTTACACTTCTATTTAGATGATACATTGGACTATGTATTTAAAATGGAAGATATTTTCAAACAAATTAATTCAGCTCAGGGTCCTACAGAAGAAACAGGCGAATAAGATAAATGTACGCCGATGAAAGCATTTTAAATGACTATATTATTTGCCTGGAGATATTTTAAAGGAAAAAAAACCACCAATGCCATAAATCTGATTGCCTGGATTAGTATTCTTGCAATTGCTGTTGGCACCGCCGCATTAATATTGGTTTTAAGTGTTTTTAATGGCTTTGAGGATTTAGTAAAAGGCTTATACGCAGATTTTTATACTGACATTAGGATTACACCTGCAAAAAGCAAATTTGCGACAATAACCCCGCAGCAGTTAAAACAAATAAAAGGAATAACAGGCGTTAGACAAATATGTACTGTCGCCGAAGAAAAAGCAGTTTTAGTAAATGAAGAATACCCAAGCATTATATTTCTAAAAGGGGTAGACTCGAACTATAGCCAGGTAAGTGGTTTGAGCAAACATATTTTTCAAGGGTCTTTCAATACGGGCACTGCCGATAAGCCCAATTTAATTGTAGGAGTCGGAATTGCAAATGCTGTACGAGCTGAGCCCGGCTTAAGTATTACTCCGCTTACGGTTTATCTTCCAAACTTAAAGGCTACTAACTTTTCAGGAGCCGATGCACTTAATTCCTATAATGTAAATGTGAGCGGAAGTTTCAATTTGCAGCAAGACTTCGACAATAAATACGCAATAACTAATATTGGTTTTGTTAAGTACATGCTTGACCTTGGTCCAGATCAATTTAGTGCTGTTGAGGTTGTTTTAAATAATTCTGAGCAGACGGAACGGGTCAAGAATTTCCTGGAGAAACAAATGGGTAAAGACTTTAAAATTGAAACAAGATATCAGCAAAATCAGGGTTTGTACTCCGTTATGCAGGTGGAGAAATGGATTATTTATGCCATATTATCTCTTATTTTAGTTGTCGCTGCCTTTAACATGATTGGTGCGCTTACTATGTTCGTTTTAGAAAAGCAAAAAGATATCGCAGTGCTTAAAGCAATGGGGGCAGACGAAAGTTATATACAAAAAATCTTTCTAAATGAAGGTTTTGTGCTAGCTTTTGTAGGTGGGGGTTCAGGAATATTGATAGCTGTAATTGTTTGCATGCTTCAAATAAAATATAAGTTGGTAAAACTAGCCGGGGGAAGTTTTATTATAGATTATTATCCGGTCAAAATGGTTCCCGGCGATTTTATACTTGTAGCATCCACAGTTATGTTTATATCATTACTTGCTGCATGGGTTCCTTCAAAGAAGGCAAGTAAGCAGATGTTTTCACTTAAAAGTTGACATAGCTCTTGTTTTTTTATTATACCTTTCATACTTTCTCATGTGATGTCGGTTGCTCTTTGTACGCCTTACATTAATAAATAAGTAATAATTTGATGTATTATTCGTTATTCAAACAAGTAATTAATTTTTAGATGAATTTATACTTCAAGCAGCTATATAACGATTAGACGTGTCGTAGGACTGATGTTTATGTTTTTGTTGAGGCGCTTTTTGTAACAAAATTTATACAAACATTTCACTTTCAGGTTCAAATTCGCTTAATTTGCCTTTATGTGTGAAGAGTGGCACCTGAAGGACTAAAATGGATTATAATGCAACAAATAATCATAGGTGGTATAAGTGCGTTTATTATAACATATCTGGTAATACCTGTCATTATTCTTATTGCAAGAAAAAAGAAGCTTTATGATGAGCCCGATGATAAAAGAAAGTTTCACAAACAACCCATTCCGTCATTAGGAGGTTTGGGAATGTTTGTAGGGTTCATATTAAGTATCCTCCTTACCATCAATTTTGCATCCCAGGCTCCTGAATTTCAGTTTTATGTGGCCGCATTCCTTCTTATCTTCTTCCTAGGCATCAAGGATGACATCATGATCCTTTCTGCATCTAAAAAATTTGTTGGACAGTTACTCGTAGCAGGTATTCTCATATTTAAAGCTAACCTGGTTCTTAGTAATATGCATGGATTTTTAGGCATCTATCAATTAAATACTTTTTGCAGTTATGCCCTTACTATATTTTCAATTGTTGTCATCATAAATGCCTTTAATTTGATTGACGGAGTTGATGGGCTTGCCGGAGGACTAGGCCTTATTTCATCGTTGGTTTTTGCAATATTTTTTCTTGTAAACCGCAATATTCCCTATGCCGTTTTAGGATTTAGTTTCGCCGGATGCCTTCTTGCTTTTTTATATTATAATTTTCATCCCGCCCGTATTTTTATGGGAGATACCGGTTCACTTATGATTGGTCTGGCAAATAGTATACTGGTAATAAAATTTATACAAGAGGCAAACACATATACCTTATATCCCGTTTCTGCCGCGCCGGCGGTCGGTTTTGGCGTTTTGTTACTGCCTTTAATGGATACTCTCCGGGTATTTACGGTAAGAGTAATTCAGGGCCGCTCTCCCTTTAGCCCTGATAGAAATCATATTCATCATTTGTTTTTAAAAAAGGGCTTCGATCATAAAAGTGTAACTATAATTTGCGTATTATCAACAATATTAATCTCCGCCGCTTGTTTTACCTTTCAAAAAATTGGTACCACTCTGTTAATAGTAACGTTGATAGCTTTGTTTATTTCTTTCGTTTATATCCTCAGCTACAACAGGTCAAAATACACACTGCGAGCCATTAAGGGTGAAGTAAAGCCTGTAGTTGAGGAAAAGGTAAGGCTGGTTTCTTTGTTTGATAAAAAAGCTGCAGTAGTTGAGGAAGATTGAAAAGTAAGAAGCAAGGAGATTCTTTTTTGCATTACTGCCATTGTATTGGTCGTAAATCACACATTGTGATCTTTTTAAACGATATTCTTTTTAGCCACTTCTCATTACATCCATACATTTTTCCTGCAAGTTTTTAGATCTTAAAAAAAACACTAATTATTTAGTCCACATTATAGTATTGTCGTAATCGTTAGTTTTGTGCCAGAAAATTAGCTTTATAATGTCAGAAGAATTGGAGTTTATTATAGAAGATGCAGAAGACTCAATGAAGAAAGCCATAGCTTTTCTTGAGATAGAACTTGGAAAAATCAGGGCTGGAAAGGCAAATCCTCAAATGCTCGATGGTATTATGGTCGATTATTATGGCGCTCCAACACCTATAAACCAGGTAGCAAATATTAATGTAATGGATGCCCGTACTATTAGCATTCAACCGTGGGAGAAAAAGACACTTCAAACAATTGAGAGAGCAATTATAGCCGCAAATATTGGCATTAATCCCCAGAATGACGGTGTGAATATCAGGCTTTTTTTACCACCTCTAACAGAAGAAAGAAGAAGAGAACTGGTTAAAAAATCATCAGCAGAGGCGGAGCATTCAAAAGTAGCCATCAGAAACATAAGGCGGGAGGCAATAGAAGAAATCAAGCGATTACAGAAAGATGGTCTCAGTGAAGATGTTGCTAAAGACTCTGAAAAAGAAATACAGGATATAACAGATAAATACATTTCTTTAGTAGATAGACATCTTGCAGCTAAAGAAAGAGATGTAATGGCTATATAGTTTTTCAAAAGTGATGTTCGATGTAATCCCGGTTTTTCAACCGGGATTTTTTGTATCATTATTTGTTTTTGACCACTACAATAATTGTGTTATTTCAACAAATTTTCTTCCCAATAATTAATGCACATGTGGATTTCATGTTTATTCTAATAAGTCGACCTCTGAACAGTTAACAATACTTTTGTAGACACCAGGTAATTTTATACGACTTTTAAAAGGACAGACCGATGACAGCCGCAGAAACATACCAGATAAAACTTCCTCAATTCGAAGGTCCTTTCGATCTGTTGCTGTTTTTTATAGAAAGGGATGAATTGGATATTTACAATATCCCGATTACAAAGATTACCAAAGATTTTCTTAATTATATTCATTCTCAGGAGATTTTAAATATTGAATTAAGTAGCGAGTTCATTTTGTTTATTTCTACTTTGATGCGAATAAAAGCCAAATTATTATTGCCCAGGAAGGAAATTGACTCACGGGGAAATGAAATTGATCCAAGGCAGGAATTAATAGATAAGATATTAGAATATAAGAGATTTAAACAAGCTGCTGCAGAACTTGCAGAAATGGAGGCCGAACGGCTATTAATGTTAAAGAGAGGCAATCTTCAAAAAGAAATAGCAGCTATTGGTGAGCATGCCGGCGAGGGAACAGAAATACACACTATTACTTTATTCAAACTAATGAAGTCTTTTGAAAAAGTGATGCAGAAAGTACATGATCGCCACAATACGCCGGTACATACGGTAGTTGCTTACAACTATGCAATGGAGGAAACTCGTGAATATGTGTTGAAGCTGACAAGTAGAGAGAAAACTGTGTCCTTTGAGAAAGTATTTGAAAAGTGCATTGATCGTACTCAGGCTATTTTCTTTTTCTTATCTATGCTCGAACTCATACAGTTAGACTATATGAGTATAATTGTAGGGGAAGGAAGAAACAATTTTATAGTTGAATGGAATGACAATAGAACTGATGAGGAGAGCTTTGCAGTTCCCATTGGTTTTGATCCAAAATTAAATTGATGTAATTCCGCAAGTCTATAAAAGAGTTGTCAAAGTTTGTTACGTAGTTAGGGTCGCCCTGAAATTTTTAAAGTCAATTGCATTAAGGGTTTTGTTTTCCATAAAGCAAAAAAGTCTACTGAAACTAATTTTCGTTAAACTTTGCTACAATCCTTACCGGTACTCGCTTTTAGCCGATTTCACCGACTATTTTTGCCGCTTATGCAATAACTGCTAAAAAAGGGAATGCGAAAATTAATACAGTGAAACAATTGAAATACTCAATAAAATATTGTGCATCGGTAGGGTTAAAGGCTTTTCTTGTTTAATTACGGTTTTAGTAAAATAAAGAAGGTGAAGACTTTTAAGCCTTCACCTTCTTTCGGATACACCTACAATCTATAATAAAGGATTATTCTACGATTTGCACTTTATCATCAATAGCTGTAGTTGTTATCTCAGCTTGGGCAGCTCGCATTTGCTCGTCATGTTTTTTAAAAAATTTGTTTTGAAAAATAAGAATAGCAATCACGCCAACAGAAATGGATGCATCAGCAATATTAAATACGGGTCTGAAAAATTCAAATTCCTCGCCTCCCCAAAAAGGAAACCAGGAAGGATAGTGTGTGTTTGTGACGATAGGAAAGTAAAGCATGTCTACTACCTTTCCATGTAAAAAACTGGCATATCCGCCACCTTTTGGTAAGAAATGCGCTATGTTTTGCATGTATGGGTCGCTGTCGGTAAAAATGAGGCCATAAAACATGCTGTCTATCAAATTTCCCAAAGCACCTGCAAAAATGAGGGCACTACAAAAAATAAAACCGCTGTGATATTTTTTTCTGATGAAATCTCTAATAATAAAAACGCCTGCAATTACTGCCACGAGGCGAAATAAGGTTAATGCCACTTTACCCCAATCTCCACCCATTTTCCATCCCCACGCCATACCTTCATTTTCAACAAAATGTAATCGAAACCAACTCAATCCTAAAACCTTTATTTCGTGGCCTATAAAATAATGGGTTTTGATATAGAATTTAAAAGCTTGATCGATGAATAGAATAAGCAGAATTAAAAAAAAAACGTTCCGGGGCTTCACTTTAAAAAAATTTGGGCCAAAGATAGGGAAACAGGTAGCAAGATGTAATGAATTATATAGGATATAACAATTTTAAATGCTTGAAAAGCACTGCTTTTTCATATTTTATTCGTACCACTATACTAAGCAGAGTCGGGCAATTTATACCAAAGTAATCCAACCCCATAAATAATTTAAATGCCGGATGTTTTATGAACGTTTGCTACGAACAAGCTTATAAATCTTAATCGCCGACATCAGCAGTATAATAAATAGAATGAGACCAACCAGGCCCCAAACAAAACTGATGCTTTGTTTTACTACAGCTAACATCACAATGGCAATTAAAAATACAGTTGCAACCTCATTCCAGATGCGCAACTGCTGGGAGGTATATTTAAAGGATCCGCTCACTTCTTGTTTAAAAATTCTATGCAACGAAAAATGATAGATATACAAACACAAGACAAAAACCAGTTTTATCAGAAGCCACCTTCCCTCCGGATGAAGTAGCGTTTTATGCCAACTGCCATTAACCATTACGAAAACACCTAAACATAGTGTGAGGATTGCAGAGGGCCAGGTAATTCCATACCACAACCGCTTCATCATGATATTAAACTGCTTGTGCAATATGTCTCTAACTTCATCAGGTTGTTTGAGTGCCTCTGTGTTATAGATAAAGAATCGCGGCATGTAAAACATGCCACTAAACCAGGTGACAACAAAAATAATATGAAGCGCTTTTAAATATAAATACATTCAAACGCAAAGATTATTGTTAAACACGATTTCAATTCATTTGCAAATTCCATCTTTATTGTGATAGAATCTATCATGTTTTTTAGGAAGTATTAAGAGCGCCTATAGAACTGTAACTTTTATTACCTTTATTTCCGCTATTTTTATTGAAGTTGACCGACTTCCAAACGATTCTGTTAATTCAACCAATTTTACTTCACTATTTTTTGATTCCTCGTTACGATAAAATCATTTGCCGGTCACCCTCTCCAAACTGTTTTACCCACGATACAATCGATTGTACCCACAAGGGATGAACATTTAGACAAGGAATAACTGTAAAGCTTTCTCCTCCTGCATGTAAAAAAGATTCCTTTCCTTCCATCGCAATTTCTTCAAGTGTTTCAAGGCAATCACTGACAAAAGCCGGACAAAGAATAACCAGTTTTTTTACACCTTCTTTTGGTAATTCCTGTAAACGCAAGGCTGTATATGGTTTCAACCACTCTTCGCTTCCTAATCTCGATTGAAAAGAAAATCCGACCCTATTTGCAGGGATGTCGAGATTTTTAACGAGTAACTGAGTAGTCGTCCAACACTGATGCCTGTAACAGGTGGCATGTGCCGGCGAAGCTATTTCACAACAGTTTTCCACCTTCATACAATGATTATGGGTAGGGTCGGCTTTAGTCATGTGTCTTTGAGGCAAACCATGATAGCTAAATAAAACCTGGTCATATTCCTGCTGCAGATAAGGTTTTATGCTCTCGGTCAAAGCACCTATATAGTGAGGCTCATTATAAAAAGGTTTAATGAATGAAAGTGAAAAAGAATACTTGTTTTTTCTATGTACAGATTTTGCGTGCTCCACGGCAGTTTCGTAAGAAGACATTGCATAGTGAGGATATAAAGGAATCGCTATAACTTCTTCCAATCCCGGAGCTTTTTGCAATAATTTTTCGTAAGCATGTTCCATTGTAGGATTGCCATAACGCATAGCAATTTCTACAGGTTCCTGCAGGTTTGGTTGTAACGCATTTTGCAACTCCTTCGTAAGTACAATCAGGGGAGAGCCGTCTTTTGTCCACACCGACTTGTAAGCTTCTGCCGATTTTGGTGCTCGGAAGGGGGCTATAATACCTCCTACAAGTAATAATCTAAAAATATATGGATAATCGATCACTCTTTCATCCATTAAAAACTCCATTAAGTATTTCCTTACATCTTTTACTTCTGTAGAATCCGGAGAACCTAGATTCATTAAAATAATTCCTCTTTTTACCATAATAAAAATAAAGTGCAAATGTAAACCCGTCAAGGGAAGAAATGTTTAAATCAGAATCGGGGGTTTTTACATAAAGCCAGTAAACCATTTGGTTTTTACGTGACAGTTTTATTATAGCCTCTTGGAATCAACGATAACCACGTTCGCCTTAGACTATCATGCTATTTTACTCGAATTTTTGTAAAAGAAGAGTTGTGTTGTTGCTTAGGAAGAAATTGAAATCAATACAGTAGGTAATAAAAAAAGGCACGGTAGTAACCGTGCCAAAAGTTTGATCGAAGTCCTTCATTTTTCATACTGCAATCGTTTGAAGGTCTTTTCATACAGCTATAAAAGCAATCTTAGAAGCAAGTATCGTTAATCGTTAAAAGCAATTCATTTATGTGAATGCTGTGCAAATAAAAGATAAGTTTATGAAACTAACAAATGTTAGTTAATTTTTTTTATTGGTTATAGAATGCGTATGAGCTATATAAATATTAGATACAAAAAAGCACGGCAAAACCGTGCAAAAAACAAATCAAACAAGAGCTAAAAGCATATCAGGCAGAAACAGTACAAATCAGCAAGAACAATCGTAGAGGCTAAACAAAAATTATGGCAATAATCGCTAATTCAAAAAAGCAAGCAATTCATTAGAGGCGGTAACAAAGAAACTCTTTTTTTTTTATAACTAACAAACGTTAGTAATTTTTTTTAAGAAAAAGTCACAAACAAGTCCAAAAATGTTTGCACAAAAAAAACAGGGCGTAAACTACGCCCTGTTAATAACCCTTAATTTCTATTAGCAAAAAAAGCAATCTAACGGCAAGTATTTATCAAACCAATTTTACTTGCTGGTGCAAGATAAACAAAAGAAACTAAACTAACAAACGTTCGTAAGCTTTTTTTAAGTGCCATTAATCTAAGAAGCAAAAAAGCTGAACTTATCGAAATACATAAAATAAGTTAATTCTTAATCTCCTGCAGAAAGAAGCGAATGCGAAGAGTATGATAAAGATCATTATTTTTATGACAACTGCATGACAGTGAAATCGTGGTACTCCTTAGTCTGCAATTACCTTTGCAACATAGAATTCATCAACCCAAATGGTAGCAGACAAACACAATAGTATATCTACTTTTTTCATCGTTGGTATAAATTATAAGAAAACAGATGCTTCTATGAGAGGTCTGTTTGCTATTAATACTAGTCAATATGCAAATATTTTAAGTATTGCTCCATCGTTTGGCCTTTCTGAGTTGTTTATTCTCTCCACCTGCAACAGAACCGAGATTTATGGTTTTGCAGATAATGCTTCTCAATTAATTGAAATTCTTTGTTCTCAAACAGTAGGAGACAAGAAAACCTTTGCAGAATTGTGTTACATAAAGCAAGGATCTGCGGCAGTTCAACATATTTTTGAGGTGGGTGCCGGTCTTGAATCTCAAATATTGGGCGATTATGAGATTATAGGGCAACTAAAGCTGGCAGTAAAGTTTGCAAAAGAAAACGGTTTTGTGGGCGCTTTTACAGAAAGATTGGTAAACAGTGTCCTGCAATCTACTAAGGTTGTCAAAAATAAGACAGCGTTAAGCGGAGGAACTGTGTCAGTTTCATTTGCGGCAGTTCAATTTCTAAAAAAGAATGTTAGTGATATTCAAAATAAGAATATCCTCTTATTGGGTATTGGTAAGATTGGAAGGAACACTTGCAAAAACCTCGTTGATTATTTAAACGCAAAAAGAATAACACTCATAAACAGGACGGAAGACAAGGCGAAAGATCTTGCAAAGGAGTTACATTTAAATTATGCTTCTATGGATGATCTTTCAGATCACTTGCATTCATCTGATATCATACTCGTAGCAACAAATAGTGATACTCCTGTTATATCCAAATCTGATCTGGAAAATTTTGGCACCAAAATAATTATTGACTTGTCAATTCCTTATAACGTAGAAAGGGAAGCCCAGGATTTACAGAATGTTACTCTAATTAACGTAGACGAATTGTCAAGGTTAAAAGATGAAACATTACAAAAACGAATGGCTGAGATACCGGCAGCAAAATCTATTATTGCTGAACATAAAGATGAATTTTTAGATTGGAGCAATATGCGCAGAAATGTTCCATTTATAAAAGCAGTAAAACAGAAACTGCATGACATGCACTCTTGTGAGTTGTATCTTTCATGCAGTAACAATTATATTTCTAACGTCACTTCACCTTCCCCGGTTAATCAAATTGCAATACAGAAAGTTATAAAAAATATGGCTGTAAAGATGCGCCGGCAGCACCAACCGGGATGCTCTTACATAGAAGCCATCAACGATTTTATAACTACTCACAGTAACTAGTAATGGATAATAAGGTTTTAAAAATTGGTACCCGCGAAAGCGAACTTGCGGTATGGCAGGCTAACAGGGTAAAGGATTTACTAGCCGAACATGGTTATCAATCTGAATTGGTTTATATCAAAAGCGAAGGAGATTTAGATCTGCAAACGCCACTATATGAACTCGGCATCCAGGGAATTTTTACCCGCAGTCTTGATATTGCTTTGCTGAACAAAAGGATTGATCTTGCTGTTCACAGCATGAAAGATGTACCCACACAGCTTCCAAAAGGCATCACCCAATGTGCAGTTTTAAAACGAGCTTCTTTTAAAGATTTATTGGTTTATAATGGTGATGTTTCTGAGCTAGAAAAATCCATTGCATTTTTGGATGGGCAATGGTCAAAAGTTGATAGCCAATCCCCGTCCTCAGGTCAGGGGTCAGTTTTTACTATAGCTACCAGTAGTATTCGCAGAAAAGCGCAGTGGCTAAATCGTTATCCGAATCACAGTATTCAAAATTTAAGAGGCAATGTAAATACGAGGCTACGTAAGGTAGAACAAAGTGACTGGAATGGTGCTATTTTCGCAGCAGCAGGGCTGGAAAGGATTAATTTACGGCCACAAAATTCAATTGAACTAGACTGGATGTTGCCTGCTCCTGCGCAGGGAGCGATTGTAGTGGTCTGCCGAAATGAAGATAATTTTTCTTATGAAGCTTGTCAGAACTTTAACCATGAAGAAAGCGCTTGCTGCACTAAAGTTGAAAAAGATTTTTTGAAAACGCTGCTGGGGGGATGTTCAACACCTATTAGTGCGCTCGCAGAAGTTAAGAGTGAAAAGCTTGTTTTTAAAGGCAACATTTTTACCGTTGATGGCAGTAGGAGGGTAGATATAGAAAAGACAGTCTCTGTATCGGAGGCCGTAAATCTTGGAGAGATTGCGGCACTTGAAATGCTTTCGAACGGGGGAAAGGAGATTGCTGATAGCATTCACCATGAAAGATGAAAACATTCACATATTAAGCACAAGACCGCTTGATGTAGCAGTAATTGAAAAAGCGGCGTATCAAAATATAATTATTGATACCATTTCTTTTATAGAGGTAAAAAAAATGGTATCAGATGAGGTAGCGCCACGTATCAATGAGCTGTCTAAGGGACAAGCGACGGTGGTCTTTACCAGCATGAATGCAGTTGAAATTGTGGTCGAATCGCTGCCTGTAACTCCCCAGATGCCTGATTGGAAAATATATTGCATTGGTGGCGCCACTTTTACACTCGTTAAGAAATACTGGTCTTACGATCAGGTTGTCTTAACTGCAAAAAATGCGACGGAATTAGCAAAAGGAATTGTCGATAACAAGGTAGAAAGAGTGGCTTTTTTTTGTGGCAATATGCGTCGGGAAGAACTTCCCGATTTGTTAATTCAACAAAATATACCGGTGGAAGAGTTGATAGTGTATGAAACAATTGAAACGCCCGTAACAGTTGAGCAAGCTTACAATGGCATTTTGTTTTTTAGCCCCAGTGCTGTTCACAGTTTTTTTCTCAACAACCACACTGCTGATGAAACCATTTTTTTTGCAATAGGTGATACAACGGCCAATACCGTTAAACAATTTGCTACAAATAACATTATTGTAAGTGACTTTCCTGCAAAGGATCAATTAGTTGATAAGGCGATAAAATATTTTAGCGAAAGGGCAATAGCGAATAATGAAAAAGCATGAGGATTTAAACTGAGTTTATTTTTTTATTTTCGGTTTACCAGCCGTAGTACATAAATAAAACAGCTGTGTCCCTCACTTGTACTATAGTAATTTGTTGTACAGTTTTTTGAGACTGCTTTAGTAAAACGTTCATAATTGTTTGAAACCTCACTTGTAGACAAAAAACATATACATCGGAATGACTGAATTGAAAAATGACCTGATACTTAGAGCCTTAAAGGGGGAAAAAACAGAACGTGTACCTGTATGGATGATGAGACAAGCCGGCCGGTACTTACCTGACTATTTGAAATTAAAAGCAAAATACGACTTCTTTACCCGTGTACAAACACCTGAACTGGCAACAGAAATCACTTTACAGCCTATTGACCAGGTCGGTGTCGATGCAGCCATAATTTTTTCTGATATACTCGTTATACCTCAGGCAATGGGTGTCGAGGTGCTGATGGAGGAAGGAAAAGGGCCATCCTTACCAACCGTTATTCAGTCCCAGGCTGACATTGATGTTCTGAGAACAGATGGTGTTGAAGAAAGCTTAAAGTATGTAACAGATGCGTTATCTCTTACAAAAAAAGAATTAAACGGGCGTGTTCCGCTAATTGGTTTTGCTGGGGCTCCGTGGACCATACTCTGTTATATGGTTGAAGGAAAAGGAAGTAAAACG
>JBBPZJ010000018.1:0-13347 GCA_038199395.1 Chitinophagales bacterium
ATCGACATAAGCGAAAAAAGAAAATTACTTTTAAAAGGTATATCAGGTTACCTGGCTTGCGGCGCTGCATTGTTGTTTCTTTCAACTAATTATTTCAGCCTCCATTATAGCAAAGCAGTTATTGTTGCCGGCATCTATACTATCATCTTCATAACCGGTATTATCCGTGCATTTTCGGGTCCTATTTTTAGTGCAATATTGGGCCAGATGGTTCCGCGTGAAGTTTTGCCTAATGCTATTACCTGGAACCAGGGCACGTATTTATCTGCTGCAGTAACGGGACATGCAACTGCCGGCTTTTGCATTGCTTTTTTAGGACATACCGGAACACTTGCAGTTGTTGTTGGACTTATCGCTGCAGCATTGTTTATACTGTCGGGCATTAGCGCAAAACCAGCCGCAGCCACTGCCGGAATTAAACGTACCTGGGAAAGTGTTCGCGAGGGCCTTCATTTTGTTTTCAGTACCAAAGAGCTGCTGGGAGCTTTATCATTAGATCTTTTTGCGGTTTTATTTGGCGGTGCTGTTGCAATGGTTCCGGTTTATGCGCGGGATATTCTGCATGCTGGTCCAATTGGTTTTGGCTGGCTAAATAGTGCAACTGATTTCGGAAGCATTATCATGGTAATTGCATTAACTATTTTTCCTTTAAAAACAAACCAGGGCAAAAAATTGCTTTTTGTTGTAGCTGGTTTTGGTCTCTGTATAATTGTATTCGCCATTTCAAAGATATTTTGGATCGCCTATGCAGCCCTGCTGGTAAGTGGCCTGTTAGATGCAATAAGCGTAGTGGTACGAGGTACAATAGTTCAATTAAAAACGCCTGACGAAATGCGTGGCAGGGTAATGAGTGTAAACTCAATGTTCATTAACAGTAGTAATGAATTGGGGCAATTCGAGAGTGGGTTGATGGCTAAATTACTTGGGGTAGTTCCATCGGTAATATTTGGGGGATCTATGACTTTATTGGTGGTTATTATAACCTGGTTTAAAGCACCAACCCTTCGGAAGATGCAATATTAATTACTCGGTTGTGTAAACAAAAAATCAGGAGTAAACTGGCTCGCAGCCAAATGTTACTCCTGATTTTTTAGAACAAGTTAAACCGTCTTTAGCAGTAACTCAAAATCCAAAAAACTTTGAACCCAAAACTATTTAAACAAAACTTCTACTGCCCATTTTCCAGTCCTCTGCCGGTCTTATGCTGCAATTCATCTATCTTTTTCGATGCCTCCGCTTTTGTCAGAGTTTCATCTGTTTCTTCACCTGCTTCATCTGACAGGGTTTTCAAATAAGACTTTTGAGCGCCTGTCATAGGTTCTCCGCCTGTCGTCCATTCATCCGGGTCTTTTACTGTATTAGACTTTGGTTCAGATGACTGATCCTGTTCACTATTTTTTTGATTGTCCATATAATTTTTCTGTATTAAATCAAAAAATGAACCAGTCATCTGATAAAAAAAGTGGGAACTGATAACGGGAGAAATAATGCAAACACGTAAACGGTTTTGCTTATTTCTGCGGTTCTCAATCCCCAATTTACAAATATGATACTAGTGGTTCGGCTAATTATTAACCGAAAACGATTAAACTAGGCGGAATATTTAAAAGGCTTTCCATTTGCCATTACCTCTTGCTTAGATTCATCAAAGGTTACTTTGGCTCCAGTCTGTACAGCAGCGTTGGTCATAATGGTAGCAATCGAATGACTGTAACCCGCTTCAACCGGTGCATTTGGCTGTTTGCGACTTCTTACACATTCCATCCAGTTACGAATATGATTTGAGGTAAGTTTATCTCCACCGGTATTAGCTGATGAAATTACTTTCTCAACCTCCGACAATGACATCTCTGGAAGAAGGTTCGGTTCCATATTCATTTCAGCGGCAGCCTTTTTTGTTAATCCACCTTTAGGAGTAACCTTATTAGTTTCAAGATTCAGCTCGCCTCCATTTGAATAATAAATTTCTGTGGGGTTATCATCTCCGTTGTCCATCCGCGATCTAAAAGTTACCTGGAAACCTGTAGAAGGATCGGTTACAGGGCCGTAATCAAAAACAGCAGTAATGGTGTCCCAATTTTTCCTGCCGTCTTTCCACATGTAAATACCGCCATTTGCTACTACGCTTCGCGGATGCTGCAAGCCGGAGAACCAATGCACTGTATCGATTTGATGGCTCATCCATTGCGCAGGCAGACCAGAGGAGTAAGGCCAGAACAAGCGGAACTCCAAATATTTACGGGGATCAAATGTATCGTTCGGACGGTTCATCAAAAACCTCTTCCAGTCAGTGTCTTCCTGCTTCAACTGATCAAGCAACGCAGTCCTGCGCCAACGGCCTGGCTGATTTACATTCCATGTTAATTCAACCATTTTTATCGGGCCAAATTTTCCTGATCTTATATAATTATTTGCTGCATGGTAGTTAGACCCGCTTCTTCTTTGAGAACCTATCTGCACAATTCTGTCAGACGCTTTAATGGCTTTAAACGCTGTGCGATTATCGTCCATTGTTTCAGCAAAAGGCTTTTCGCAATACACATCGCACCCCGCGTTAACCGCCTGCATAGCATGAAGGGCATGTTGAAAATCGGCCGTGCTAACAAATACAGCATCCACCAGTTTTTTATCATACATCTCTTCATTGTTGCGGCATGCAACTACATCGTGGCCCATCTTTTCTTTCCATATTGCAGCACCTTGTTCCCTTCGTTTGTTCCATATGTCTGAAACAGCCACCAGATCAAAATTAAGTTCCTTATAGTGGTTCATAAAACTAGGTATGTGAGAACTTCTGTGGCGATCTGAAAAACCCACTACTCCCACCCTAACCCTGTCGTTTGCACCAATAATTCTTTTATAACTTGATGCACTAAACGCATTTGCTCCTACAATCACTCCTGTTGATGTAATTGCAGTTTGTTTTAAAAATTCTCTACGTGATGTATCCATAATAATTGTTTATGTTTTTATGAAGTTTTTAATGTTACCAGCTTTATAATATATCTCAACATTGTTGTGTCACTCCCTTCAACCACAACTAAAAATTGATCATTTGTATGAAGATTAATAACCCGATGTAAATACAATTTACTTCCTACACCCACCCTATTGACCTACTGACTTAATGACCTATTGACCTAATGACTTAATTCCTCAACCCGCTACAATTCCCTAATCTTTATACTTCTAAAGTAAACCTTGTCACCATGATCCTGTATCAATATTCTACCTTGTTTAGCAACTCCAAAATTTGGCCTATTCTTAAATTTACTTTTTGCAACAGCATTTAAAAAATCATCGGAACCTCTTACATATTCCAGTACTTTATAACCATTTAACCAATGCTCAACCTTGTTGTTCGGGTACACTCTTATCATTCCCTGGTTCCATTCACCAATCTTTTTGATAGCTGCTGCAGGTTTTTTTGAAGGCATCAAATCATATAATGAAGATAAAGTTCTATCGCCATTTAAACCTAATTTAGCATCAGGATGCCTTTCATCATCCAAAACCTGGTACTCAAGTCCGATAGCTGAACCGTTGTTACCTTCACTTTCCGTAACAAAATATTTCACCCCGCTATTAGCTCCTTCTGTCAGCTTAAAATCAAATTTTAATTCGAAAGCACTAAACATTTTATTGGTAACTATATCGCCTCCGTTCGTCGATTCCCGCCCGTTAGATTTCTCAATGCTTAACTCGCCGTTACTGATTTCCCATCCTTTTTCAGGAAATTTTGTTTTATAAGCACCTCTCCAACCGTTGGTTGTTTTTCCATCCCATAAGAAAGAATATCCATTTTTTTGTTCCTGGGCAGAAAGGGTATTAGGCACAAGGTTTACGACAAAAATATTGTCGGCAGGTGAAGGCTGAAGGTCGGTTGTTTTGATACGAATGTTTCTCCAACGAATTTGTCTGCTGACATGCGATGCATCTTTAATCGCATGTACCTGCAAGGCGATAAAGCCTTTGGGCGTAAGGGCATCAACTACATTTGATGTTGGAATACCGTTGATCCATGTTCTGATGGAATTGCCTATGCATTCGATATGATATTTATTCCACTGATTATTTTTAAACGCTTTTTTTCCTGCCGGATTCAATTCAAGAGAATACAACCACCCGCGCCTTGCTTCATCGTATAAGCCGCCGCTCCACTGCCTGTCTGAAGGGTCTACTTCGACCTGGTAACCATGCACTCTTCCATTAGAATAATCGGGAGTGCTTAAGCTTCTTATTTGCAAGCCCGAGTTCATTGAGGTATCAACGAGTAATTCTACATCAAGAATAAAATCACCATAATCTTTATCAGTTGCAAGAAAAGAGTTCGGTTCATTTGCAACAGTAGTTCCCACTATCTCACCGTTCTTTACTTCGTAAGTAGCTTTACCATTTAGTTGTCTCCAACCAGTAAGGTCTTTACCGTTGAACAAATTTTGCCAGCCTTTGGAGTTTTGAGCAGATAGAGTAATAGTTAAAAAAAGAATACCAGTTAAAAAGAAAGACCTTTGCTTCATCATGTTTTACAATTGTTAGATAATCTTTTCAAATCTAAAATATATTATTCACCAAAAGCAAATGAACGGTGTCTTTTTTAAGATCGATACGCATTTTAAAAGGTACTCATTAAAAAAGATATTGTTATTGTTAACCCTTTTCGAAAAGATTTTAACTTTCTTAAAGACGTACACGTAGAATTTTATTGAACTTTTGCCTCGATTATTAATAAAAGAAAGCATTCACAAAAAAATATTACTTGATTGAAAAAAACACCATATGGATTAAGAATAAGTGCACCGAGTTAGGTTTCGATTTTTGCGGTATTGCAAGAGCACAAAAACTTGATGATGATGCACGAAGACTTGAAAAGTGGCTATCGCAAGGCATGCATGGCAATATGCAATACATGGAAAATTATTTTGACCTGCGAACAGACCCTACCAAACTTGTTCCGGGTGCTAAAAGTGTAATTACGCTTTTGATTAACTATTTTCCTTCCGATTCTCAAAATGTCGGCACTCCCAAAATAGCCAAGTATGCCTACGGGCACGATTACCATGAAGTGATAAGGGAAAAGCTTAAGCATTTACTGTTTTTGATGAAGCAGGAAATTGGTGAGATAAATGGAAGGGGGTTTGTTGATAGTGCTCCAGTACTTGAAAGAGCATGGGCAACAAAAAGTGGTTTGGGCTGGATAGGCAAAAATGGTAACCTTTTAAATAAACAGGCTGGGTCATTCTTTTTTATTGCCACCCTTATTGTAGATGTTGAATTACTTTATGATGATCCATTTGCTAAAGATTATTGTGGTAGTTGCCGGCGATGTATTGATGCCTGTCCCACTGATGCAATACTTGATAGCAAAGTAGTAGACGGAAGTAAATGCATTAGTTATTATACCATAGAACTGAAAGATGCCCTTCTGCCAGATCATTTGAAATCAAAGTTTTCGGATTGGATGTTCGGGTGCGACGTTTGCCAGGACGTGTGCCCATGGAACCGCTTTAGCAAACCACATAATGAAGTTCACTTTACGCCTATTCCACAAATACTAAATTTTACCACCGATGATTGGGAAGATTTGACAGAAGAAACTTTTAAAATTATCTTTAAAAACTCTCCCTTAAAGAGGAGGAAATTTGACGGCATAAAAAGAAATCTGCGCTTTATAACCACCTAGTACTCCATTTGAATTAACTGAACACCTTTCCTACTTCTCTAAGCAGATTTAGTAACACTTCAATTATTTAAGTCTGTTCCACTGATTAATATGTCTTAATTTTTCTTTCAACTGCTTTAATTCAAATCTCAGATCACGAAACTTTTCTATAGAGCAATTATTAATCTGTTTTTCACACGCATACATGTGCTGCAAAAGCTGCTCGCTTTCATTTAAGTTGTCCTGTGGTTGTTGTTCCATATTTTCATCTTTTAAGTAATTAAGTTAACAAAAAATCGCATATTATTAAAGATTTATCCACCCTATGTTTTATTTTTTAACATACAAGTGCCTTTTCTTAACAAATGATAATACACGTCGTTTAATGCACTGTTTGCCGAACATCTCTTTTAGAGACTGAATGAGAAAAATCTCGTTTTAATGGCACTTATCTAAACGTGCAATTTCTAACGTTTTTTCTAGAGAAAATATTATGGAAGAAGAAGAGGGATGCTGATTTTTTTTACAGCCTTTCGTAGACACTAATTATGGCGATGATTTTAATAAAAAATACTAGGAAGCCCGGCGCAATTAATCTCCGCTATGATTTGTATTTTGAACTTTCAGTAATATCCTTCGAGAGAGAATAATTATGGTTAACAAAGTTATTCTTGAGAGATTTTACTTTAGCAATTCCATCATGATTGATAGAAATAGCCACTTTGTCAAGCTGCTTTATGGTGATGAGTTTCTCAGCGGCCAACACTTCGAGATGTTTTTGAACCGAAAGCCAATCTTCTGTTTGTCGCAAAATAATTTGATGAGGGGTACACAAATACGTGTGAGGAGATGGATCAGACTTTACAATATCGTAAATAACAGAGAGAGTTTTATAGCACGCTTCCATAACAATAAAAATACTTCAAATATTTCCATTTAAGATATTGCCCGAAGAAGATTTGTCAACATAAAATCGAAAGATATTCACTATTCCAATTAGAGTAGTGCTTAAATAAAAAAAAGAGCACATTAACAACGTGCACCTTTTTTTATTTGCTGACAATCTTATCCCAATGATCTAATCCATGCTACAACTTCATCTTTAGTTTTTCCGAGCTTTTGTTGTAGTCTGCCAAAAAATTCATCGTCTTTCCCTTCTTCGTATTCAACATCGTCGTCGGTGAGACCACTATGAGCTTTTTTTAATTTTCCCTTAAACTCATTAAGGTCACCTTTAAACTCCAGCTTGTCCATAATTTAAATTTAAAGTGATAATCAAAAAAATTATGCCATGACGGAATTACTTGTCATGGAGGGCGATCGGCTTTTTTAAGATTTTCATTTCATTGAATTGAATTGAGAAGCAATGTCATTTTTAAAGAATTTTTGCCTTGATTAGTAATCCTGAGCTAAATGTCCGGTTTAACTTACAGTAAAAATATTTCGTTCTTCTATTATTGGAATGTTTTTAAACCTTTGAATAATTCTTCCAACCACCACTACGTCTTTTTCACAGTACTTTACTATTCGTTCAAGGTTTTTTTCCTGGTAATAAACGTGCTGTACCATACTTCCATCTATATCATCTTTGGATGTAGGAACGCCAAGAACACTGGCGAGCAGATGCAGTGAAGTATAATTTTTATAATCGCCAAACTTCCACCATTGCATGGTATCAGTCATACAAATCTCCCATGGTTTTGCTCCGTAAAAACTGAGACATGTAGGTAAGGGAAGCTGATTTATTACCATTCGCCGACAAATAAAGGGGATGTCAAACTCACGAATGTTGTGTCCCGCAAATTCAAATTTAGGCTTGTGTTTACAAAACTTATCAGTTAACTCAATAAACTGCTTTAATATTTCAATCTCATCGTCCCCGTAAATGCTCTTGATTTTAAGGCAAATGCTGCCTTCTCTATCGTTGTAAAAAAAACCGGTCGATATACATATAATTTTTCCGAATTCTGCCAGTATACCCGCCTTTTGAATATATATTTCTTCCTCATCGTAATTTTCTGGCACTGTTTTTGAAATTTTGTCGAAAAAAAGTTTAGACATGCCGTCAGGTAAACTATTGTGATGAGAATACTGAGGGACGGTCTCAATATCAATTAAAAACAAATCAAAAATCGCCTGGATATTTTTCAACATTATAAATTTATTAAAAGTAAACCGTCAAAACCATGAGCTACAATCCTGAATACTCTGCAACCAACCCACAGCAACAGCCTCCCAGAAAAAGAGATGACCGTAAAATTATTTACGGTGTTTTAATTGCAGCCTTGTTAGCTACCTGGGGATACATTATTTATGATAAAAGTAAATCTAATGAATCCATCAATCAGTTGCAGACACAATATACAAATGTCGACTCTGCACGTAACGAAGTTCAGACTCAATATAACGAAGCTTTGGCAAGACTTGATTCTGCAACAGGTAACAACACTCAATTACAAGGTGCGTTAACTGAAAGACAAAGTGAAATTAATAATTTAAAGAAACAAATTACTTCTATTACCACAAGAAAAAACGCAACAGCGGGTGAGCTTGAAAGAGCGAGAGGTTTAATTAATCAATTAAATATGCGTATTGACGACATGTATGCTGAGATACAAAAATTGAAAAATGAAAATCAAACTCTGGCTAGCTCAAACCGCCGTTTAAATGGCGAGAAACAACAACTTACTACGCAAAAAACCCAGTTGGAAGAAAATCTTTCCAATACGGAAGCAGCACGTCAGCAAGTGGAAGATGTGGCATCTACCATGCATGCAAGTAATATGAATATTACTCCTTTGCATCTAAAAGGGAACGGTAAGGAAAAAGAAACCACCACCGCTAAAAGAGTTGATCTGCTTCGTATTTCATTTGATTTAGATGAAAATAGAATTGCAACAACAGGTAACAAAGAAGTGTATGTTGCTGTTACCGCACCGGATGGGCGCCCGGTTACTATGGCAAGTGGAAGCGGCACCTTTGATACTCGTGACGAGGGGACCAAGACATACACAAACAGAGTAAATATTCCTTACGAACAAGGAAAAAGATCAAACGTAAGTTTCGACTGGAAGCAAGAAGCGAAGTATCAACTAGGTCAATACAAAATCGAAGTTTATCACAACGGATACAAGATAGGCGAAGGAACTAAAACCCTGAAGAAAGGCGGATTATTTGGATAATAATTAATTGAATAATAAAACGGTAAAGCAGGAATTTTTCTCCTGCTTTTTTTTTGCTTAAGAATGCTATCTACGGTTGGGCTACAAAATAGCCCGTAAAGAAGCACGACCAATATGAATAGTTCTGGTGTCTGCAGGTTTCCTTCCTTCGTATTGAAAATTAAGTTCAAGATTGTTCCCCAACCGTTTCGTAAGTTCACAATTCCACAACAGGTTTTGACCCGGCAGCAAGGCATCAAGCATAATATAGCTGACAGTAGTATTGGCGACTCCGGTGTAATTTATATTTGTATAGGTGAATTTACCCGAGAAGCTCGTATTGTTTACTGAATTGTATTTTCCATCTATATTTAAAGAATTGCTGAATGATTTTTCGCCGCCAAATGTTGACCGATTCTTTTTCTCATTAAAGTTGTAACTGGTCGATAACCTGTAATTTGTACCACTGGTGTAAGTAAGTCTCGGCTCCGAATTCATTGTTTTAATTAAATAGTTACGGTTGTCAAATTTTGGTGTGACCAAAGAACTTTCTCCTGCTTTTTGAATGAATTCAAAAGTAAGCTCCTTTGCAATATTCCACCTGCCTCTTATTGTCCATTCTTTTAATTTCCGACTTTCGAAGCCGTATGTGAGAAGGACTTTATTTGAATTACTAATATTAGTTATATCGAACCCCCACTTGCTGCTATATCTGTTGAAGGATAATGTATTTGTAAAGATGTCGGCCAATGTAAGTAAAGAAGTATCATTTTGCGCGCCTTTAAACGGGTTAAAGACAAGAAAGCCACTTGCAAGCTCTTTTTTTCCTAATTGCAAAGATGACTGCATATTAATTTTACTAGAAAAGTTCCCGATTTTTTTACTTTTAAAAGCGGTTGAAAGTGCCCGGGGATTTAAAGAAAAACTATAGTTCAATTGCGTATAGTTTGCTTTTACAAATTGATTGGTCGGGGTAAAAACACGAATAAACTTCGCCTGGTCTGGAAACAGGGCAACTTCAAACTCATTTAATTGCGGAATTCCATCTTTATTGTAATCATTCCATGCATATTCGCCTCGGCCGGCGGGCACTTCAATATAGCTAAAATCTCTTCGCTGCTCCTGCCCCGCTCCCACCTCATATAACACGTTACCGACTACAAAACCTTTGAATTCATTTATAGCATATTCTACTCTTCCTAATACACTCTTTTCCGGTTGAAGATTTGATAATGCTGCATTAAGCACCTGCAATTGACGATAAGTAGCATTTAATCTAAACTGATGATGAGAGTTAGCTAATAATTCTGTGTTTAAGGTGATGTTATGACTGCGATCGATCTGTTCCAAATTTTTTGCATGCGGCACTTTGTCTGTCCTTGTAAAATAGATTAAACCCCAACGGTTGTCTTTAGCCTGATTTGATTTTATATAGGTCGAAAGCGTGGTAAAGGCAAAGCTTGTTGCAGCAATGGAATCTGTTTTTTTGTCGTGAATCTCGTTGTGCTCCAAAGCATAAGAACCACCAATTACATAATTTTTAAAATGTATAAGTGACTTACTTACGTCGATAGAAGGCCGAAGAAAAAAACCTTTATATCGCACAGCAGCAATGTTTGTAAGGTTAAAAGCGTCTCTTATTTGCCAACCTTGAATGTTTTGTTCGTTTTCAACTTGTTGCCTTACTCCTCTATATCCATCGCTTCTAATGTATGCAGTAGATTGTAATTTAATACGATTATTTGCAGAATCGGTTAGCATAATATTAGCGAAAGGCAGTTGCTCTGTAGCTGCAGGTGGTTGATACTCCAGTCCCCAATCCCTGTAAAACTCCACTGTTCTTATACGTTCAACGGGATGAAAGTTTCTATTGATGTACTCGTATCCGGCACCCGCTTTTACATCCAATGCATTGTTCCTATAATTTCTAAGCTTCCTCACGCGGCTAATAGTCATCTTGCCTGCAAATCCTTTATCATCTTGTTTGTTTTTTGAAGAAAAAGCATTTGCGTCATAATTACTCATGGCCGCTTCCGAGGTAATTGTAGTTTTTGGGTCAATTTCATATACAGCCCCTATAGTAAGCAGTTGTTGCCTTTTAGGAGCAACCAGAAAAGTTGCAGGTTCAAAATTACCTTGTAAGATTCCATTATCAGGTTGCACCCATCGATATACTTTTCCATTGGCACCGTTGAAATCAGGAACATAATTTCCACGGCCCTGGCCCACCTCAACAAATCCCAAATTATATTTCGCGCTGTCTCTATTAGTTGAATATAAGTAGACCTTTTGGTGTGCGCCGGCAACTATGGTATCCTTTTCGGCATATAATATTTTCGTAGTCGAAAAAGAGTCTAAAGACGCCGTAGGGTAAAACGCATTCTGCACGCTATCGCCAATGTTGTTTAAAAACTGGCGCTGCTTTTGGTCGAGCGTTTGATTGATAGGGGAATTTTTGGCGTCAGCATTGCTATAGGTGGCAACACTAATTTTCAATTTTTTATTTACTGTTAGTTCATCTGAGGCATACAACATCGAATTTAAAAAACTTCGTTCTGCATATTCAAACTCTACTTGTATTCGACTATCCTTTGTAATCATGCGACGAGGAGTGAAAGTGATTTCTGCGGTGTTATAATTTATAATATAGTCCTGATCTTCTCCACGTTGCAGCATTTGCCCATCTACAAAAACTCTTTCTGTACCCGCCAATACAATAAAAAATATTTCGTTATTTACCCCTTTAAGCCTGTAGGGTCCCTGGTTACCTTCCTGCCCCTGAAAAATGTTTCTTGTAAACTTACCTTTTGCAATTGCTCCGCTAAATAAGATAGTATTTGAACCGTTTTTACCGATAGTAGAAGTGGTACTGTACGAGATACCCTGAAGCCTTTGATAAAAATTAAGGAAATAAGATTTATTTTGTCTGACATCTATATCCCCAAGATTAACCTCCCACCGATTTTTTTTAAACTGAAGCCAAACCTTGTCAAACTCATTTAACTGCTGAGTAGTTCCATCGGGCTGGATAGGAATGTTATTGTCGGTTATTGCGGCGGCAACATGAATACTGTCTGCCAAATAACCGCTTAACTGCAAATTAAATTGTGAATTAACAACCACGTCCTGCGTATTACCAAAACTTAAAGCACGAGCAAAACTTCCGTTATAATTCATTGTTCCGAAGTCAAACAAACTTCCGCTACTACCCTGCCTGTTATTTTTATTGAAAACATTAGGTTGAGCAATAAAGTTGTTCAAGATACTATCGTAAGAAAATCTTTTTGCAACAGCATTTAGCTTATAAGGAAATACACGGTAGAGAACGTCCACACTATCTATAAACAATAGCTTTTTCCATGTCAACTTCGCATTTACTTCATCGATATTGTAAAAAGTCGTATCAAAACCTCGGATAAAAAATGTATTTGGAACAATACTTAGACTGTCGAGAATAAGGGAAGACGAAGCAGCAATTTTTTTACTTCTTAGGTTAGAATATTTGTATGGTTGCGACTTTACGGGAGCAACCGATAAAAATACGAGAACAAAAACCGCTATATATTTTAAAGGGCTCAAAGGAAAACTGCAGCGTAAATTTAAGTCATAAAAATAGCGGGTTTTGAGTGTAATAATTCACGAAAATCATGCACCGATAGAAGGCGTCAGAATTGCGGAAAGGGTAATTTAACGGATAAGTGGAGAAAATAGATGAGTTATTGAAAACAAGTTGCGCAATGGAAAAAAGCGTGATTCGTTGTTAGGGCAGAAAGGTCTCTAGCTTTTTGCCGACATATATTTCAAAAAGAAGCTTTCACTTTTTAAGACTTCAATTGACGAAAAGTAAAAATCATGCACATCCTCCGTGATGATACAATTACAATTACTATGAATGGCGCTGTAATATTGCAGTCCGTCTTCGAAATCTTTTACTGCGCTATCTTGCAGCGTCTGTTTTACACACGTTGCATCCGTTGTTGTGATCTGTACATGATTGCTTAGTACTGATATCTTTTGTTTGGCAATTTTTGCTTTAAATTTTTTTTCGGCAAAATAAAAGGCGATAGCGAGGCAAACCGGAGAGGTAAATACTTCGTAGCGTTTCGAATCAGCAAGACTTAAAATACGGGAAGTATACGTAAAAAGCGGATATTCTTTGTTTAGAACAGAAACCAGCACATTAGCGTCTAAAAATATTCTCATTATTTTCTTGAGGCAAAATATTCATCCTTCAAAGTGTTGTTGCTTCTTTTTTTGGTTTGGTAAACTGCCTCTCCTTCCGCAATCTGACTTACCCAATCAGATATAGGATAATCTTCGAGAGAATGGTAACCGGAAGTAGTGACTTTTTGCAATAAAAACTCTACCAGCCTTGACACACTGATATTATTTGCCTCGGCATATTCTTTTGCCTTGTTGATGATATTAGCATCAAAACTTAAAGTGATTTTGTTATCCATCTCGACTCAAATTTTGTCAAAATTACTACTTATACTACAATCATAAAAATTTTATACGTATAAT
>JBBPZJ010000019.1:0-5463 GCA_038199395.1 Chitinophagales bacterium
AAATTATTTTTGGGAATAAATAATTTTAGTAAGATGGCTTCTCGTTCGAACTAAAATTTATACGGGTAATACTGATAGCATTTTTTTCCCGCCATCGCATTAATGTTCAACGCTTGTAGGAATTCGGATACGAGAGCCAAAATTTAAAAAGTCTACTAGCTAATTTATGTAAATTTTGATTGACAGTAATTGTGTAAGCATGAGAACACTTGAAATATTAATATCTGACTTTGAATTTAATAAATTAGGTTTAAAGGATGACAAGCTTTCTTTTTTAAAGTTTGTTGTAAGCGAAGCGCACATAGAAAAACGCAGAAGCCTTTAGATGATTTATAGGAACCATATAGAGCCAACCGTGAAATAAAACTATTTGTTTATTCATTATCAATGAAAACTTCAAAAACCGCCTTTTGTTTTCCGGCAATGCCGTTACCAATGTCATAGCTTTTACTGTCTTTAAAAGCTTTTACAGACGTAGCTTTCAGCACTTTCAGCCATGGAAGATAATGGTTGGTTTTTAATTCTTTTGCGAGCAACGTTTTTATCGTTTCAGTAAAACAATAAGTAAAAATGCTGCCGATAGAAGTATCTGTAATGGCAGGTTGCCCTTGCACAGAAGAGGATACTAAAATTGAAACAGCTTTATGAGAATTATTAAACATTTTTTTTGTCAAAACTTTACTTAATGGTGGTAGTACACCTCCTGCAACATTCATTTCTTTAATGCTATCTTTTGCACGAAAAAAGGGAATGGTAGTATTACAGCAATCTGCTATCGCAATATTAATTCGTGCGCCATTAAACCGCATAAAGGTTAATATAACAGCTAAGTTATAAGTATGCTTTTCAATAAAATCTATCTTATTAAAATCTGCATTGTTATTGTGACTGCGCATATCTAATTGCGGGTATTTACTTCCTCTGTCTTTTGCATAACTAAACCCATGCCCTGAGTAATAAAATATTGTTACATCACTATTTAAACCAATACTCTCAATTGCTTCAAGCAGATTTTCCCTGCTGTAATTTTTACCTGATATTTCAATACAATAGAAATTATAATCAGTATTTGAACAAATCTCTTTGAATGTATTTTTAACAGCCTCAGCATCCTTTACACAACCAGTACATAATGCAGGATCATGCGTGTTGGCCATAATGATGAGTACAAGCCGATTTTTTTCAGCAGCCTTCAGATCGTTTATTTTTTCTTTAAAATTTTTTAATTGTCTTGTAAAATTTACCTGATGACTTTCTTTCATGTTAGTTCACATTTAGTTTGGATGATAAAGGCGGCACCATAGATAATATAAAATATCAACGTAAATTTATTTTAATCTTACTACAAGTAACACCACCGGAAATAATAAATTAAAAATTTAGCTAATGGTAAAAATTGCTGCTTTATTCATTTTGTTTTTTCTGTTTAGTGATGTTTTTTCTCAACCAGCTAAAACAGACAGTATACGAAAGTTATTGCAAAAAGAAACAAAAGACAGCAATAGGGTAACCCTGCTTTGGAAACTGGCTGAACAATACCAATTTTTTAAACCTGATACCACAATACAACTGGCACAGCAGGCACAGTTACTTGCAAGCCGTATAAAATTTACCGAAGGCGAAAGCCATTCCTTTGCCGTAATGGCCACAGGCCAATATTTACTGGGCAATTATACTGCATCACTTAATAATTACATGCAGAAACTAAAGATCGAAGAAAAAAGAAACAGCGTTCGCAATTATGCAAGTGCCCTCAATAACATCGGGCTTATATATATTTTATTATCCGATTACAAAAGTGCATTGAGCTATTTGTACAGGGCAGACTCCGCAGTAAATGCAGTTGGTGGTCAGGCAAAACAGGATTTACAAAATAATATTCTTACCAATCTTGGAGAAACTTTTTACCGCATGAAAAATTTAGATTCCGCAAGACAGTATTTTTCGAAATCATTAAATATAGCTCTGCAAAATCACAATAATTATTCACAGGGAACAGCCTTCCTCGGGCTTGGAAACGTGTACGCAGGGGCAAATGACAGCACCGCATTGTTTAATTATCGTCGGGCACTTGTGCTATTTAATGATATTAAAAATAATGATATGCTTTGCGAAACCGCCCTTGGCTTTGCAAATGTTTTTCAGAAAAATGCACAGAATGATTCTGTACTTCATTATGCAATGCTTGCGTTTAACATTGCCCGTAGAGATGGCTTTTTAAGCCGGGAACTGGATGCAGCATATTTTCTTAGTCACTTTTATAAAAACAAAAAGAAATTTGATAGTGCATTTGTTTATATGGAGCGGGCTGTAATATTGCAGGATTCTTTAAAAGGCCAGGCAAAAACCAGAGAAGCTATGATCATAAGCAGTAATGAGCAAATACGCCAGGCAGAACTGGCAGAACAAAAATTGCGTGAAAAAGAAACAAGGCTGCAACAATTGCAGATACTGGCCATCTGTATTTTTATTCCTGTATTTTTTATGATTACGGTAGCTGCCAGCAAAAGAAAAGTTCACAAAAATGTTGTTCGTTTTATGGGAGTGGTGTCGTTGCTGCTGTTCTTTGAATTTATAATCCTTTTATTGCACCCGCTCATTCAAGAACTAGTGCATCATAACAAAGTTTTGGAATTACTCGTTTTGGTATTTATTGGTGCAGGCCTTGTACCGTTACACCACAAGTTGGAACACATCGTTTTAGAAAAACTTACAAAAGGTAAAAAACCTGTGGCGATTAATATTGAAGATTTGGAGGAAAGTTTGTCAACAAATGTTGATGGAGAATGCAATATTAATTCCGATAATCTTGAAGTAATTACCCCGGTACAAGTTGTTGAAGAGGAAGCTGAAAAAAACAAAAATTCATCTCCTGCACCTGCTGACACAGGAGATGAACAAAAGAAATCAGAATAATTAATTTGACGGCATAACAGGTTTTAATACTGCTTTTTTTAAAGCAGTTTTCTTTGCCGGAGCAGCTTTCTTTGCAGGTGCTGCTTTTTTTGCAGCAGATTCAGTTGTCTTTTTAGTAGCCATAATTTAAAAGTTTTAGTAATTAAAAATAAGTCTTTATTTGACCAAAAGATGTGAACGGACAAATGTTCATCAACCCATGCCTATCAAGCGCAGTTTTCCTACTTCCCGGCGGATGTCCTCACCCGACATCCTGAATTAATTTTTCTGCCATTGTCTGTCTTCCGTATAGTGCTGCCGCAAGGTGTTATCATCTGCAACTGAAACCTGGGCATCTGCAATGAAATAAGACGTGGTACTTTGGAAACGTTGTTGTTAAAAATACTCGTCATCCAAGTTTTACGGGAAATATAATGATGACTTTGCCTTTCTCTCAAATTATCCGGGGTAACAGGATGAGTTTCTCAATTAAGAATTTGTTGAAAAGCGATTGTTGCAGGTGATAACACCTGCAACGGCTCTTAAAAAGTCCGTAGCTTGAAATATCGAGTTGAAACCAGTCAAATATTTCAATACTTCATTTGAAATTACCATGCAGATTAACAATGAAACGCTGTATGACTTTATTCATTGTCCTTATGAAGCATTCAAAAAAGTAAGCAACAAACGGAGGCTATTACCGATAGCCTAATACTATACATCAGCTAAAGCAAGCCAAAAAATCAACTTTGAAAAAACACTTCTGTTGTCATAAAACCAACTCCCTCCAACGCAACATTGATAGTGCCATATAACGCTGTAAACCCCTGAAACTTTTTTGTGACGGGGGTTTACAGCTATTAGCCTTTTTTAGCTTGCGCTATTAAGATTATTTATCGTCGTACAAATAAAAAGGCAAAGACGAGTCTCATTTTGCTACAAGTGCAAACTTAAATAAGCTTGATTTTTAGGGTTTGTTTGTTCAAATCTTTTTAGAGGTATTTCAACAATATTCATTTCGCCTAGTTTGCCTACTATTTCTTTAACAATATCTTCTGTTCCCCTGTTGTCATTATAAACTTTGCCATTTTTTATTTGAAACATTATGGCATTGGGGAGGCTGGTCAGCATTCTTGTTTCAAAATTCTGTAGCGGAACAGCTTTGTAGAATTCTCCATTAATAAATACCTCAAATTCTATAGGTATATAAGTTATAACATTGCCTGGTCGCCGATATTTAACGTTGATAAAGAACTCAGCAATCTTGTGCATCTCAGCAGTAATAACAATAAGGTGTGACATAGTATTGAAAATTTAGTGGTTAAAATAATATTTAAAAATTACGCAAAGAATGAAATAAACAAAAATGATAAAAATCATGGATATGTGTCTAATATTCACTGTGCTTTTTTGAACAAATTGCTTTTTGACTGATAAAATTTTTTGCTTACAATAACTCCAGTCTAAATAGATCAACTTTCCGTTGAAGATGGTTCCTAAACAATTGTAATAGCTTGCTCAATTGCATTTGGCCTGAAGGGTAATAGGGTATGAAAGGGATGTCATCTATCTACAAATGTCGCATCTCATGTTAGGCACATTTGAAGAAGCTCCAGGTGCTGCTACTAACTCTTGCTAAATTTAACTTTTAGACACTTACTTTTCTTAGTGATCTTATAAACCTTTCTGGCGGTGTATCCTTTTTTATTTCTTTCCTAATGAAGGCAGGTAGGTTTGCTATGTAAAGGATTAGTAAAATAGAAGATAAAAATATAACGGGAAAAACGAAAATTAGTATCATAAGAATGGATTTAAAAAAGGATACACTAAGGTAACATAATATATAGGAATTCCAAAATAAATAAACCGGTAGAATTGCATAACAGTAAGAAGTTATGCAGGAGTGAGAATAACTTTTATGTGACGAGGATAGCAACGTGTCTGTTTCTTTTTTACGTTTACAACAAACGATTTGCCATGAATTTCTATGTAGTAATTTTCGCAATTCTCATTGCTTCCTCGCTCTTCCAACTATTGTATATAGTATTAGATAGTCATCATGTACTAAAAAATAGAAGGAGGCGGCGTGAGTTAAAAGCTACCAGGTAAGCTTTTTAAAATGTTAGTTCGATTTGCAGAAGTTGCACTGTTTAGAGCAGTACGCAAAGAGAGGCGTCAACAAAGAACGTTGCATTTCAAATTTGAAGATGCAACGGACTAAGAGTATAATGACGACAACCATATCTCAAGCAAATAATAACCCCGGGATTTCTGCTCCGTATAGTTTCACGGATATCAATTCTTATGATGGCGATAATTATTACCGTATTAAAACAGTTTAAAAATCAGGAGAGACGAAATTAATGAGGTGGTAAAAGTGCAGTTAGCGAATGCTAAAAACACTATTTCAGTAACAGATAATACTGTACTCGGTAATTCTAAAAATTATTGGTTGACAATGTTGCAAAAAAGAACATATGTAGCCAACCTGATACGCGCTGCCGTCAAAAAAGTGTACTCAGGTAAAATCTCCTACGATGGTGGAAGCAGCAGGCAGCAATTAGAATT
>JBBPZJ010000020.1:0-7989 GCA_038199395.1 Chitinophagales bacterium
ATACTGTTTAAAGAAGAAATGCCATTACTAAGCGCTTATGATGTAAGAGAAATCATGCTCAATGTATACCCACGAAAAGGAATGAACCAACAGGAAATAATGAACCAAATAAATAAGCGACATGCACAACGAAGAATACAGTTAGAAAGAAATAAAGGCTCATCATAACTTGGTAAAGTAGAACTAATAAAATAAATAAATCGCAAAATGAAAATGCTATTAAAGACAATAAGAGAAAAGAGCAATAATTTTTATAGGTATATCCGCACCATAAACAATGCGTGTAGCATTTTGCTGGTCGCACTGGCATTGTGTTCGGCATCGCAACATGCTTATGCACAAACTACACCAAAGAAATTGGAAGTACCTGATTGGGCCCTTCCTGGCTCTGCCACGCATAAACAGGTGCCGCCGCCCTTAGATTTTCACCGGACTACCCGAACAGAAGATAAGCGCATCGGCATATTCGAAGGCCAGAGCGATGTAGGGGCTGCACTAGTGCCAGGCTCGTCCGCTTTCAACGCTGGTACCCGCAAATACACCATTAACTCTGCTGGCTATAATATATGGTATGTACGTGATGAATTCCGTTATCTGTGGAAGAAAATGTCAGGTGATGTATCGCTGGCTGCCGACATTAGCTTCCCCGATACAGCAGGCTTCTTCGACCGTAAGGCCGTACTTATTATTCGCCAAAATCTTGAAGACGATTCCAAAGAAGCTATGGTGGCGTTGCATGGTGCCGGGCTGGTACACCTTGCCTGGCGCCCGGAAAAGGGGGAAAGCATTAAGCAAATGCGTGTTGACAAGAAGGGCGCTCTTCGACTTGGCATAGAAAAACATGGTGATACCTTTGCAATTTTTGTAAGCCAGGCTGGAGAACCTCTGCACCAGTTTGGAGATCCTGTTCAACTGCATATCGATGGACCATTCTATGTTGGAATTGGCTTTTGTTCGCATCTCCCGGACAAAGTAGATACCGGCATACTTTCGAATGTGGTGTTAGAGAATGTCGCAGGCAAGGTTCGTTAATTGAGATAATTGGATATTTACATTTCCGCCTGCTCTTCGTACGAATCGCTGCTAATAGGTTGTGGCGGACTAATTGTATTTTTTGGATTGGATATTCCACACTATACTGAGTGACCATTTAGCATAACCCTTGGGCGGTTCATTACAGCAGAGGGTTACTAATTTTGCTTCCACATCTCCATCTGATTTGCTTTTTTCATAAATACGGGTAGCAGGGCTACGTTCTAAAGAAGCTTCGAAGCCTTCTTCAATAAATTTTTTCTTCACCCTGTCCTGTTTTGCAATGCTATTTATAATTTGACCTTTATCTAACTTGCTTTAAATCCGAAGACGGCATTCACCGGTAATTTTGTGAGCGGTTCCTTTGCGGGCAACATCACGAAAAAGCCTGCTTCTCCTTTTTCCACAACTTTTTTTTACAAGCTCACTGCACACTGTCTCACTTATATGAAAACATCTTTCTACTTCTGTCTTGCGACAAAGTCCCTTATTAAAATTGCTCCTTATAACAAAATGCTTTTAAATCATCTGCAGGATGCGAATAAACAGGCAATCCATTGACAATTTATTGAACCGACAGGTCTTTCTCATAAAAACCAGGACAACCAGATAGTAGTGTGCAGGCACTTGGAAAGAGAGGTAACTTTAATATCATACCCCAACCTAAATGCATATTTATTTTGCGAACAAACCCTTAAGTTAGATTACCAGGTAAGAAGTTCTGAATTAATCATTATAAAATATAAAGTAATTGATGTGAAATTTATTACTTTGTACCAGCTTCGAACTTGCGTTAATTATTTATGCAGGGTGTTAAAAGGCGAAGAGCTTAATGTAAGAATTTGGAGTTATAAACGGGTAAAAGGTTCGTTTCAAGATACGATAAAATAAAAAAAGCATAAATAAAAGAATGAAAATAATAATGGCTCTAATGGTTGTTGTTATAACCACCTTTTCAGCAAGTGCTAAAGTGTGGACTATATCTAATCATAACATTGAAGTAAGGTTTGATGACCATACTGCATTGATGACAGTGACAGATAAACGGTGTAACAAAGTATGGCAACAAGGCATTTCGGATAGTGGCTTGGTGCTATCTAAAGTTTCTCAAAGTCCAAATAATATCCAGGTCTCTGTTACTGGTAAAACATCGTTTTCAGCTCAATTCACGCTTACTAATGACTCGGAATTAGAGGTAAGCTTAACGGGCAATGAAACAATGCCAATGAATGAGGTGAAATTTCCCGGAGCCTTTGCATCTCCGAAAAATCATTTCATGCTAATGACAGATGGCGAGGGATTGTTGCTTCCGGTAGAGGATAAAGAATATCCATTAGGCAGCGGGGTTATGTATTTCTGCGGTGGCGGTGTTGCTATGTCATGGACGGGTATTGTTGATAAGAATTTATCTTCAGGTTATATGGCAATTTTAGAAACGCCCATACGATGCTGCTTTGCGTCCGTCGAGACAAAACGGGATGGTTACTTTTCAGCCTGTCTGGCTGGCATCTATGGGCAAGTTTTCTTACAGATTTTGAAAAAGGCGACATTTATTTATACCAGGGAAACATTATCAATTCAGCATTTAAAGAAAGCAGGCATTGAAGGTGAGCATGTTCAGTTTGCACCTGATGCCACGTTTTATATAAATATTCATGACAGGAAAAAAGCACAACAGTTTTTAAATGAAAATAAACTGGAGAATAAAAATTTCATCTGTGTTATTCCCCGACTGCGTTATACGCCTTACCATAAATTCAATCCGAACAACAATGGGTGGAGTGCCGAAAAAGTAAAGCAGGTAGAGGAAACAAATGCAAAGTATAAAGAAGTCGATCATGCCAAGCTGCGTGAAGCAATGATCGCATGGGTTCGTGAGACGGGGAACAAGATATTGGTTTGTCCTGAAATGACTTATCAGATAGAAATTATGGATGAAGTATTGATTAATCCATTGCCGGAAGATATAAAACCATTTGTTGTAAAACGGGGATACTGGTTGCCAGATGAAGCTGCATCAGTTTATGCCGAGGCCCATACAGTGCTAAGTTTTGAATGTCATTCACCCATTATTGCTGCGGCAAACGGAACACCTTTTTTTTACCTGCGGCAGCCCGAAGATACCATCAAAGGTCAAATGTATTACGACCTCGGTTTTAATGACTGGATCTTTGAAATCGACAAAGTGGAAGGCAAACAAATTGCCCAAAGTTTACGTGAAGTTTGGAAAGATTATGCTAAAGCAAAAGCAAAGCTTAAGCTAAGTATGGACCAGGTTGAAAAAATATATGAGCAACGAACATCGGCTTTAAACACATTAGTATAATAACGAATTAACAAAAAATAAGACTATCATGATAGCAATACCAGTAGCCTTACAGCTTATACATAACAAGGGATAAATTAGTGACCTTATCTTGCTGAATAGAATTTTAAAAAGTAGTCCGATGGACATAGCAATGGCATCAACTTAAGGAACGCCTCTTTGCTTCAAAAACGCTTGCCCGATATATGTTGTAGTAGTTTTGCGAACAGTGCCGTAGGCACTAAATATTGATAGAAAATAAATGTCAGTTAAGATGTAAGCGTGCCGTAAGTACGCAACATAATTGTCTGAAAATATTGCGTACCTACGGCACGCGACGGCATTCTTAATTATTTCTCTACCAATATTAAGTCCCGCTGGGACTCAAGGTTTTGAAAAGGAAGAATTAGGTTGACGCCAATGCATTAGACATCGGGTCGGCGCAACGGGTGCTTAATAGTAGCTATTCTGGTTGGTTCAAAAAAGTCCAACTAATTTTTTTACCTCTTATGCAGCTTAAATAATAATAAAACACTATGGCGTCTATGCGGCAAAAATTTACAATGAATAATTATATGATGAAATTTGTTTGCTTAATGCTAACGCTCATTCAAATCAATACAATATTTGCTCAGGCGACAGCAGAAAAAACTTCTCCACCGGCTTCACCCGGCACATTTCCACAGGATAAAATATCTATAGAAAAAGAATACTTGCTCAATGCAAAACAAAATATTGAAAAATACAGGAAAGGCGATGCTTCGTTGTTGCTTACCGATACAGATGGCAAACCGCTAAAAAATGCTCAGGTAGAAATTGACCAGGTATCGCAGGATTTTTTATTTGGTAATCTTTGTGAAGAAGTGTTCAGGCCAGGCATTAGTACTGAAGATGCAACAAAATTTAAAGAAAGGTTTAAAGCGCTTTTTAATTTCACCGAATTAACAATCAAGTGGGCACCTTACGAACCCGAACAAGGCAAGCCACAATGGCAAAAACTACAGGAAAAACTGGATTGGTGCAGAGCAAACAACATTACACCTAAAGGACATACGTTGGGTTGGACACATGAAGCGGGTACACCACGCTGGTTATTAAAATTGCCTCCCTTGCAAGCTACCGAACTGTACAAAGCAAGGATACAAAATCTTGTTGGTGGATTTAAAAATCAAATTAAAATGTGGGACGTGGTAAACGAACCTGTTACGACCATTTCATGGGAAAAAGCTTTACAGGATACCGTTAGCAGAGATGGTAAAATTGATGATGGAATTCGATATAATGTAAAAGGTATAATGTTGAAAGAAACTCTTCCGTGGGTAGAGAATTCTTACAAATGGGCTTACGAGGCCGACCCCAACGGTGATTTTATTCTCAATGAATTTTATGTGATCGCCAAACCTGAAATCAGGGAAAAATTTTACCGGTTGCTAAAAGAATTGCAACAGCGAAAGACGCCTGTTACCGGCATTGGCATACAGGCACATGAGCCTCGCGAAATGTGGTTTTCACCAATAGAAATTGTGAAGACATTTGATAAATTTAAAGAACTGGGTTTGCCAATTCACATCACTGAATTTACCCCTCAATCTTCAGGCAAACAGATTACAGGAGGCTGGCGACAAGGTACCTGGACAGAGGAAGCACAGGCCGAATTTGCCGAACAGTTTTATACGCTTGCGTTTGCCCATCCTTCCATGACGTCCATTCATTGGTGGGGATTAAGCGACCGCTGGATTTGGCTTAAAGGTGGAGGGTTGCTGGATAAAGATCTCAATCCAAAACCTGTTTATACCCGGCTGATGAAATTGATCAAAGAAGATTGGATGACGAAAAATATGAAAGTTACTGCCAATAAAAACGGGCAGGCATCCTTCCGTGGATTTTTTGGGAAATACAAAATAACAGTGACTAAAGCTGATGGTTTTGTAAAGACTTTCTTTGCTCACTTAAATGAGAAAGAACCCAATACCTGGACCTTTAAATTTTAGAAATGACAAAAATAAAATTAATCATATTCTTATTGATATTGCCGGCCACTCAAACTGTATCGGCTCAATTTATAGATACTTCATGCAATAGGGTGAAGACGCCTTTGCAGGTAAACATGAAACGCATAGGCTCCATCAAACCCAGAAGCACAAACCAAATTAAATCATCAAGAATAACAGTAGGTTGCGAAACACTCGACAGAAACCTTGCGGTATGGGATAATTATAAAGCTTATTTAAAGCCATTGGGTGTAAAAAAAATAAGGTTGCAGGCAGGTTGGGCCAAATGCGAAAAAGTAAAAGGGGTATATGACTGGAAATGGCTGGACGATATCATTGATTATGCTGTGGCCAATGGTTTGGAGCCCTGGTTGCAGCCTTCGTATGGCAATCCTGTTTACCAGGGTGGTGGCGGCACCGGCCTGCTCAATAGTTTAATGACTTCACCTGAAGGTTATGCTGCCTGGGACAGGTGGGTAGCGGCATTGGTGACCCGCTACAAAGACAGGGTAAAAGAATGGGAAATATGGAATGAGCCTGATCATCCGGCACAAAAGATAAGTCCTGAAACGACCGCTGAATTAAATTTGCGAACAGCAGACATCATTAAAAGAATTCAACCCGAAGCAAAAATCGCAGGTCTCGCATTTGCCTCCAACAGCAACATGGAATACCTGGACCGTTTTCTAAAAGTAATTGCAGACAAGGGGAAACTCGATTTGTTTTACTGGATTTCATACCACAGCTATACAATGCGGCCTGAAGATGCCTATACAGAAAAAAAGGTGTTGGGATTGAAGAAGGTCATTGAAAAATATTCATCTAAAATACTGTTGCGGCAGGGCGAGAATGGGGCACCTTCCACTTACATCCCTTCCTTTGCTTTATCAGAATATTACTGGACGGAATACACACAGGCCAAATACGATATGCGCCGTTTATTGGGTGATCTTGGGCACGATATAGAAACCTCTGTTTTTACCATCATCGATATTTATTATAAGCCGGTGCTGAATACGAAAGGTCTAATTCAGTCCGACATTACCATGGCTGCAATACGACCTAAAGTAGCCTATTATGCAGTTCAAAATATCGCCGCCATTTTTGATAATAACATGCTGCTGAATCCTCAGTTTAAGTTTACAACCACTGCAAAGGAATCAATATCAGTATATGGTTACCGGCATGCAAAAAGCAAGGAGCAACTGGTTGCTATCTGGATAGACAGTACAACCGCTACCAACTCTTTTGCAACAACGCCGGTTAGTTTTACAGTGGAAAATGGCAACTTTAAAAATCCGGTTTGGGTTGATTTGATGACCGGAAATATTTATGAAATACCAAAAAATCAATGGCTTAAAAAAGGAGATAATTACACGTTCACTAATATTCCATTTTATGATGCGCCTGTTTTAATAGCAGAAAAATCGCTCGTACTTAATAGTAAATAAATGGTTCTAAAAGTGCCGTGTACAAGTGTGAAATTGAGTCGTTGCGGAACTTAAGCTTTACAGATGCAACAGGTAAACACATATTAAAAACCAGAACGTTTTTTTTTATGTAAATAAAAAAAAATAAAGATCGAACTGCTCAAACAAGATTATCGGTTGAACAAAATAATTTTGGTACTGACTAACACGACATTCACTAGCATCATGGGTTTCGTGCCGGGCCTGTAAATGAAACATAGGAAATGAATTTCAAAATGACTGATCCATTAACCATAGGAGTTGATATAGGCGGTACAAGAACCAAATACGGGCTTGTAAATATACTTACTGGCGAAGTGCTGCAAAGTATTGTACAACCAACCGAGAAGAAGGATGCAAAAATATTTTTACAACAGGTTGATGCTGCGATCAGGCAATTTAAAACAGTTGCAGCGCAATCAGGTAGTAATATGACAGGTATAGGTTTTGGTGTTCCCGGGTTTATAAATGAGCATGGTATAGTAGAAACAACGTATGGTTTTCTGGAGTTCATGGAAAATTATCCAATGAAAACTATCATTCAAAAAAAATTTTCTGTAGACTGCTTTTTAGATAACGACGCCAGAACAGTTTCTTTAAGAGAAGCCTTGTATGGAAAAGGTAAAAATTACGAAAGAGTACTAACATTAACCTTAGGTACAGGTGTAGGGTTTGGTTTCGTAGTGAAGGGATGCTTTACTGAACCACTGCCGTTCCATAATGATTGTGACACTTTGTGTTGAATGTATGGCACAACAAAAGCGACTATATATTGCTAACGACCATGTATTATTATGGAGTGTAAAACCTGCTGAAGAGGGAATAGGAAACGGATTGATTGCAAGGAGTGACACAACAATGTTGAATAAAGCTATTATGCATGTCAACAAGAAAATAAATGTTTATTCAGTCTCTTCAATGTAACGGACTAATCCTGGTTCATGATTTTTTTCTTACCAATTGTTGTTCGATTGCTTCCAACGATCTCCCTTTGGTTTCGGGCATACGAAATTTAATAAAAATAAAATAAGCTAAACAAATAATTCCGTGAATAACAAATGTAGTATGGATACCAAAGTGCTCTTTCATTCTTAAAACAGGTGTGTTAGTATAAATGTAGTCCTGTTTTAAAACAGTACGTTCAAGTGGTAACTGACTTTCAATTTCGCTTTGTGGAGAAGGGCAAATTATA
>JBBPZJ010000021.1:0-3048 GCA_038199395.1 Chitinophagales bacterium
ATTCAGCTCTTCTATCTTTTCCAGCAGTTCTTTTTCTTCAATTGTCTGCCCGAAACGAATGAGGGTCGAGGTAAATCCTATTTCACCGCAAAACTTAACCTTACTCGCAACATAAGTCTCGCTAGCCCCGTTATTGCCTATTAATATTGCAGCCAGATGAGGTGGCCTTTTGCCTTTTTCGATCAATTGTTTGGTCGTCATAGTAAGACTTTCCTTAACTGACTGAGAAGCACTTTTTCCATCAAGTAGTAACATGCGCCAAAGGTATTACCCGAGATTTGAATTTTGTGAGCTTTAGTTACACCTGCACAAAATAAATTTTTCATAATGTCGTTTTTCTTTAATGTGCTGTTTAACTAACGCTGCCTTTAGACTCTTTTCCGGAGTTTTGATTTTTGCTTTTTCCGTTCCTTCACAGGCGCAAACAGTGAAGCAGCCGTTATCTGTTAATTATACTTCTCTCGGTGCCTACAGCAGAAATTTCTCAGATATTTTTTCAGCTACTATAAACGAAGCTTCTCTGGCAAATTTAAAAGCGAATGCTTTCGCAGTGTATGGAGAAAAGCGCTTTATGCTTAATGACTTGAATGGATTTACAGGCATAATAGGCGCAGCTACCTCATCAGGAACTTTTGGATTTCAGGCAGATTATGCCGGAGCAGCATCATTTAATGAAAGTGAGTTGGGATTGATTTACGCACGGAAACTTAGCGAAGAAATAGAGGTGGGCACAAAGTTTAATTACCATGCGATAAAAATTGCCGGATATGGAAGTTTATCGGCAATAAACTTTGAAACAGGAGCAATCTTTCATTTTACAGAGAAGCTTCATTCCGGTGTTCATATCTATAATCCCGGTGGAAGCAGGCTTGGTAAAACAGGTTCAGAAAAACTCGCTTCCATTTATCGTTTTGGTGTTGGTTATGAAGCTTCGGATAAGCTTTTTATCGGTGCGGAAATTATAAAACAGGAAGATTTACCCACCGGAGTAAATGCAGGCTTGCAATACAACCTGCATCGTACGATTTTCATTCGTAGCGGCCTGTCTACAGCTAATAATGGAAGCTATGTTTGCCTCGGCATAAAAACTGATTTTGGTCGTATAGATTTGAATGCATCTTATCATAGTCAACTAGGCTTTACGCCGGGAATTTTGCTGTTGATACAATTTAAGAAACCTGAGAAAGAGTGAAAAAAGTAACCTTTACTCTTGTCGCGTTTCTAGTTTATCTGTACGCTTTTCCTCAACAAGAAAGGGCAGAGCAACATTCCAATACAACAGAACAGCAGTTTGAAAATCTGGCCGAACAACAAAATGGCGAGCCTGAAGATGATTCTTATTTGCAGTCTAATGCTTATTTCAGCAGAAACAAACTAAACCTAAACACCGCTGACGAAAATGATTTAAGGCAACTGCAGTTAATTTCTGATCTCCAAATCGACCACTTTTTAAGATATAGAAGACTTCTGGGGAAGCTCATTAGTATCTATGAGCTGCAAGCAATACCGGCTTGGGATGTGGCAACTATCGAACGAATTTTGCCATTTATAAGGGTAAGCGATGCGAGGTCGTTTACTGCAAGTCTGAAACAAAGACTGACAGCAGGCCAGCATTCCATGTTATTGAGATCGCAGGAAGTCTTAGAAGAAAGCAATGGTTTTATTCATGCCGATAGTGTCCCAGCCATCTATCCGGGAAGCAGAGCTAAAGTATTTTTACGATACAAATATATGTTTCAGAACATGTTTCAATTTGGTATCACCGGAGATAAAGATGCGGGCGAACAGTTTTTGAAAGGCAGTCAGAAACAAGGATTTGATTTTTATTCGTTTCACCTGTTTGCAAGAAAAATTGGACTAGTTAAATTATTAGCAATTGGAGACTTTACGGTTAATCTGGGGCAAGGCCTTACACATTGGCAAAGCCTGGCCTTCAACAAGAATAGTGATATTACCCTTGTTAAAAGACAAGCTGAAATTCTAAGACCTTACAATTCGTCAGGAGAATATAATTTTATGAGAGGGGCCGGCATCACGCTTGGCTTTAATCATGTTGACTTTACGGCTTTTGGCTCGGTCCGCAAGTTAGACGGCCATTTAAATTCTGATACATCTTCTACAAATGAAGACATTATCTCCTCCATTTTAAGTTCTGGTTATCATCGTACGGTAAATGAAATTTCTCGAAAAAATGCCTTTACGCAAAGCTCTGTGGGAGGAAATATTTCTTACAACGTACCCGGATACCATATCGGTGTCAATGGCATTGGTTTTAAATTCTCAAGTCCTTTGGTTCGAAATATTTATTCCTACAATCAATTTGCAATACAAGGTAAAGACTGGCATAATTACAGTGCTGATTATAGTTTTACCTACCGAAACTTTCATTTCTTTGGTGAAGCGGCAATTGACAAAAACGATTCTAAAGCATTTATAAATGGCCTGTTGGCAAGTTTGGATGAAAAAGTAGATGCTTCTCTGGTTTATAGAAATATAGAAAAAAGTTACCAGTCACTTTATGGAAGTGCATTTACCGAAAACACGCTTCCGACAAATGAAAAGGGTTTATTTACAGGGATTGCTATAAAACCTCATTCTTCTTTAAAGGTGGAAGCCTACGGTGATCTTTTCAGTTTCCCCTGGTTAAAATATAGAGTTGATGCTCCAAGTAGCGGTTCAGCTTATCTCGTGCAAATATCCTATAAACCTACAAGACAAATTGAATGCTATACAAGGTTCAAAAATGACAATAAAGCAATTAATCTTTCAGGTACCGATCTGGCATTAAGACCGGTATACACACCATCCAAAAGAAGTTGGAGAATGCAGGTAAATCATGCTATTAGCCGGTGCTTTAGTTTAAATCAAAGAACTGAATTGTTATGGTTTCAGGGCAATGAAAAGAAAAATAATGAGCAAGGATTTTTAATCTACGTCGAAGGAAAATACAAATTCAAATACAAACCGCTTACATTAAATGGAAGGTTTCAGTATTTTGAGACAGAGGGATTTAATAGCCGCATTTATGCGTATGAAAGCGACGTTTTA
>JBBPZJ010000022.1:0-6658 GCA_038199395.1 Chitinophagales bacterium
CTTTACTTTTGGAATGCGAAAGTTGGAAGCAGTCCATTTGTTTTATTAAGGCACGAAGGTTTTTTTGATGCAGCACCTATTTTTAAAGATCTTAATACAGGCGAATTAAGAAAAGATTATCTGACTTTATGGAAAGACGGTAATGGATTGAATGCACTGCTACAGAATTATTGGATGGTAATTCATCCTCCGGTTTTGTTTTTAGGTTTTGCCTCAACGATTGTTCCTTTTTCGTATGCGATCGCTGGCTTATGGAAAAAGGATCATAAAGGCTGGACAAGACCAGCAATAAGTTGGGCGGCTTTTTCTACAGGTATACTGGGGGTTGGCATAATGATGGGTGCGGCCTGGGCTTACGAGAGCTTAACTTTTGGCGGCTATTGGGCATGGGACCCGGTTGAAAATGCCTCACTGGTTCCGTGGCTGGTGATGGTTGCGGGATTACATACTAATCTTATTTACAGAAGCAGTGGCTACTCCTTGAAAAGCACTTATTTTTTTTATATTCTTGCATTCCTGCTTATTTTATATTCTACGTTTCTTACACGTAGCGGAGTTCTGGGCGATACTTCAGTGCATGCATTTACCGACCTCGGGATGAATGTGCAATTGTATTTGTTCTTAAACTTGTTTTTTTGGATACCGCCTTTTATTGCTGCCAGAACTAAAAGTCACAAATTAACTGTCGTTGCTCTTTTCATAGGACTGAATGTTTTGGGATATTTTTATGGCGTTTTTACCCTTGTTTCTACGTTACTTGCTTTCATTGCTCTTTTTTGGCTACTTAACCAGGATAAGGATTTACCTCACATTGCCAAAGAAGAAAACACTTATAGCCGGGAGTTTTGGATGTTTATTGGTTCACTCATCTTCTTTTTGTCAGCATTTGTTATTATAGGTATTACATCCCTTCCTGTGCTAAACAAACTGCTTAATACCAAGTGGGCAGTAGGAGAGGATCCGGAAGGGTTTCATAACCAGGTTCAAATATTTGTAGCTATTATTATAGGTATTTTGACTGCAGTTACCCAATATTTTAAATACAAGGACACTCCTAAAGCTTATTTTTTTAGACGGATTGCCGGCCCTACTCTTGTTGCCGTTTTGGCAAGCATTGCTGTTGCCATATGGGGAAATATTGAATATGATAAAAAGGGTATCGGGTTTCTTATCGCCATTCATTTAGGCATTTTCGCAGCTATTTATGGCGTTGTTGCTAATGCTTCATACATACAATTGGGTTTAAAAGGAAAACTGAAGGCAGCCGGAGCTTCTGTTGCTCATATCGGTTTCGGCCTTTTTCTTTTAGGCATACTTATTTCAAGCAGTAAAAAATCTGTCCTGAGTTATAATACTACGGGAATGTCTCCTTTAAAAATCGGGGATAAGGAAAGCCCTCTCGAAAACCTTACCCTTGTTAAGGGGTTGGCTACTGACATGGGAAAATACATGGTGACTTATGTAAAAGATACCCTTAATCCTAAAGACCGTAAGCGTTATTACGAGATAAACTTTCAGAGCAAAAAGGATAATGAGAAGTTTGACTTGTATCCTGATATTATAGAAAATAACAAAGGTGCCGAGGGGGTAACACCCAATCCTTCGGCCAAACATTACTGGAACAGGGATATTTTTACTTACCTGACTTTTCTTGGAGATCCCGAAAAAATAAAAGCCGCTGATACCTCAACTTTCAGAAATACAACCGTTAAGATGGGTGATACTCTTTTTTATTCCAAGGGCATAATCATAGTAAATAATGTCACGGTTAACCCCTCAAATGAAAAATACCAGTTTAGTCAAAATGATACCGCTATTGCTTTAAACATGACTATTATATCAAAAGAAGGCAATCGTTTTGAAGCCCAGCCCTTACTTCACGTAAAAAATGGCGCTATTTACTCCCTTCCAGATACTGTAATGGCTCAAAGCCTCATTTTACAATTTGCACAGGTTAAAGACCAGACAAAAGGCTTGTTGCAAATCGGGGTGAAAGAAAGTAGCTCTGTACTTGATTTCGTAACTCTTAAAGCCTATGAGTTCCCATTCATTAATATCTTATGGATTGGAGTGCTTGTAATGGTAGTTGGCATTGTAATGAGCATCGTACAAAGAGTTAAGCAGATGAGAAGAATTGCCTGACGACTTTCCGTAACACTCCGGCGCCACACTGCTGAAGATATTGCTCCCCGTACATGGCCAGGAGGCAATATCTTTTATAGATTAAAAGCTGCGGCTAATGAATTCTAATAATGCTTTTTAGTAGGATACTTCAAAAGGTTGTTGCATTTATATTAGTGCAATAATGTTAATTACTTTGTCTTGTCGTAAACCGACCGCTCAACTTTTTTTCCAAATAGAAGTTATAACTTTCTTACTCGCCCTGCTTTCTCTTTTTACTAAGATTTACTAACAGAACTCAAAGCTGCTATCTGCTAATTTTCAAGTTTCTATCCCACGAAATAAAAAGATGTTTCAAAAAGAAATAACAGTGATTCAGGTTACTTTACAACTAAAGCAGCATAAATATTCGTAGTTATCTCTATATTTATAACAGGAAATTTAGATGAGTAAAAATTACAAAATACTTGCTTCGGTTTTAGTGTTTTTCCTGCTATTTGCCTTTAAAACGCAAGCACAGGAAAATCGTAACGACACCTTAAAAGTGTATGCTTTTGTTGTAGATGGAGATACCATTCCCGGCGGTCGGTTGTTAGATGTAGAGGTGCATACAAAGATGTATGAAAAGTGGCGCCAGTACTGGGCAGAATGGACAAGACTTAGAAATGCGGTCTATGTTACGTATCCTTATGCTAAAGCCGCCGGTAAAGTGTTTAATGAAGTAAACAGTTTACTGGTAAACGTTACTGATGAAAAGGATCGGAAAAGAATAATAAAGTCAAGAGAAAAAGAACTTAAAAAAGAATTTACCAGTAAAATAACTAATCTGTCTGTCTATCAGGGCAAAGTTTTGATGAAGTTAATTTACCGTGAAACTGGTAATAACTGTTACCATCTCATACAGGAGTATAAGGGGGGATTTACTGCGGGGTTCTATCAAACTGTGGCTATACTATTTGGTAGTAGCTTAAAACAAAATTATGATCCGGTTGAAAAAGACCACGCTATTGAAATAATAGTAAAAGACGTCGAGAGAATGTATGGACATAGAAGTTAAAATTTGACTTGAAGAGCTATTATTTTTAAGAAAGTCGAGCTTAGCCGGGAGATGAGAACAACTCGTCACAGTTAGATTTGAATAAGCACCTGTGAATATCTTATCTGTTTTAATTAACACTATCCTTCTTTTAAAAGCTTACCTTGCAGCCACTTTTAAAGGTTGTAAAAATGTTTGAAAAATTGGATATCCTGGCTTTTGGTGTCCATCCAGATGATGTTGAGTTAGGTTGTTCAGGTACTATCCTGGCTTGTGTTGCCGAGGGAAAAAGGATTGGAATTATTGATTTAACGCAGGGTGAATTAGGAACAAGGGGGAGTGCTGAAATAAGAAGAGTAGAGGCGGCAAATGCAGCAACGGTTTTACAGGCGTCTGTAAGAGAAAACCTTGAAATGGCAGATGGCTTTTTTCAAAACGATGAAAAACATCAGCGAAAGGTGATAGAGGTAATTAGAAAATACAGGCCAGAGATTATTTTGTGTAATGCTATAGAAGACCGCCATCCAGATCATGGCCGCAGTGCGCAACTGGTAGAAGATGCAGCATTTTTATCCGGCTTACGAAAAATAGAGACTTCAGCATCGGATGAAGTTCAAGAGGCCTGGAGACCTGCATATATCTTTCATTATCTTCAGGATCGTTTTTTACAACCAGATTTTGTTTTTGATATTTCAGGTTATTTTGATAAAAAATTGGAATCTATCATGTGCTATAAAACACAATTTTTCAATCCTGATCTTGATGAACCCCAAACATATATTTCTAGTCCTGCTTTTTTTGATAGCATCAAAGCCCGTTCGATGATGCTTGGAAAAAGAATAGGCGTGCAGTATGCTGAAGGCTATATAACAAGAAAAATGGTAGGAGTTGGTTCGTTTGATTCTTTTATTCAACACACCACTTAACACCAATATTTAAAAACAAACCGCAAATACAAAACCGGAACGATAAATTTTACTAACATGGCTTCACCTAAATTTGCTACTCAGAAACAATCCTTCCACGCAGAACTTAAGAAGAGGATAAACGATTATTTTACCGAACGTAATATAAGTACATCAGGTAATTACAAACTTTACACTAAAGCTGCTATTCTGTTGATTAGCTTTTCTGTTACTTATATCCATCTTGTATTTTTTACACCTTCTACCGTTTTTGCTCTTTTCGAGGCGGCGTTGTTAGGTGCTCTAATGTCTGCGATTGGTTTTAACATCATGCACGATGGAGGCCATGGTAGTTTTAGCGAATCTCCTTTTGTAAATAAGTGTGCGGCTATTACTTTAGGAATTTTAGGAGGAAGCCCATTTATGTGGAACGTTAAGCACAACATAATTCACCATGCTTTTACTAATATTGATGGCGTGGATGATGACATTGATGCAAGGCCATTTTTAAGAATGGCTTCCACTCAAAAGAAGTATAAAATACACAATTTTCAACATTGGTATTTCTGGGCGCCCTACTGCTTGCTGCATTTTTACTGGAGCTTCGTTTCTGATTATAAAAAGTATTTTACTAAAAAAATTCAGAATATGCCCCTCAAAAAAATGGACACATCTGATCATATCAGCTTCTGGATTTTTAAAGCTATTTATTATTCTTTATTCATTGTAGTTCCGATTATAACTATTGGTTTCACGGGATGGCTTATAGGGTTTGTATGCTTTACTGCCGTTACGGGTTTTATACTAAGTATCGTTTTTCAATTAGCACATACAGTGGAACATACGCACTTTCCGATGCCTGATGCTGTTACCAATAAAATTGAAGATGAGTGGGCCGTACATCAATTAAAGACAACTGCGAACTTTGCCACCAGAAGCAAGTTGGTTTCGTGGTATGTAGGGGGATTAAATTTTCAGATCGAGCATCACTTATTTCCAAAGATTTCTCACATTCATTATCCTCAAATAAGTAAAATTATTAAGCAGGCTTGTAAAGAATATGGGGTTCAATACGTGGAATATCGCAAAATGAGCCAGGCTGTTTTTTCCCATGTTGCTTACCTACGTCAAATGGCAAAAGCTTCCTAAATTAAAAGTTTGAATTCATAGTAAAAAAGTGCGGTTTTTAACTGCACTTTTTTTGTAGAAATAGTACAAGCTCTACATATTTTACCCGAATATGAGGAAACAATTCTATAAATACATCAGCATTTGAAGCCGGTGTTTAATATAGAATATTTCCCGAAATGTGGATGGCTTTTAAGAGCAGCTTATATGGCACAGGAAATTCTGACGACATTTTCAGAAGATGTACAGGCCGTTAGCCTGCAACCAGCCGAAGTGAGCGGAACTTATACGATGTATATCAATGGAGAAGTTATTTTTGATCGCAAAACAATGAGACGATTTTGTGAGATTAGAGAATTGAAGCAAATAATTCGCAACAAAATCAGTCCAAATAAAATTCCAGGACATTCTGATAAAAGTGAATACAGAATTGCTTAAAGATAATTCGAGACTTTGACTGATAATTGCGGAAACAAAAAAAGCAGCCAGGGCTGCTTTGATTAATTGATAGGAGTGGTGATTATACTGACTTTCTTCCTGCAATTAAGGAAATCAAAAACAATACAATAAAAATAAAGAATAAAACTTTAGCTATACCAGCAGCTCCGGCAGCTATACCACCAAAACCAAATATTGCGGCAATTATAGCCACTACCAGGAATATTACTGTCCAACGTAACATAATAATAAGTTTTAAGTTTGTAATACTTTAATAATATTAAAAACCATACCAACTTTTTATTTTAAATATAAGATTTCCTCTTTGTTTAAACTTCGAACGAGATATTACTCCTGCATCAAATCATCTCATTTCAATGCTAATTTGGTAATATAAGAAGGCTTTAACTGAAGCACTCTTATTCAACATGTAGAGATACAACTCGAGTAATTTGTCAAATAGTATTTCTCAACCGAAACTATTTTTTAGATTGCGCCTTTTATGATTAATAAAACTCCTGAGCTTAGGACTGTGCATGTTACCAGGTATGTGACACCGCTGCGTGAAGGAGGTTCATTGCCCGCTATAGCAGAAGCCGGTGACGGCTTCTTGTATGTTCTTAAGTTTCGGGGTGCCGGACAAGGTGTAAAAGCTTTAATTGCAGAATTGATTGCCGGGGAAATAGCCAGAACGATTGGATTACGTGTTCCTGAAATTGTGTTTGCTAATCTTGATGAAGCTTTTGGTCGAACTGAACCAGATGAAGAAATTCAAGACTTGCTTAAGTCTAGTGTCGGTCTCAACCTGGCTCTTCATTATCTGTCAGGAGCTATGACTTATGATCCTGTGGTTACGACTATTGATGCAACATTGGCTTCACAAATTGTGTGGCTTGATTGTTTGGTAACGAATGTGGATCGCACCGTAAGAAATACTAACATGCTCATGTGGCATAAAGAGCTTTGGTTGATCGATCACGGAGCGTCTTTATATTTTCATCATTCGTGGCAGAATATCGAAGAGCAAGCC
>JBBPZJ010000023.1:0-2109 GCA_038199395.1 Chitinophagales bacterium
GTTTCAAGAGCTTCCGAAGAGGAGGCTGTTGTCATCTTATCGCTTAAAGAGTATAATTCCTTGAACGAAACGGGACATTTATTATCAACTTCTACAAATCGTCAAAGGCTTCAGGATTCCATGGATCAATTAAAAAAGGGGAAAACTCACAAATTCAACTTATAAAAAATTGTAGTAATGAATTTTGAGTTTACAGAAAATGGATGGGAGGACTTTCAATACTGGATAGAAACAGATAGCAAAATTGTTGAAAAAATTAAAGACCTGTTAAATGAAATCAAAAAAACACCCTTTCGAGGTATTGGGAAACCAGAGCCGCTTAAGTACGATTTAAAAGGGTATTGGTCAAGGCGTATTACTGGTGAACATAGACTGGTATATAAAGTTGAAGGCAAAAAAGGAGTAGACCAAAAGTGTTTTATTATTCAGTGCCGCTTTCATTACGTTTAATTTCTTCTCCAAACATTAAGCTGACTATACGAAAAGCGGTGAAACGAAGTGCCTCGTTATGCAAAAGCATGGAGATGCTATCTGCTGCTCGCTCATTCTTAAAAACTATCTCCGCCAGGGCATCCATGGGCATCCAGCTTTTTTGCTCGTCTTTCATCAAAAAGCGATAAATTTATTATTACTTTTTTAAATGATTGTATCTAATGAAGCGCTTGTTCTCCTCCAGGCTTTTATTGATTGCTGTAGTTATTATTGTAATTGCCTCCTCATTTGTGTACTTAACTCACAGTTCACGAATCGATTTTACTACCCAGGTTAAACCCATCATTAATAAGAATTGCATTACTTGTCACGGTGGAGTGAGGCAGAAAGGCGGCTTCAGTTTATTGTTCAGGGATGAAGCGTTGGCCAAAACAGAATCAGGTAAACTGGGAATAGTTCCCGGAGATCCGGATAAAAGCGAAATGATCAGGCGAATCAATTTAAAGAATCCTGAGGAAAGAATGCCTTACAAGCACGACCCATTGAGCCAGGAGGAAATTGACATCCTGACAAAGTGGGTTAAACAAGGGGCACAATGGGGTGAACATTGGGCGTACGTTCCGGTAAAAGATGTGCCCGTTCCTCAGCCAACCACTTTCTTCGGTTTAATAACTACTACCAGTAAATGGGCAAAAAATCCGGTAGACAATTTTATTGAACAAAAACTGAGTGAGCTGGATATTAAACCGTCGTTAAGAGCTGACAAACAGACCTTGCTGCGGAGGGTTAGTTTAGATATTATTGGCATGTCGGCTCCCGAAAAGCTGGCTACAAAATTCCTGCACGATAACTCTGAAAATGCTTACACTGAATTGGTAGACTCTCTGTTAGCAATGCCGGCTTATGGTGAAAAATGGGCTTCAATGTGGCTCGATCTTGCACGGTATGCTGATACAAAAGGATATGAACGAGATGACAGCCGCAACATATGGAAATACCGTGATTGGCTTATTCGGGCTTTCAACGATGACAAGCCTTATAATCAGTTTCTAACCGAACAGATTGCGGGCGACCTGCTTCCGTCTGCGACTGACAATGATTATATCGCCACCGCTTTTCACCGAAACACAATGACCAATGATGAAGGTGGAACAGATAATGAGGAGTTCAGAACTTCGGCTGTTATCGACAGGGTTAATACAACATGGCAGGCAACTATGGGCACCACCTTCTCATGTGTTCAATGTCATGCACATCCTTACGATCCATTTAAGCATGAGGATTATTACAAGTTCATGGCTTTCTTTAACGACACAAGAGATGAAGACACCTTCGCAGATTATCCGTTGCTTCGTCATTACAACGACTCTTTGCAACAAGAGGTGACGAATGTTGTAAAATGGGTACAGCAAAATGTTTCATCCCAAAAAGCCTCAGAAATAAGCACCTTCTTAAAGACCTGGCAGCCGGCTTACAACTCCCTCACCTGCGACAGCTTTACCAACAGTGAATTGAACGATACTAAATGGCTTGCTTTTAGAAATAATGCTCTCTGCCGTCTAAAAAATGTTGATCTTGAAAATAAGGATCAACTGATCTACCGGTACAAGTCTGACACTTCTGGTGGCATTTGGCAAATACATATAGACGATCCCAATGGACCACTCGTAGCAACTA
>JBBPZJ010000024.1:0-2417 GCA_038199395.1 Chitinophagales bacterium
ATAGTTGCGAAGCAAATGGAAGCTGCAAGCCGTAAGCTACAAGCTGCAAGCGATGAAGAAGCTGCTGCAAGCGAAGAACGCCGAAAAAGCTTGCAGCTTGAGGCTAACAGCTTGCAGCTCAAGATCGACAATTGCATGCATGTTTGTTTGCAGTTGACGGCTAACCTTGCTATCCTCATTAATCCTTTTTTGCCTTTCACAGCGAAGAAATTATGTTACATGATGAAAGTGGTGGATAAAATGCTCGATTGGGAAAATGCGGGTAAGTCTAAGTTGCTGAGTGTTGGCTATAGTTTGAGAGAACCACAGATACTGTTTAGAAAAATTGAAGATGCAGAAATAGCTGCGCAAATAGAAAAATTAAAAATAAAAAGTAAGAAAGTGGAAGAAAGTAAGAATGCAGATGCCGGTTCCCAGTTGCCGGTTCCCAGTAGCGAACCGGTTGAAGCAAAAGGTGGACAACAGGTAAGAGGAAACGGGCAACCGGTAACCGGCGATGGGCAACCGGTAACCCATACCAAACCTGAGATTGTTTTTGATGATTTTGCCAGGATTGATCTGCGTGTAGGAACCATAGTAAGTGCAGAAAAAGTGCAAAAGGCAGATAAACTTCTAAAGCTGCAAATAGACCTGGGTTTTGAAACAAGAACCATTGTTTCAGGAATAGCCATGCATTTTAATCCAGACGAAATTGTTGGAAAGCAGGTAACGGTAGTTGTAAACCTGGCGCCCAGGAAAATGAGAGGGATAGAGAGTAATGGAATGATCCTGATGGCAGAAGATGCCGCAGGAAAGCTGCACTTTATAAATCCCGAACAAAAAATAGATGCAGGCAGTGCGGTAAGTTAACAGGAAAAACGTCTTTATATTCATCCCCGTCAATGCTCGGCAGGGATGACTATTTAAAGCCTAACTATTATATGAGTGCAACATCCCTGGTTAAAATAATCAGTAATAAAAAGATCGTTTTTACCGCTGTTGCAGCATTTTTTGTTCCTTACATTCTGTTTTGCTTTTGGAACGTCCCATCCGCTGACGACTACCTGATACTTTATAAGAAGCAAACATTCAGCTTTTGGGGATTGCAAAACTGGGTCTATCATACGTGGAGCGGCCGTTATTTTTCTACGTTTATCAGCAGTGCTTTTTCTTACAGCGGCTTCCTGTATTCTCATTATTATCTGCATACAATATTGCTTTTGTTTTTTACATTTTTTGCATGGATGTTTCTTATTAGGCGAGTAAATAAGTTTCTTTTATCGGGTTCTCTTACATCAACATTTGTAGTACTTGCGTCATTATTTCTATTGATTTTAGAATTAGAGGTTATTCCCGAGCCGGTAACTGCTTTTTATTGGTTTTCCAGTGCTGTTACTTATCAGGTACCACTCATATTGATGCTTTTTCTATGTGGTGTTTGCATCAAAATGTTTTTGGGCAATGGTAGCAAAAAAGCAAACTTTATTATTGCCGGTCTTTTAATTTTTATGGTAAATGGCTGTAATGAAGCAATTACTCTTTTTGTTCTGATAACTTCTACCTTTTTTGTTGGTTGTTATTATTCTATCTATAAAAAAATTTCCGGAATTGTTATTGGACTGTATATGGTAGCCATAATCAGTTCCTGTTTTTTACTTTTCGCTCCCGGTATTTTAAACCGTAGTGCTTTACATGAAGCCAGTCCGCTTTTATCAATTATTTCAATAGCCTTTATCAAGTTTATTGTTCTTAACTGGTTTTTTTTAAAAGAGCCTTTATGGTGGTTTTCGCTTCTATTTGCCAGTTCTATCATGCATCATAAACGTCACTTATATTATCAGCTATTTAAACACTTTACCAACCGTTCTTCCGGTCTGTTATTGCTGATTTATCTGTTATCTGGCCTGTTGATCTATGTACCGATATTATACGTATCAAACGCATCTCTTCCTTTGCGAACCGAAAACATTTTATGTTTTTTATACAGCCTGATCTTAATCTTTATCATTAGCATCTTTATATGCCGTGCATCAACCTCTTTGGTTTTTGCAGGCGAGCTTTATTCATATAGATACCTGCTTTTTAGCATCCTGATTTTTTCGTCGGGCAATATGAAAAAGGTTACTGACAGTTTATTGTCAGGCTATTTCTACAAGCAGGTAATGCAGGAAAGGCTAAGCCTCCTTGAAGAGGCAAAACGTGCCGGGCAGTCCGAAATTACTTTTAGTGATTACGAGTCTGCCGTGGCTAAAAAGTTATATCAATACCCTTTCTTTCAGCGTAAAATATTGAAAGAAATAATTCTTAAAGCTCCGCCGATCATTTGTTTTCAATCTGACTTCTACAATCTCAGTTATGTAAAGGAGTTGTACGGAATCAAAAAATACAATATTATCAACAAGTGATTTTGACAATAGTGACGACATCAGTTGTAGTAA
>JBBPZJ010000025.1:0-18410 GCA_038199395.1 Chitinophagales bacterium
ATTTTCGATAATGGCAGGAACGTAAAAAAAGTTTTTGATCTCTGTTATATGTGGACGAAAAAAGGCCATGTCTATTGCTTCCGGTAAAAATGAAATAAATCCGGACAAAGTAGGAGATAAAACACTGCCAGATACCTGCGAGCCTGCACTTAGCTGCAAAAATTCTTGTCTTTTAATAGAAAGAAATAAGGGGGGATTAATAGAAGGAAAAAAGGAAGGAACAACAAAAAAAGCGATAAGCCCGAACACATAACCGGAGAAAAAAATGAACAATTTTTGTTTTCCGTACTTCTCACTTAATAACCAGCACAATAGAGCTGGCAATAATGTAAAAAGTATATAGCTTCTTAAAGAGAAAATGACGAGGAATGAAAGTAAAATAAGAAGGTAGTATTTTACAGATTTAGCTTGTTTCAAGAGCTTCCAAAAGCAATAAGTAGCAACTCCGATAGCAGAAAGAATAAGGCCGTCTTTATGTATTCCACTGCACCAAAATAATGTAGAAGGCAATAGAAAGACGCCCAATAATATACGAAATTTTCTATCAGGAAAAATAGAAAACAGAACCTTCGCAATAGCGACAAGGCCAAATAAAAAAAGAAAATTAAAGAAGATTACATCTACGTAATACCGAGATCCGGTCAGTACATTAAAAAGAGCCATTATCTTAATCGGCAGATTGCTTTTGAGGTCATTCCAGTAAGTATTTTCACCCCTAAACAAATTGCCTGGAGTGGCGTACCCGTAGTAAAAAAGGTCTTTTATAAAGGAAATGGGAGATGTTAATAGCCACCTTGTTTCTGGTACACTTAAACGGTAGAAACGCCAGGTATCAGAACCTATATTGTATTTTGGAAGAGTATAAAAAAGTCCGTAGGCCACTCCTGCAGATACTTTAATAACAAAAAGAGCTATTAAAATCCACTTATTAACGCCACATTTTTTAAAGAAAGGAATGATGGTGATAATAAAAGAAAGAAGAAGCAGGTAAAATATAAAAACTACTATTTGCAATTAAGGTGATTGAAATTTAATCTATCAGGTTGTTTTTAACGGCAAAAAAAACAAGACCTGCTGTATTTTTTAATCCAAATCTGATCATTAAACGTTCTTTTATACTCTCCACAGTTCTCGCACTGATACCCATTTTTTCACCAATTTCCTGACTCGTAAATTCAAGGCATATCAATTCGAGTACTTCTTTTTCTTTTTCACTTATCTCTAATTCTTTTGAAAAAGATATTAATGGCCTGTTTCTAAGCTGTGATTTTTTTATTAGAATTTTATTTACAAAGTTGTTTAAATAGTATCCTTTTTCAACAACATCTGTGATGGCTTTTTTTATCTCCACCGGGTCTGTACTCTTTAGCAAATAGCCATTGGCGCCATTTTCCATTAGGTGAATGACAAATTTTTCCTCTTCATGCATCGTAAGGACTAAAACAAATATTTGAGGGAAATGAAGGCTTACGTATTTGGTTGTTTCAATTCCATCCTTTACAGGCATTCTCAGGTCCATTAAAATAACATCCGGCTTCGCTTCTTCGATACCCTCAAGCAGTTGTTGTCCATTGTCTGCTTCCAAAACGAACTTTATATTACTATAATGGCGCAAGGAAAGAATGACTCCTTTTCTAAAAAGCTTATGATCATCTGCTATTGCAACTTTTATTTCACCCATAACAAATATCTAAGAAAAGAAAGGAATTTTGATTTTCCAAAAAGAAGAGGATTATGTTTCATCAGATTCTCGGGGAATATCAATTGTGGCTTTAAAAAACGATTGTACCGGGTCTTGTTCAAATAAAATGTCACCATATATTACCCTTAATCTACTTTGAATATTAATTAATCCAAGGCCCACGTTAATCTTCGACATTTTAATAAAATCTTCATGCGTAAGTCCATTACCGTCGTGGTGCAATCTAATAATTATATTATCCTCTCCACTATGCTGGGTAAGATGTATGAAACTTGCATGACTATGCTTCAATATATTATTTACTAGTTCTTGTATTACTCTAAAAATGATCAGTTCTTTCTCAGGCTTCAAACGTACTTTATAATCGTGAAAGCGGCTTTTTACATTTATTTGCCCAGCTCCGTTTATCTTTTGAAAAAAATCATTCACTGCACTTTCAAGTCCGAAATTTTTTAGAGTGGGAGGCATTAGACTGTGAGAAATATTGCGCACCAGTTGTATTGCTTCATCAATTATTTCCTTAGCACTAAAAATAGTTTGAATTTGCGTTTCTTTGTCAAGTTCTACCAGATTTTCTGTAAGGTACAATCTTGCAGTGGCTAATAAAGGGCCTGCGTCGTCGTGTAAGTCCGCGGCAATTCTTTGACGTTCTTCCTCCTGTAGTTTTATTGAGGCTGTTAACAGCATCTTCTGTTGCTCAGATTCCATCTGCTGCATTTTCAGTTGATACCGTATTACCCTCCTTTGGTGAAATATTATAAAAGTTATCAGGGCGATTGCCAAAAACAACATGCCGATAGTACCAAATAGCAGTGGTGTAGAAATGCCGGAAGATTGTAGAAAGATCATTTATTTTGAAGCCCGCTTTAGTATGATTATAGACTTTTATTCTTTGAATTATCGTTATTCATTAACATAGCTATACAAAGAAGGATAGTTCTAATAATAGTAAATATATTACTGAGAATGTAATAGGCAGCCTGGTCTCTTGTCGGTAAAGTTGGAATATACAACAAAAGGAAAAATGTTCCTGCGGCATTAACGAAAAAAGCAGCGACCGTCCAAAATTTTATATTGTTATATATTAATGCGTTGTTAAGTAGAAAAATTTTTTCGTAATAAAAATAGATGGCAAATAAAATAATAAAAATATTTTCATAGGTAACGCAATAGTATAGAAAACGACTTTGTCCAAAACTTATGAATTCAAAAAGCCAAAACGCAACAAAGATTATACTTATAGCAGATAAAACATGTTTTATAAAATGATCTGACAGAATTTTTCGATAAAATACATAAATAAAAAGTGTCTCTATTAATATGTAAAAGTTGAAATTAAGAATATTCGGCTTTAACTGAAACAATCTATAAACGCCATATAAATCATTGAAAAAGTTGATGATTAATAAATAAAAAATTACCCGTAAACTATTATCCTTGTTTTTTTTTTGAAATAAAAGATAAAAGACTACGGGTACAACTTCTGTAACGACAGAAGCAAGTATTATGGAATCAGTTGTGCCGATTATTAGTATTTGGTTCAAATATAAAGCATTTTTGAACCCTGACTAACTACTAATCCCAACCAATGTTTGTAGGAGGTACTCCGGTACTAAGGACTCCGCCACCTGCTACGATGCCCTTCTGTTTGTCTAATTGCCCATTGGCTCCTACAGAGGTTACATTTAGAATGTAGTCACCTTTTGAGTTAACTCCAACAATAACCGGGGTAGGTTGTCCCATTTCGTTGATCCCGGTTAAGATTGTTATACCTACAGCACCTGGCTGAGCTAAAATAGCTTCGATAATATTTCGGCCAAGAAATTGGGCAGAGATTTCCTCGTCGTTTTGATCAAAATATTTTTTTACCATTTTGGCTCCTTTCTCATATCCGATGTCTTCGCCTGTGTGGGGAGTAAAACTTTTGTTCTGCTTAATTAAGCTGCTCTTTACGTCAATAATTGATGTCTGTGCCATAAATTAATTTTTTTTTGGGTTTTTATAATAGAATGGAAGTACAATTTCCAAATTTGAATGTTCTTCGAAAAGAGGACAGTTTCAAAAAAAAATCTTAGCTTGGCACAACCGTTTGAATTCTAGTAAGTTGTACGGGAAAGTAGCAACTAAAGTTTAGTAAAAATACTATCGTTTACCGTAATAATACGGTAGGTATTTATGTACAAACGGTGCGGAGATGGTAAATCAGCTTGCTATATTTGTGATAGTTTCAATGATACTGTCATTAATACTATAAATTATTAAAAAAGCATATAATCGTAGAGGTGGTGGAAAAAATTATTCAACTTTCTTTAGCTGATGATCATAAAATTTTTAGAGATGGCATTCGTGTAGCTCTAAAAAGCCGCCAATTTATAAAAATAATGTGGGAAGCTGAAGATGGTAAAGATATGATGGAAAAATTAAAGATTAAAACACCGGATATTCTAATTATGGATATAAAAATGCCCGAAAGCGATGGTATAAAGGAATTGCAGCAAATAAAAAGAGAATATGAAGGTCTAAAGGTAATTATATTAAGTATGTACGATGATAAGGAGACCATAAGCCGAGCAATGGAATATGGCGCAAATGCTTACCTGGCAAAGACTTCCGACGCAGAAGAAATTTATAAAGCTGTGATTACCTGTATGAACGATGATTTTTATTTCAACGACCTGGTCAATGCGGCTGTTTTAACGAAGCTTCAGCACAAAAAATCGATGCGTAAATTTTATCCTGCGGAAGTTAAGTTTAGCGAAAAGGAATTGAAAATATTGAAGCTGATAAGTGAAGATAAAACAACAGAAGAAATTTCAGAAAATGTCTTTCTAAGCCCTCGCACTGTAGAAACCATAAGACAAAACATGAAGTCAAAAGTAGGGGCTAAGACTATCGCCGGTTTACTAATGTACGGAATGCGAAATAATTTGCTAAGGTGATTTAAAGAATATGTAGCAATGGCAATGGGTAAAAAATAATTTTAAAAAAACGAAAAAATTTTTCTAAATCGTATTTTTTCTAACAGGGGTGATGTTGATTTTACTATTTAAGTTACTCACGAAAAATATACCTTCATATCTTTACATTATATCAACTAACTTTCGACATCGTTGTGCTGATCCTTAGACTTTCATTCGTTAAAATAAGAATTTTCGCTGCTCGATGAGTACATATAATGATAAAATAAAAGTATTGGTTACTGATGATCATGCTTTGTTTCGCGCAGGTGTAAAGGCTTCTCTTTCTCATTATCCTGACATTGAATTTATCGGCGAAGCAGAAAACGGAATGCAACTGCTTAATTTGGTAAAATCATTGCACCCCGATGTCATTCTTCTAGATATTCAAATGCCAATAATGGACGGCATTGCGACTTTACCCGAGGTTAAAAAGATTTTGCCAAATGCAAGAATTATTATGCTAACTATGAATGATGATATAAGCATGATAAGCAAGCTAATGGAGATCGGCGCTAATAGTTATCTTACTAAAAACAGTGACAGTGAGACTATTTATGAGGCTATAAAAACTGTTTTTGTAAAAGAGTATTTTTTCAATGATTACACGAATAAAGCAATTCTGTCAGGCTTAAAAAGCAGGAAGGTTGTAGAGATGCCGCTACCATCAGACGATGCAGAGTTGAGTGACAAAGAAATGCAGGTTTTAAAGCTGATGTGCGACGAAAAGAGCACTAAGGAGATCGCCGATATCGTAGAAATTAGTCCCAGAACTGTGGAGGCTATTCGAGACAGGCTGAAAATAAAGACGGGAACTAAAAGTACGGCAGGTTTAATCTTGTATGCAGTAAAGCATGGAATAGTCGAAGGATAATTCTTGACATTTTCGTCTCATCATTTGCTCGGTTTATTGTTCGAACTGTTTACACCATTCCGATCTTTCAACCTAATCCTCAATAGTAGCACTGTTAACAACAAAATGTATCTCTTCTCAAACTGGAATGGTAAGGTTGTAAAGAACGAGGAAATACATATCTCACCCGATAATCGTTCTTTTAGATATGGAGACGGCTGCTTCGAGACCATCAAAGTAATTGACGGACAAATTCTCTTGCAGGACTTCCATTTTCAAAGACTTTTCTCATCGCTGCAGATCTTAAAATTTTCAATTCCCGGTTTTTTTACAGTTGGCTATTTAAAGGAACAGATAGTCAACCTGGCAAAAATCAATCAACACCAAACAATTGCAAGAGTGAGGCTGGTGGTTTTTCGAGGAGATGGGGGATTGTACGACCTGGAAAATAGAAATCTAAATTTCATCATACAAAGCTGGCCGGGTAACATCAGTTCTAATTATTACAATACTGCCGGTCTCAGAACTGATATTTTTTTTGATGCGAAGAAAACATCTGACATTTTCTCACCTATAAAAAGTAACAATTATCTGGGTTATGCAATGGGTGCAATGTGGGCGCAGGAGAACCAACTGGATGACTGTATTTTAACGAACGCTTTTAACAGAATAGCGGATGCAACCATAGCCAATGTTTTTATTGTAACTAAAGGCGTCATTAAAACTCCCCTTTTAACCGAAGGTTGTATAAATGGAGTAATGAGAAAATATTTATTGGGCTGTCTACGAAAAGAGTCTCTCCAACATATAGAAACAGAAATTACGCCTGAAGAACTTATAACCGCTACTGAAATCTTTTTAACTAATGCTACCTACGGAATACGGTGGGTTAAAAGCATAAGAGAAAATAATTATACTAATTCGTTATCATCATTACTGCATAAAAAGTTTATCGAACCTCTTTTTGCCCCGTCAACTTTTTAATTAGAAAGTTGTTTGTTATTAAAAGAAATGAAGGAAAAGGTAAACATTTTTTGGTTTAGAAGAGATTTACGGCTGCATGATAATGCGGGGTTATATCATGCATTAAAAGAAGGTACACCAGTGTTACCTGTTTTCATATTTGATAAAGACATATTGAATAAGTTAGAAGATAAAACCGATAAAAGAGTCGCTTTTATTCATTCAGCTTTAGTGGAGCTGCAGCAACAACTCGTATCTATGGGTTCTAGCCTTTGTGTTTATTATGGTTTTCCCATAGATGTCTTCCATACTTTGGTTGATGAGTTTAAGATTCATAAAGTTTTCACCAATCACGATTATGAACCTTATGCAAAGGAAAGAGATGGAAAAGTAGAAGAGTTTTTAAGAAATAATCAAATAGATTTTCATACAAGTAAAGACCAGGTTATTTTTGAGAAGAGTGAAATTTTAAAAGAAAATAACACTCCCTATACAGTTTTTACACCCTACAGCCGAAAATGGAAAGCATCTTTAAATGACTTTTATCTCTCCTCTTATCCTACAGAGAAATACTTTCATCGTTTTATAAAAACGCCGCCTCTTCAGATCCCTGATATCGAGAGTATGGGTTTCAAAAAGATCTTTTTCCCTTTTCCTTCTAAAGATCTTAGGGAAGAATTGATTAAGAAGTATAGTAGTACCAGAGATTTTCCCGGTCTTGAAAACGGGACTTCGAGGCTTGGTGTTCACCTGCGTTTCGGTACGGTCAGCATCCGAGAGATAGCACGATTAGCGAAAAGCTTAAATGACACTTACTTAAACGAGTTGATCTGGAGAGAGTTTTACCAGATGATACTTTGGCATTTTCCTAAAGTGGCCATGGGTCATCCCTTTAAACCGGAATTTGAAAAAATTGAATGGCGCAGTAATGAAACGGAATTTGAATTGTGGTGCAAAGGAATGACGGGATACCCAATTGTCGATGCAGGTATGAGAGAACTAAATGCAACAGGATTTATGCATAATCGGGTGAGAATGGTAGTTGCATCTTTTTTATCCAAACACCTGCTTATAGACTGGCGATGGGGAGAAGCATATTTTGCAGAGAAATTGCTGGATTTTGAGTTAGCATCAAATAACGGAGGTTGGCAATGGGCAGCAGGAAGTGGTTGCGATGCAGCTCCCTACTTTCGTATTTTTAACCCCTATTTACAAGCTATTAAATTTGATAAGGGGCTACAGTATATTAAAAAATGGATTCCTGAAATTAATGATTTTTCATATCCTCAACCGATAGTAGGGCATGAGTTTGCACGAAAAAGAGCGCTGGAGGTTTTCGGAAAAGCGCTGGCGAAATAACTTTTTGTTTTGTTCAGATTTTAATTTTGCTTCAATTGTTAAAGGTTCCTTTCACCATCCGCTTGTCACCATTTTCTAAGACATCATTCGTTGTTTAGTTTTAAGCTTGTATTAAATAGACGTTTATGCGCATAATTACCTACAATGTTAACGGCATCCGAAGCGCAACAAGAAAAGGTTTTCTTGAATGGCTTGCCACCGATCCCGCAGATATAATTTGCCTTCAGGAGGTGAAAGCACACAAAGGAGATATCGATATTGCTAAAATAGAAGCATTAGGTTTTGAAACGTACTGGTTTCTTGCCCAAAAAAAGGGGTACAGCGGGGTAGGTATCTTAACCAAAATAAAACCAGATAATGTAGTGTATGGCAGTAAGGTAGAACAAAGTGATTTTGAAGGAAGGGTTATACGGGCAGATTTCGAAGACTTATCACTTATTAGCGTTTACTTTCCCTCGGGTACGAGCGGCGAAATCAGGCAAGCTTATAAATATGTTTGGCTGAATGAGTTTTTAGACTTTTTAAACGATTTAAAAAAGACACGAGACAAATTAATCATTTGTGGAGACTACAACATTGCGCATAAGGAAATCGACCTTCATAATCCTGCCTCTAATAAAAAAACTACCGGTTTTCTACCCGACGAAAGGGCATGGTTCGACAAGTTTTTATTAAATGGGTATGTAGACGGTTTTAGAGAGATGAACAAGCAACCGGGTCAATACAGTTGGTGGAATGTGTTAAGGCCTACAACAAGGCTTGAAAATAAGGGATGGCGAATTGATTACATCAATGTTACTGAGAATCTTAAAGATAAAATTATTGATGTAAAAATTTTTCCGGAGGTAAAACATAGTGACCACTGCCCGGTATATCTCGAATTTAAATAACTCCACGGGGGAGGGATCAGCATTTTTGCTACACAAAAAAACTTCGATCGGTGGTTCTCGAAGTCACGTTATATCTACTAGCTGTTAAGAAAGATAATTAACTTATACTGATGTCACTTTTTGTCTTATTGGTTTTAATATAAATGAGGCCAAAGTAACAAAAAGGCCTAGTGCGAACGCAGTGCTACTAAATTTTAAAGCTGGCCCTATCTTAAGATTTATAGCAATTGCTACAATACTTCCAAGACAAAGAGAAAAAGCGACATTTCTTAGCGTGTTCATACTTCAGGATATTAGATTTTTTATTGAATACCAGTTACTCCGTTTTTAAACGTGTTTTGGGATGCAGATATTGCAACAGGTGTTTCAATTTCTAATACCTTGCTATAGAAGGAGGAAGTTCATTGGTAGGAAGTAGTACGTTCTTTTGTATTTTACCACAGTTCACAACTGATCCTCCGCCACACTGTTATCCATTTTTATTGGTACCTGGATAGTGTCATTGTCAGAACTATTCTGCAGTAAAAAATTCTGTGAACACTTTACCTGTACCTTGGTCAGTTTCCAGCAGTACCAGGCTATTATTGCTTGCTGATTGCACAGTGTAAAACTGATTAGTGTCATAAGGAGCATTAATATTCCAATAGTATATTTTGTTAGGGTTTTCATACTGGTAACTTCTATAAACGACAGCAGAAGAATAAATTTCGAGATTACCATATAATCCAAAAGTTCGGTCCCATCCTTTGCCTTTGCCTAATATTTGTTTCGTAGTAACTCCATTTACTGTCGTTTTTATGCTATCACATACTAAGTATTTCCCCTGTAAGCTCATCAAAGCGTTTTGAACAGGGTCGCTTATATCCTCATCTTTTTGGCAGGAAATAAAAACAGAAACGACAGCAATCGACGCTAGAAATTTCTTCATGAGATTTTCGTTTTTCAATGTATGATCGTAATAGTATTATCAGCAATAATGACCTTTTTTATGACAATTATCCTTCCAATCGTGCAAATAAAATAAAAATAGATGGACAAAAGGCCTCTAATTAAAAACCTGAAGGGGCATAAAAAAGGCTTCCCTTTTGGAAGCCAAATTTTTAGTTGCGAAGGGAGGGTTCGAACCTCCGACCTTCGGGTTATGAGCCCGACGAGCTACCGCTGCTCTACTTCGCGATCTGAGTTGCAAAAGTAAGAGGCGACACATTAACTACCAAAATTTTCTTTTAGTAACCTCTTTTATCATCAGTCGTCATTACCACTGCGGTTTTTTATACTTGCCCCGGCACTCGTGTTCAAAGCTTTACCTATTCCGGGGCCTTTGTAATAAATATTAGAACCGCCACTAGCATCTGCACTTAATTCTCCCGTAACAGTTACTTTTATGTTTGAGGCTCCCGAAGAGGAAGCTTTACATACATCTATGCTTAAATCATAGGAGTTTACTTTACAAGCCCCACTTGCATCAATAAAAGCAATTTTAGCACTTCCCGATAATCGTGAAACTGATGCACCGCTAATGTCCATGTCTAACTTGTTAACCTGTATGATACCTTTTATCTCGCTTGCCCCCGAAATACCAAGTTTAAGATCTTCGCTTTTTAAAGTTCCGCTAATGCTTACATAGGATGCTCCTGAAACTTCCAAACGACTAAGGTTGGTTACGGTTACATAAGCTTTTAATTTACGATTTGTCCAGTTAAACCCATTCCAGACACCTCCATCCACCGAAATTTTTAATGTACCATTTTTAACCTCTGTTTTTATTTTGTTGTTATACTTTTCTTCTCCTGCGCTAATCGCCACCCCTTGTTCAGGACCTTGAGATAGATATAAAGAAACTGCACCAGAAACTTCTACATTATTAAAAGGCTCAACCCTACGTCCCTCTGCATTCTCGTCATATACTATATTCTGGGCATAGATAGTAGTGGATGCTGATATCAGTAGTATCAATAGAAAAAGTCTTCTCATGCTCAATTTTTGTATGTTAAACGGGTAACGAAAAAAAAAGTTACACCATAAATCAAAATTTCCCTGCTATTTTTGCTTAATAGAAGCCGGACCGGTTTCTTCCCCGGGGTGCTAAAGACTGCCAGTCTGAAGCTGAGATTAAACCCGTTGAACCTGAACAGGGTAATTCCTGCGAAGGGAAGGTGTAAGTTTTTTTATTGCCCTCTCCTGTCTGCATTTCCCTGTTCCCAAATTTTTTAAACGTATAAAAAGAGAAAATGAAACATTTTTTGGGAACAATTATTGCCTTTTTTATCACACTTTTAACCCATGCTCAATACACCATTAAAGGTCGTGTTGTAAATGAACAAAACAAACAAGCAGTTGAAGCTGCTACTGTTTCCCTCGAACGGGAGGGGGGAACTACTTTAAATACAACCACTGATCAAAGTGGTAATTATGAATTTAAGGGACTAAGGAAAAAAGGTAGCTACCAGTTGATTGTGGAACACGTAAGTTTTCAAAAAATAGCATTAAGTGTAGATGTAAATTCCGCTATAACTACAGCAGACTTTACTTTGGCTACAAATGCCTACTTTCTTGAACCACTTGAAGTCAAATCTTTAAGAGCTTCTGAAAAAGCTCCTTTTGCAAAATCAAATGTTAGCCAACAGGAAATCGCAAAGAATAATTTGGGCCAGGACTTGCCTTTTTTACTGAATCAAACCCCATCTGTAGTTATAAATTCTGATGCCGGCAATGGAATTGGATATACAGGCATGAGAATTAGGGGTACAGACGCTACCAGGATTAATGTAACAATCAATGGTATTCCATATAATGATGCCGAAAGCCAGGGAACTTATTTTGTGGATTTACCGGATATAGCTTCTTCGGTAAATTCGATCCAAATACAGCGAGGTGTTGGTACAAGCAGTAACGGCAGTGGTGCCTTTGGAGCTAGCCTTAATTTGAGCACGAATGAATTTAATGAGAAACCTTACGGTGAAATAAACAATAGCTTCGGTTCCTTCAACTCATGGAAAAATACTGTCAAAGTTGGAAGCGGGTTGATTAATGATCATTTTACGGTCGATGCAAGACTGAGTAGAATAAGTTCTGACGGATTTATTGACAGGGCAGCTACTAATCTTAGATCTCTCTACTTCTCAACTGCTTATTTTAGTAAAAAATCGACTATTAGGTTTAACTATTTTTCAGGTTTGGAGAAAACGTATCAGGCATGGTATGGTGTTCCTGAAAATCTACTTGAGACCAACCGTACTTATAATCCCGCCGGAGCCGAGCGGCCGGGCGACCCTTATAGCAATGAGACTGACAACTACCAGCAGGATCATTTCCAATTGTTTTTCAACCATTTTTTCACCCAAAATTTATCTTTTAATACCGGTCTTTTTCTTATAAAAGGAAAAGGTTACTACGAACAATATAAAGGCGTAGCAGCAGAAAATGCGGCAGGAAGTACCTCTTCAACAAAGTTTTCACACTATGGTTTGCCTAATGCTATATTTGGGAGAGACACAATTAAAAATACTGACCTGGTGAGACAATTGTGGCTTGACAATGATTATTACGGCCAAATTTTTTCTCTTCAATATAAGAAAAATGGCGATCAGTTAACGCTTGGGGGTGGATGGAACCAGTATAACGGAAGGCATTTTGGAGAGATCATTTGGGCCGAAGTTGGGGTGCCTAAAAATTTCAGGTATTATAATTTAAATGCTGTAAAAAAAGATGCAAATGCTTATGCAAAATGGGAGCACTCGTTAGGACAGCGGTTTTACTTATATGCTGATCTTCAGTATAGAAATGTGTATTATAGTATGAAAGGTTTCAAAGACAACCCTTCGATAATCGTTACAAGAAACTTTAATTTTATTAATCCTAAAACCGGCATTAGTTATAACCATAATGGTGTAAGCGCATTTCTCAGTTATGCGCTTGGAAATAAAGAACCTAACCGGGAAGACTTCGAAACCGGAATAATGCAACAACCCAAAGCCGAGAAACTGCATGATTTTGAAGCAGGGATAGAAAAGAGAACGGCTTTGTTTAGTTATGGTGCAACAGGTTATTATATGTTGTACAAAAATCAGCTAATATTAACCGGGCAAATTAATGACGTGGGTGCATATACACGGGTAAATGTTCCGAACAGTTACCGGCTTGGTATCGAGTTGCAAGGCAAGGCAATTGTAACAAAATGGATAAATGCCGGTGCAAATTTGACTATAAGCAGAAATAAGATTACTAATGCTGATGAATACGTTGATGACTACGATACAGGTGGCCAGGTGTTGATTAAGCATAAGAATGCTGACATTGCATTTTCACCGTCTGTAGTAGGCGGAGGCACCATTAATTTGCTACCGGTAAAAAATGTAGAAATAGCGTTGCTAAGTAAATATGTAAGCAGACAATATCTTGACAATACAGGCGACGTAAACAGGAGCATAAAGCCTTACTTTGTTCAGGATGTGAGACTAACTTATTCCATTAAAAATAAGCTCTTTAAAGAACTCAGTTTTGTTGCTGCTGTGTACAATGCTTTTAATAGAAAGTACGAACCGAATGGCTATACCTACAGTTATATCAATGGTGGGAAAACGACTACTGAAAATTATTATTTCCCTATGGCGGGTACTAATTTTATGGGGGGAGTAAATCTCAAATTTTAAGATATACGTTGTTGCTTTTTGTAAATGGATTACTCGATTTTATTGCTAAGGAGCACGTTTATTTAAACCTTTGAATTGCTGATAATTATTAAACAAAAGTGCGGATATAAATACAGAGTTGGCGCATACAAAAACAATGAGAGCCGTTAGCAAGGCTCTTATTGTTTTTGTATGGATATTTAAAGGTAAAACAGCTTGCACGTACAGACTTTTGAATAACAAAATTCGGGCTTGCTGCTAAGGATCAATAATAATTATCTACCAAATTTTTCCATCCAGTCCAGCATACCTCCACTAACATTTACCGTGTTTTTAAATCCCAGGTGTTCTAGTATATGGGCCGCTACCTGGCTGCGATTACCACTTCTGCAGTATATGATTACTTCCTCATCCTTCAAGTCTTCTATATCGTCTATTGCCATTTCCTGAATGCGACCTAAACGGATGTGAGTGCCACCAATATTAAAATCACTCCTTTCAACATCTTCTCTTACATCTAATATGTTTAATTTTTCACCCGCATTCATCCGGGCTTTCAATTGATCTACTGTAATTTGTTTCATTAAATTAAGTTTTTATCTGTCTTATTGCTCATTGGCATTAACAGGAGCTTGAGCGGTGTCGGTTATTAAGGGTAAAGGTTGAGTACTGAGCCATATATCAATGGTTTGACCAGGTTTAATTCTATTGTATCGTCTCGCACCATCATTTCCTTGCCCATACTTTGTGGGATTTTGTTTTGTAACATAAGCATGAGCAGAGTCTGTTACATCTGCATCGAATACCGGAGTAAAGTTAATGTCCATGCTTTTAAGAAATGATCTTGCCTGGCTATACTGTTTACCTATAAGATCCGGAACTCCAATTTCAAGATTTCCTATTCCATTACCTAAAACAAAACTTATTGTACTTCCCATAAAGATCTTTGTGCCGGCTTTAATAGGTTGGTTGTTATACAATTGTTCAAGTACTGCATTTTTTGCTATATCCGGTCTGAAGGATGTGTCGCCCAAATGCAAGCCAAGATTTTCGAGATACATCTGCGCATTCCGAAGAGAAAAACCTACCAGGTTGGGCATTTCTACCAATGGGGGCTGAGCCCTGTTAATTGTGAGATAAATGGTACGATTTACCTTAACTGTTGCATCTCCATCCGGCGTCTGCCTTATAACTGCTAGTTTAGGAAATGTGTCAATGTATAGACTGTCCTGTATTTCAACTTCGAAGCCTTTATCTTCAAGTAGCTGTCTCGCAGTATTTATGTTCTTGCCAACAATCGAAGGTACTTTTTGGTATTGGCCATGTTTGGTAAGAAAATCAAGTGAGCCAAAAAAGACCAAAACAAGCAATGTAGCTAATATCGCTACTACTACAATACTTGCCCATAGTGGCCGGTGCGTTATAAATTTAAACACGAAAAAATTTTATAAATTGAAAGTAAATTAATAATTAAGACATTCTTCCAAAAGAGTTGAATAAAAGTCTTTTAAAGTCCAGCCCATTGCTTTTACCTGTTGCGGAACAATGCTTGCTTCACTTTGTCCCGGTACGGTGTTCACTTCCAACATGTACGGCTGCTCGTCAGCCTCATTACAAATAAAATCGATCCGAACAACGCCTCTGCAATTGAGTATTTCGTAAATTTTCGATGCATTCGTTCTTATCTTATCTGCAATTGCTTCATCCACCTGTGCAGGGGTAATTTCCTCACTCATTCCTTTTACATATTTTGCTTCGTAGTCAAAAAAATCTTTCTTGCTAATGACTTCAGTAATTGGCATGGTAATGATTTTTCCCTGCGTTTTAAACACACCAATAGTAAATTCTCTTCCCTGTATAAATTCTTCGATCAGTACCTGGTCATCTTCTTTAAAAGCCTTTTCGATAGCCAGTGCCAACTCTTCAGATGGAGCATTCACTTTTGACATGCCTATACTCGAACCTCCACTGTTAGGTTTGATGAAAACAGGAAATTTTAATTTGTGTGCGATTTCGTCTGCATCTATAAAATTGTTTTTTATCAATAAAACAGAACGCGCTACGTTTATTCCGCCGAAGGCTGCTGCAGCTACAGTATAGCGTTTATTAAAGGTTAAGGCGGATGTAGCGGCATTGCAACTAGTGTATGGAATTTTAAGCATATCAAAATAGCCCTGCAATTTTCCATCTTCACCCGGCGTGCCATGAATACCGATAAGAACAGCGTCGAATGTTATTTTGCTTCCGTTGATTTTAATAGAAAAATCGTTTTTATCTACCGAAATTTCTTCCCCTTCTTCAGATTCGTACCACCAACCTGTTGGATGGATGTCAATCTTATAAACATCATACTTCTCTTTATCAATATTATTTTCGATCGTAACAGCACTTTTATAACTTATTACAGACTCTCCGCTATATCCTCCGGTTACAAATGCAATTTTCTTCTTGCTCATTGTTATTATTATCCCGCAAAGAAAACAAAAAAATTGCCACGGAAGATGTAAAAGCAATTCGGAGATTTATATAATGACAGCCTCGATTGTACTGATAAGGATAAGGCAAGCTATAATGGCACTTCGAGCTTCATTTCATTTTTATTGTTTTTTCATTTAAAAAGCCAGTAATAAAATTTGATTAGAAGAAGTTGCACCTGTTACTCAATTGTATAATTACATGAGTAATTGAAGTAATGGTGCCTCGAATATCTCTATCCACTTATTACAAGATCTTTGAGTCCAATCAACAAAAACCTCCTTCAAAATGTCTAATCAAAAATGCAGAGTCGTTGTCTCGTTAGCAGTTATTTTGCTTTTTACTTGTAAAAATAAAAATGAAGATGTAACTAATACTGTAGATAAATTAGGTTCTGTAGAAACTGCCCTTCATATTGCCCATATCGATAGTTTGTATAATAAGCTGGTAACGACACATAAAGTATCGGCAAAAAACAATGTGTTTAAACAGTAGAATACAGTGATACTATACCGTCGTTAGGAAATGAAAGCGCTGTTGCTGAAAATAGTTATGGAGATACAAAAAATGTATCTGTAAAAAAGGATTAAGAAATTTATATAACAGTAAAGTAATTTCAGAAACTAGAAATGAAGAAATCAAAGTACGTAGAACCTGGGTTAATAACAGCAGTTTTAAGCATCATGCAATCGTGCCGGCAAAGAGTGGGAGAGCGGTAATAAGGTACATATGAGAAGTGATACTACTGCACCTTACAGCAGGGCCCATCATCCTGGTATCGGAACTGCCTTGCTTTAGTATTACGCTTTCACTCACTACGGTAATTATAACAATGGACTTATCAAAGCGTGTGCTATTATTTGAGAGGACTCTCAGAAAGGTCTAACATAGGAAGTAGTGCATTCAAAGGTGCTGTTTCCCGAGGCGGTTTTGGAAGAGGCGAATATAGTGTTTCCTCTTTATTTCTTACCTGTCCGGTTAATCAACAAAAAGGCAAAAAAATTCCGCAGATACTAGAACGTCTAATGGTCTTGTCAATCCCAATCTTTCATAATTGGGGTTGTTTCTTTAGCCATTCGCTCTACAAACTTGCGCTCATGTACCAAATATCCATTCCCTTTTGCGCAAAGATGCACTCTTATATTCTCCACACTCATCGGATTGCCTTCAGGTATATCGGCAATGTTGCTATGTCGTATATCATGCCCATCAATAATCACCACCATTCCACTGCCGATTGCTTCCATCTTGTTACCTTCTGTTATCAGCATACCTGTATCTTCTCCTAAACCAATTCCTATACACGACGGATTTGCACCAACCGCTTGCGACAATCTTCCAAAACGTCCACGCTTTTCAAAATGAGAGTCGAATATTACATTCTGCATAAAGCCAAGGCCTGTCGTTATTTTTACTTCCCCTTTCAGATGAGCTTTAGATGCATCTCCTTCATATATCATTGTATTGCTCATTGCCATTGCACCGGCAGAGGTACCTGCAACAACAAAAGACTCGTTTTTGTACCTGTTTTGTATTATTCTGAGAAACCTGGTGCCACCAAAAGTGGAAGTAAGTCTCATTTGATTTCCACCGGTAAACATCACAGCATCGCAATTTTCTATTCTTTCAATGTATGCTTCGTCAAGTACATCTTCACGCGTTCTTATGTGCATTACATCGACGTTTGTACATCCTATTCTTCCAAAAGCTTCCAGGTAGTTATTTCCCACTTCAAAAGGTATCATAGATGCAGTAGTAACTACCTCTATCCGGGCCATAATGCCGCCTGCCTCGTCGACAATACGACGAAGAATTCCAAGACCGAAAAAATTTAAATTATGATGAATTGAAAGGGCTTTTTCAAGAACCGTTCCTTTATCTTCTGCGCCACCTATGGCAATTAGTTTTCCTTTTATTTCCGGCATCTTCAATGTTTGGTCAGTGTTGCAAATGTAAACCTATAGAATGGTTTCATAAAGACAGAAGCAATCATTTAACTACACAACCTATCAACTTTAAACATTCTTGAATAAATATTTAATAAAGAAGATTTAAAGTTGACGACTTGTCGACAATCAAATATAATCCAAGAAACAATTGGACTTTAATGATTGCTAGTGCGTAACGATGTATCTGTTACAATTGGAGATCTTTTAGTGGAAGTGCTATTAAGGTGGTAAGCGATTTGATAAAATAGTTTACTAAACATTTTGCTTGTTTCTATTTTATCAGATTAGCCAGCAACATCAATAAAAAATTATTATGAAAATTGTAGAAACTAAAATACTTCGAGGCCCTAATTATTGGAGTGTACGCAGAAATAAATTAATTCAGATGCGGCTGGACCTGGAGGAAATGGAACAGCGTCCTACTCATAAAATTCATGGTTTTCTTGAACGATTGAAGAAGTTGCTGCCGTCGATGTACTCACACCGTTGCAGTGTGGGAACACCCGGAGGTTTTTTTGAACGAGTTGAAGAAGGAACATGGATGGGCCACGTGATCGAACATATAGCCCTTGAACTGCAAACACTTGCCGGAATGAACACGGGTTTTGGCCGTACCAGAGGCACGGGTAAA
>JBBPZJ010000026.1:0-8050 GCA_038199395.1 Chitinophagales bacterium
GATATAAATGGGCCGGGTACATTAAAGCATTTGACCTCTCAGATTATTCAAAATTCGCTGCAAAGCAAGCTGGCTGCCAAATTAAAAGACTTTTCTGTAAAGCTTGTTTTAACTGCACATCCAACTCAATTTTATCCCGGTTCTGTTTTGGGTATTATTAATGATTTGTCAACTGCCTTAAAGCACAATGAGATCAGTGCCGTTAACATGTACCTGCAACAATTGGCTAAAACACCTTTTTTCAATAAAGAAAAGCCTACACCGTATGATGAAGCCAAGAGTTTAATCTGGTTTATGGAAAACATCTTTTATGCGGCAACAGGTAACATGATCAGCGATCTTAAGTCACAATTTCCAGAAACAATGCATAACCAGCATGGCATAATGGGAATGGGTTTTTGGCCCGGCGGCGATAGGGATGGAAACCCTAACGTAAATACAGAGACGACCTTAAAAGTAGCCAATGCATTAAGAAGCAGCATTATCAAATGCTATTATCGTGATATAAGGAGGATCAAAAGAAGATTGACTTTTAAAGGTGTAGATACAATTCTTGTGGAGCTTGAATCGATGCTTTATAGAAACATTTTTGTTCCCGGCAACCAAAGCGAAGTAACAAAAGAAAAAATATTAGAAGCACTTGAGGAAGCAAGAGCAATAACAATATCGCAGCATAATGGGTTATTTGTATCATTACTCGATAACGTTATAAATAAAGTGCACGTTTTCGGGCTTCATTTCGCAACTCTTGACATAAGACAGGAAAGCTCAGTTCACAATTCGTTACTGGAACTGATTGCTAAAAAGGAACAAGTATTGCCGCCTGATTATGCGTCTTTAAATGAGCAACAAAAAATTAATGTATTAACAAATATTGACGCAGAGGCAGATCCTGAAAAATATGAAACAGGTGTTTTGCGAGATACGCTTGAGTCTGTTAATGCAGTTAAAACAATACAGAAATACAACGGCGAGCAAGGATGCAACCGCTATATAATAAGCCAATGTAATAGCGCATTAAATGTGTTAGAAGTATACGGGCTATTTCTGTTGCAAGGTTGGAAAAAGGAAACACTGACAGTTGATATTGTGCCGCTATTTGAAACTGTTGAGGATCTTAAAAATGCCACAGCGATTATGCATTCGCTATACGAAAATGAAACGTACAGGCAGCACATTGCAAAACGAAATAATACACAAACGATCATGCTTGGTTTTTCTGACGGTACCAAGGACGGCGGCTACCTGATGGCAAACTGGGGTATTTATAAAGCAAAAAGAGAATTAACCGAAATATCTAAAAAGTACGAAATAAGTGTTGTTTTCTTTGATGGACGTGGCGGACCTCCTGCACGTGGCGGCGGCAAAAGCCACAAATTCTATGCTTCAATGGGTAAAGAGATTTCTAACAAAGAAATACAATTAACCATACAGGGCCAAACAATAAGTACGGGTTATGGCAGCATAGAATCTGCAAGGTTCAACATGGAGCAGTTGTTACACGCAGGCATCAGTAATGAATTATTATCGGGGAAAGAAAAGACACTTTCTGATGGAGAAGAAGAGGTGATGAAAGACCTGGCAGAGGAAAGTTTAAAAGCTTACCTCGACCTGAAGGACGACCCTGAATTTATGAATTACCTTTCTGACGTTAGCCCGCTTAAGTTTTATAGTGAAACTAATATAGGCAGTCGTCCATCAAAACGTGGAAGTTCGTCAAAACTTACCATTAAAGATCTTCGTGCAATTCCATTTGTAGGGTCATGGAGCCAGTTAAAACAAAACCTCACAGGTTATTATGGCGTAGGATACGCAATGAAGGTGTTGGATCAGCAGGGCCGCTTAGATGAAATAAAGGATTTATACAGAAATTCTTTGTTTTTTAAGACTTTGATAGATAACTGCGAAATGTCAATGAAAAAATGTTTTTTTCCATTGACTGCATACCTTGCCAATGATGCAAAATATGGCGAAGTATGGAACAGGATTTATAGTGAATACGAATTGACAGAAAAGTACATATTGGAAATCTCGGGTCAGGATGAATTGATGGGTAACTATCCTGTTGAAGCACTTTCTATTCAAATGAGGGAAAAAATCGTTTTGCCACTGCTAACTATTCAACAGTATGCAATGGCTAAAATAAGGGAGTTAGACGAACAAAATGCCGCAACCGAGGAAAAGCAGATCTATCAAAAACTTGTGATGCGTTGTTCTTTCGGAATAATAAATGCAGGAAGAAATTCAGCTTAGTATCAACAACTATTTGCGTATTAGAATTTGATAAGCAATCAATATGCATTCCTTTTAAAGCCTGTTGACATTCAGCTCTTCATTTCTTCTGCCCAGTTGTCGCGGTCATCGGGAGAAAACTTCCACGGAGCAAAGTTGTTTTCAATATTACTAAACATTCCATTCCATTCCGGTGGGGCATTGCTTTCTTCCATTACGAGGTACCTGCGTAACTGCACAATAATATCAAGCGGACTAATGCTTACCGGACATTCTTCCACACATGCCTGGCAGGTGGTACATGCCCTTAACTCTTCTTCCGTTATATAATTATGAAGCAACGTTTTGCCGTCATCGGCAAATTCCCTGTTCTTATCAATGTTCCTTCCTATTTCTTCCATCCTGTCCCTCGTATCCATCATGATCTTTCTTGGATTAAGTTTTTTGCCTGTGATGTTGGCCGGGCAGGCAGCAGTGCAACGTCCACACTCAGTACAGCTATATGCATCCATCAAATTTTTCCATGTTAGATCAGGCACATCTTTAGCACCAAATTTTGCCGGAGCAGCCTCGGCTGCAGGCGCTAATTCCGGTTGCACTGCATACAAAACTTCATTTTGTATTTCTTTCATATTCCTGAACTTACCCATCGGCCGAATGCTGCTATAGTAGGTATTAGGAAATCCCAGAATAATATGCAGGTGTTTTGAATATGGCAGATAATTTAAAAAGGCAAGAACGCCGAGAATATGCAGCCACCAGCAAGTGCGTTCAATAGCTGCAAGCGTGGTAGTGCTAAACCCGGCAAAAAGCGGAGCGATTAACCCTGAGACAAAAAAGGAACCCGTTTGTTGATAGTGCCCGTAATGCTGTTGTTGCAGTGCCTGGTCAGCGGCATTCATAGTCAAAAACAAAGTCATTAATATAATTTCGATTACGAGAATTACATTAGCATCAGTTTTTGGCCAGCCATCTAATTCTTTCATGTTTAACCTGTTTACTTTAATAACATTTCTTCTTGCAAGAAAAATAACGCACGCAGCAAGAACCATGAAAGCCAATACTTCAAAAGAATTGATCAGCACACTGTAAGCCCCCCCAAGAGGTACGGCAAACATGCGGTGCGTACCAAAAATTCCGTCAAGAATAATCTCGAGGATTTCAAGATTGATGATAATAAAGCCGGCATAAATCATTAAATGTAATACGGCTACAAGCGGATATTTGAACATTTTTTTTTGGCCTAAGGCAAGCAGAAAAACATTCTTCCATCTTTTAGCTTTGTTTTCAGTCAAATCAATATTGCGGCCCAGCAAAATATTTCTTCTTATATTTTTTACATTTTTTGCAAAAAATAAAATGGCTGAAATCACTATAATTAGAAATAAAATCTGCTGCGCAAATTGCATAAACTTAAGATTGCAATTGCAAGGTAAGTTTTTTGAAATTTATCAAAAAAAGCAATGCAAAGTGTTTATTGTTATTTTTGGTTGAAAAAAATTAAATAAAGTGTCGGCTAAAAACCTAATTCTTTCTAAAGAAGTTGCTGAAAAGAAAATAGAGCGCATTGCCCTTGAAATAACAGGCCAGTTATATAATGAAACCGCTCCTTTGATTATAATTGGAATTATAGGTGGCGGAATGGCAATAGCAAAAAAAATATCTCTTCAGTTACATCAACTGATCGACATTCCAATACAACTTATTTCGTGCCGGTTGAATAAAAAGGACCCAAAAGTAATTACGTATAGCGAACAGGTAGATTTTACTGAAAAAAACGTGTTGTTAGTAGACGATGTTACAAACAGCGGACGAACTCTTCTATATGCTTTAAAACCCCTGTTAGATTTTTACCCCAAAAGAATTCAAACTATGTCTTTGGTCGAGCGAATGCACAAAAACTTTCCTGTAAAGATCGATTACATCGGCCTTTCCATTGCTACCACATTGCAAGATCACATAATAGTCGAAGTTGAGAATGAGGAAGTGCTGGGGGCGTATATACTTTAGTTTTTTATCGAATAGCTTCATCCTTTAACCACAATCTTTTTGCGTGTTAACTTACTTATGATTGAAAAGAAAAAGCTTTTGATATTATACGATTGGTTCTATCCGGGATTTAGAGCAGGCGGACCTATTCAATCATTAACCAATCTTGTCTTAGCGTTGATACCATATTTCGACATCTATGTAGTTACCGGCGCAAAAGACTTAAATAGTAGCGTTTATTATCACGATGTCGATGTTAATAGCTGGAATAACATTTTTTTGCCTGGAAGCAATTACTCAATAAAAGTGTTCTATGCAGAGAAGAAAACGTTGAACACTGACCTGCTTCAGCGTTTTTTCGAAGAAATACAGCCGTCATCGGTTTATTTAAACGGCATATTTTCATACCGTTTTTTTCTTTTACCACTTTTAACGCTGAAAAAAAATAAGGCAGGTCTAAAAGTGGTTGTTTGTCCCAGAGGCATGTTGAAAAGAGGAGCTTTATCTGGTAAAGCCTTTAAAAAGAAAGCTTACATCAATTTTTTAAAACTTTTTGGGTTCCTAAGAACCGTGTATTGGCATGCTACCAGCCTGGATGAATTAGCTGACATAAAAAAGCACTTTTCAATTAGTAAAGGGTCTTTGGTAGCTCCTAACATACCCAAAAAACCTTATCCCGATGTTTCATTTATTAATAAGGAAGTTGGGGAATTGAAACTTGTGTATTTGTCATTAATAAATGAACATAAGAATTTACTGCTGTTATTAGAAATGATATTCAAGAGCGAATCAGGAGTATCATTGGATATCTACGGTCCCGTTGTTGATGAAGTTTATTGGCAGAAATGCTCGGATTTAATAGAGCAAATGCCAGACAAAGTTCACTACAAAGGAGTTGTTGAGCCGCACAGAGTTCAAAGCGTCTTGTCACAATATCACGCCTTTATTTTATTTACTAAAGGCGAAAACTTCGGACATGCAATATATGAGGCACTAAGTGTTGGCAGACCTGTTATAACAAGCCATTTTACTCCCTGGCAGATGTTAGACGAGAGTAAAGCCGGAGCTAATGTAGATTTCCAAAATCAACATAAAATGATAAAAAAAATAAACGACTTTGCTACATTAGGGCAGGAAGATTACAACATTTTCTGTGCATCAGCACTATACAGGGCAACAGACTATTATCAAAAGATTGAAGCAGGAAAAAAATATATTCAGTTATTTACCTAAATACTCTATTTGCCTCATCCGCTCTTTGTTCTTCTGTTATTATTTTTTATGAATGTCGGTATTAAATTTTGCTTCCTTTTTGAAGTATTTTTTAATATCAGTTATCACTTTAGAGGAAGAAAGCAGCCTTTACTTTCTTAATTTTAAACTTACTACAGCAGATTATAGACGATGTAACCTACTTTTAGATGTTGCTATTTTAATTTGTAATACAATCTATTAAAATAATTTAATAGATTTCTATTATATACCATATAAATTTGAAGAAGAAACAGTTGAAGATCAGAAAATATGAATAGAATAAAACATCTACTGAACGAAGATTCACCTTACAGCTTTATAATAAGGTTTCTATCTTTTTTTCTTGTTTTATACTTCTTCTTTCCTTTTTACAGAGGATTAATTGCACCGGGAGGAACATTGTACTCTTCATTTCTTGAAAAAAATTTTAATATAGTTTCTGGTTTTACAAAGGTTTTGACAAATTCTGCTAAGTTGATACTTCAGAGCGCCGGCTATGATGTTGTGCAGAGGGATTATCATTCTTTAAGAATTGGTTATTCAAGAGGAATATCTGTTAATCCTTCATGTCTTGGTTGGGCTGTAATGAGTTTTTGGATGGCCTTTGTTTTTTCAAACGATGGTACAAGTAAACACAAGGCAAAGTGGGTAACGTTTGGGATCACTTTAATTGTGTTATTAAATATAACCCGGATAGCATTAATAGCCCTCGCTAATCATTTAAATTGGGCAACTATTACTTCACTCGATCATCATATGACATTCAATATTGCTTCCTATGCTTGCATTATAATACTTGTTGCTTTTTACATAAGGATTCAGAAAAAATATGAAAGGACCTATATTGCCGCAAAACAAACAGGGCGTATGCTTAGCACAATATGATAATAGTTGGTATAATCCTGGTCCGAAATGGAAGATATTTTTGTGGCTTTTAGTAAGTGTTCTGTTCTTTGATAATGGATTTGCAGTTTTTAGTGGTTTTAAATGTTTTCTGCTTAGGTTGTTTGGAGCAAAAGTTGGAAAAAGGGTGCGGATCAAACCATTTGTAAAAATCAAATACCCCTGGCTTTTAATGATAGGTAGTGATGTTTGGATAGGTGAAGATGTTTGGATAGACAATTTAGGATTGGTGGTTATTGGAGATAGTGTTTGTGTTTCTCAGGGTGCCTTATTATTGACCGGGAATCATAATTATAAGACGCCTTTTTTTGACTTAATGATTGGTAAAATTATTCTTGAAGATGGAGTATGGATAGGGGCTAAGTCAACGGTTTGTCCGGGTGTAACTTGTAAAACACACGCTGTGTTGTCTGTTTCATCTGTTGCCTCAACTGATCTCGAAGCTTTTTGCATATATCAAGGTGTTCCTGCAAAAAAGATTAGAATTAGAACAATAAATTAATTCCTTGTTTAAGAAATATTTTTACTCCATTTTCGTTAAAGTATTTATCAACTATACTATTATTACCGTTTGAGTGAAAGCAACTAATAATTATCAACTCCTGTCTTTAGACGTTAATGTTATGATGGTGAACTGAAGTTTATAATTTAAAAAGTAATTTCTCCCTATTTATGAAGGTTTCTATTATTACTGCTACATACAATAGTGAACGTACTATAAAAGATACTCTGGCATCTGTAAGACAACAAACTTATAAAGATGTAGAGCACATAATTATTGACGGAGCTTCTAAAGATAGAACCATTACTTTATTAAATCTGTATGGGCACCAGGGGCCTATGTTGTCTGAGCAGGATAATGGTATTTACGATGCTATGAACAAGGGAGTTGCGATGGCGGGGGGAGATATTGTCGGTATATTAAATTCTGATGATTTTTATTCTAATAACCAGGTTATCGAGAAAGTAGTTAAGGCATTCGAAGTATTAGATTGTGACGCCGTGTATGGAGACCTGGTATTTATTGATAGTAAACAAACAAACAAGGTCGTTCGCAAATGGGTGGCCGGTAATTATGATAAAAAACGTTTCTATAATGGATGGATGCCTCCTCATCCTACCGTTTTTATTAAAAGAGAAGTGTATGAAAAATACGGTTTGTTTAACCTCAAATTTAAAAGTTCATCAGATTACGAATTGTTGCTTCGATTAATGGTTCTTAAAAATATTAAAGTAGGATACATACCGCAGGTTTTGGTTCATATGAGAACAGGCGGCCAAAGTACCAAATCATTGAGCAACAGACTTTCAGCACACAAAGAAGATTACCTGGCCTGGTTGTCTAATGGGATTACTCCGAAATGGTATACTTTAGCAATGAAACCGCTAAGCAAATTAAAGCAGTTTAGATATGATGAAAAAGACCGCCAGTTAAACCAGTTAGTCTTTAGAAACTTTTACCAGAAACGAGCCACTTCAGAAGGGTATTAAAGCTTATTTCATCTTTTTGGGTTCAAGTAACTACTTAAACCCTATCTCAAAAAAAGTCAAATCAAAAAGACTGCTTCATCCTCCGGAAACAGTCCATTTAATAATAACCTACATACAGTTTTCACCTCTTACCGACGTTGTCGCCAGCTAGCCTATTCCTAATAACTCAACGTCGAAAATC
>JBBPZJ010000027.1:0-17709 GCA_038199395.1 Chitinophagales bacterium
AACTGGCCGGTTTACAGATTTGCGGAAGTTCTATTATTCGCCGCAGAGGCACTGAACGAACAAGGCAAAAGTGCCGAAGCATTGCAATATTTAAATAAAGTCAGAGACCGGGCGTTTGGAGCAGGTGTTTCGACTGTAACAAACGCCAACCAAGCGCAACTGCGTGATATTATTATGCACGAGAGGAGAGTTGAATTGGCATTTGAAAATAAGCGTTGGAATGACCTGGTAAGAACAGGCAAAGCAGTAGAGGTTATTACGGCATATGGAAACAGGGTGAAAGCAAACCCACAGGCTTATTATTATCCTGCAGGCGCTGTTCCTCCTAATAATGCATTTACTAATATCGATTTAGTATACGGTCTTCCTGCAGATGAAGCAGCCTTAAGCCCATTTTTTTAAGCAGCTAAACTATTAATAAATCAAAATCACTTTTAATGGAAACACTGGAAAAAACAAGTCTGGCATCAAAAGCCCTGGAACAGGGGCAGGGAATCCTAAGGCTCGCACCAACATGGGTACCGCGGTCATTTTGCGTGCCCGGTAGAAGGATTAAATTACATCCTGATGATTACTATGTTCTTGGCGGAAACCGGGGCGGAATAGACGAGCGTTGGCTGTCTTCAACCACACCGGCTAAAAACGGTCCATTGACAGGAGAACATGAAGGATTGAGCAAAGTTGTTTTGAATGATGGAACGGGCGAAAAGCAAATATTGTTAAAGGATGTGATTGATGAGTTGAAAGGCGAATTAATAGGAGACCGCTTATGGAATGAATACCAAAGCTGGCCTATGTACTCCAAGTTTTTTGATAACATGGGCCCTTTGCCACATCACATTCATCATAACGACGAACACGCTGCTAAAATAGGTCAGTTGGGCAAGCCTGAAGCATATTACTTTCCGCCTCAGTTAAATAATCATGGCGGCGATTTTCCTTATACCTTTTTTGGAATAGCACCAGGAACTACAAGGGATCAAATCAAAGAATGCCTAATGAATTTCACTAAAGGAGATAATAAGCTCACGAGTTATTCGCAGGCTTTTCCTTTATACCCAGGCACTGGATGGGATGTTCCTCCCGGTATGTTGCATGCGCCTGGCAGTATGTGTACTTACGAACCACAAAAAGCTTCTGATGTATTTGCTATGTACCAATCGCTGGTAAATGAGGCGATCATACCTGAAGAGTTGTTATGGAACGGAACTCCGCCAGACAGAATTGGCGATTATGACCAGTTGATGGAAGTAATAGATTGGGAACTAAACACCAATCCCAATATTTTAGAAACACGTTTTATGCGTCCTAAGCCAGTTAAAGCTTTGGAAGAAATGCAGAGTGAAGGCTACATTGAAAACTGGGTTTGTTACCTTTCAGATGCATTTAGCGCAAAAGAGCTAACTGTTTTTCCCGGTGCTACTGTTACCATAAAAGACAATGCAGCGTACGGTTTAATTATGATGCAGGGCCACGGTAAAATGGGCGTGTGGAACATTGAAACGCCGGCTTTAATACGTTACGGGCAATTAACGAATGATGAATTTTTTGTTAGCGAAAGTGCAGCCAGCGAAGGTGTAACAATAGTAAATCATTCAACAACCGACCCAATAGTAATGCTGAAACATTTTGGACCATGAAATCCGGATATGATGTTATAAAAAGCAGTGGGAGTATTTTGTTGAGCCAGGCGGCAATGCTGCTATTTAGCTTTACTTGCGTCGCACCCTTGTACTAAATTTTTTTATTGACCTGGTGAAGCATGATTATAAACTTTTATTGATAATAATTTAATGTCGTTTGATTAAGCCCGGTAAGGGCAGAATATTGGTAGCATAGCATAGCAAAGGTCATGGCAAATTCAGCTCCATAGAAGCGACATATAAAATATTTCGCTCCTGTGGAGCTAAACAAAAAACGCCTTTATTTTCTACCAATATATCGCTCTTACAGAGCTAAACTTAACCTAAACTAAACCACATTAATTGATAGTTGAAGTTTTGTCACAAATGTTCTTTCTGCAAATCGAATTTATTAACCAATAGATATTTACCATATGAATACAAACAACTTTCCCAAAATTCACAATGCAACCTGGCCTGGTATTGTAGGAAAAGGAGAGGGTTCTGAACCTGTTATTTCTTTCGATGAAATGTTACGAATGACCGCTGCTGCTGAAGTAGACGGGGTGAAGTTTGATGGAGTAGATCTTGGCCTTTTGGGTCCCCACGTTGACATTGAAAGCACCGATGACGAGATAAGGCAACTAGCTGAAAAAGTTTCTTCTTACGGTCTCAAAATAGGTAGCTTGGTTGCACCTATTTGGGGTGGTCCTGCTATGGGTACGCCTGAGCAGCGAAAACATTTTGTGGACATGGTTCGCAAGGCTTGCCACTTTGGAAAAGTACTGCGTGATGCAGGCGTTCGTCCTTATGGAGTTGTCCGTATCGACTCGGCTAGTTCGCCTGCAGATTGGGAGAAGGACCCTGTCAACAATACAAAGTTGATTGCTGAAACATTTCGTGAAGCATGCGACGTAGCTGCTGAGTACGGCGAGAAGCTGGCTGCGGAAGGCGAGATTTGCTGGGGTGGCATGCATAGCTGGAAAACAATGATTGAAACGCTGGAAATGGTGGATCGTCCTAACATCGGTTTCCAGGCTGACATGTCTCATACTACCTTGTATCTTTTAGGCTACAATAGACCAGAAGATCGCATTTTACCGGAGAACTTTGACTGGAGCGACCGGGAAGCCCTGACACAAGGGTTGAAAACGATAACAAAAGCACTGCGGCCATGGACAATTGACTTTCATGTTGCTCAAAACGACGGCACTGTTCATGGGACCGGCTCACATGATAAAACAGGACGCCACTGCCAGGCAACTGATCCCAACGGAAAACTGGATGTTGCTAATGATGCAGGTTTTTGGTTGCGCGATGAAAATGGAAACCTGACGAAAGCCTTCAAACACATTTGTTGGGATGGATGTATGTTCTCAAACGACGTAATGATGAAGCAGCAAACCTGGAATGATATTCTTGCAATGATGATTAAGGTTCGTGAACTGCACGGATGGTACGAGCCGGAGTAGATCAGGTTGTTTCAGGTTTCAGGTTTCAAGTTGCATGTTACAGGTTTCAAGTTGCCTGTTTCAGGTTTCAAGTTGCCTGTTACAGGTTGCCGGATCCCTGTTCCCGGTTGCTGGATACTTTATCCTCCTTCGATAACATTTAACAGGTAATTGGTAACTGGTAACAGGTAACTGGTAACTGGTAACTTGTAACCGGCAACTTGTAACAACCATCCGGTAACCGGTAACTGGTATCAAAGTCAATTTTTCAATGTTTAATCTCAATCGACAAAATGAGTAAGAAAGAACTTAGGATAGGATTAATTGGTGTTGGTTTTATGGGGCGAACTCATACGAACGGCTATAAAAGAGTAGGAGATTTTTTTCCGGAACTTGAAAACCGGCCGGTATTGAAAGCTGTGTGTTCACGAACTGCCGAAAAGGTGAATGCATTTGCTGAACAATGGGGCTACCAATCAGTAGAAACAGACTGGAAAGCTTTGATTGCCCGTGATGATATTGACGCTGTAGACATTTGTACGCCAAATAATATGCATGCAGAAATTGCTATTGCTGCAGCAGAAGCAGGCAAAATGATCCTCTGCGAGAAACCACTTGCACGAACTTTAGAAGAAGGACAGCAAATGGTTGATGCAGTGGAAAAGGCCGGAGTTCCAAATACAGTCTGGTACAATTACCGGAGGCTGCCTGCTGTTACTTTGGCAAAACAAATTGTAGCTTCAGGCAAATTGGGTCGCATTTTTCATTACCGGGCTAATTTTTTACAGGACTGGACCATTAGCGAAGACCTTCCCCAAGGAGGTGAGGGGTTGTGGAGGCTGGACGCAGATGCTGCAGGTTCTGGCGTTACAGGCGATTTGCTCGCTCATTGTATCGATACTGCAATCTGGTTAAATGGTTCTATGAAAGATGTATCAGCGGTAACGGAGATCTTCATTAAAGAGCGGGTACACCAGGCAACAGGACAAAAGCAGCAAGTAACTATCGATGATGCCTGCATTTTCCATTGTCATTTTGAAAACGGTTCATTAGGATTATTTGAATCTACCCGTTACGCCCGCGGACATAAGGCATTGTATACTTTTGAGATTAACGGGGAGCATGCTTCTCTTCGCTGGGATTTGCACGATTTGAACAGGCTTGAATACTTTGACCATTCCGATGAATCCATTGTTCGGGGATGGCGTAATATTCTTGTAACCGATGGAGATCAGCCTTATATGAACAAATGGTGGGTGCCGGGTTTAATTATTGGGTACGAGCATTCTTTTGTGCACCAGGTGGCGGATTTCTTAAAGAGTTTGGAAACGGGAGAACCCTGCTCGCCAACTTTTAAAGATGCTTTCGAGACGCAGAAGGTTTGCCAGGCTGTTCTTGACTCTGCTGCGTCGAAGAGTTGGAAGGATTTAAGTAATTACTAGTACGTAATTCTTTTAATTAGTCGTTTTGTATGCATTAGCATAATTAAGCTCATGTTAAGGCTCAAGCCGCTGGGCTTCGTTCTTGCAACAGGACTCCACCCGCTTGTTTCAGAAACTGCTACGCATGTTTCTGAATGCCTTCGCCTTCGCTTGGCACCCAACCGGCTGATGTCCTTTTTGCAAGAACTGGTGTTGCAAGTTTGCTATTTTTAATTTTTGCTTTGGCTAAGCGCTGTTTTTGATCAATAGTTTGCAAATAAGCTCAATGATTTTATAAGAAGTATTTAGAAAGGAGACTGAAGATGCTTTTTGTGCAGTAGATAAACGGAGCGTCGCAACAATGATGCTATGAAAAGAGATGCTTGCATCATAAAAAGATCAAGCAATAACAGGTTTAAAAAGGTGGAAGAGTTCCATTAAATAAGATGTGAATAGGAAACTTTTTTAAGAAATAATAGGTAATAATGAAAAAAGGTTTCATACAAATATTAGTTTTTCTGGTAGTGGTTGCGCATGGCGTTTATGCATTTGCACAAACAACTCATAGTACTCCTGAAAACGTGACTAAACCTCTTAAGTTTATTAAAAAACAAATTGCTTCCGAGAGCTTTGAGTCGGTGGATGTTTTTGACGTGAATAACGATAAGATCCCCGATATTGTCTCTGGTGCATTTTGGTATGAAGGACCCGGTTTTTGGAAAAGAAATTACATTGGCTCAGCTAAAAGAATAGGAGAGTACTACGACGATTTTTCTACCATTCCTCTTGATGTTAATGGTGATGGCCGTATTGATTTTGTTACCGGCGGCTGGTTTGGTAAAGTACTGAGTTGGCGTGAAAACCCGGGTAATACAAAGGAATGGATTGATCACCCTATTGCAGAACCTGGCAATATTGAAACTACAAGAGGCTGGGACGTTGATGGCGATGGCACTTTAGAAATTGTTCCTAATACGCCTAACGATCCTTTAACTATTTACCGGCTTACAAAAGATGCCCAGGGAAAAGGTACCGGCAAGTTCGAGGCGATTAAAATTTCTGAGATAAAAAGCGGTCATGGCTTAGGCTTTGGCGACATTGACGGGGATGGAAGAAGCGATTTTATTTTAAGTACCGGTTGGCTTGAAGCTCCTGTTGATAGATTTAAAGACAAGTGGACTTTTCACGAAGAATTTTCGCTCGGCACTACCAGCATCCCCGTAATAGTTGCTGATGTAAATAAAGATGGAGTGAATGATTTAATTGCAGGCCAGGCACACGGTTATGGATTAGATTGGTATGAACAAAAAAGAGATAAAAGATTAAAAACAACCTGGATAAAACACACCATCGATCCTTTCAATTCGCAGTATCATACGATGCTATGGGTGGATTTAGATGGCGATGGCAAAGAGGAACTGATCACGGGAAAACGCTACCGGGCACACAATGGCAACGATCCGGGTGAAAGCGATCCGGTTGGCATTTATTATTTCAAATGGAATGGAGAGTCGTTCACAAAACAGGTAGTAAGCTACGGTGAATTTGGAGAAGGTAAGGGTACGGGTCTATATTTCGCTGTGGCAGATTTAACGGGCTCGGGCAAAAAGGATATTATCGTAGCCGGTAAAGATGGTCTTTATGTGTTTTATAACAAAGGGCTTTAATAATGGCATTTCAAAATTCAGTAATTACAATTCATCTTAAATACTTATCACACAGATAAACAACATTCAAATTATAACTTCTATTAACATGCAACAAAAAAGGGCTTCTACATTTATTACCGTTGGAACGATATCAGCAATGTTAATTTCCCTGACTATGACAACGACAGGTTGCAAGGTTTCAGGCCAAAGCCACAAGCAATCAAAAGGTTTTGTACACATATTTGACGGAAAAACACTGAATGGATGGGAAGGAGATCCAACGTACTGGCGGGCAGAAAATGGAAGTTTAGTGGGAGAAATTACACCCTCAACACTTTTAAAAACGAACAATTTTATTATCTGGCAGGGAGGAAAACCAGGGGATTTTGAACTAATGTGCGATTTTAAAATAACCAAAGCAGGAAATAGCGGTATTAATTACCGAAGTGTGGAAGTACCTGATGTGCCACATGCATTAAGAGGGTACCAGGCCGATATTGATGGCGCAAATAGGTACACTGGACAGAATTATGAAGAACGTGCAAGAACTACGTTGGCTTACCGGGGCGAGAAGTCTACTATTAAACCTTTTTCAGGTTCGGCTACCTCGTTAAGGGACTATGTTAAAAACAATAACTGGACTGAAAGAACCGTCACCGGTTCGCTAGGCACCTCTGAGGAGTTACAGACTAAAATAAAACAGGAAGATTGGAACACCTGCAGGATTGTTGCAAAAGGTAATCACCTGCAACATTACATTAATGAAATTTTGATGAGTGATGTAACCGACAATGACACTGTCAATGGAAAAGCAAGTGGATTAATCGGCGTGCAGGTGCACGTTGGTCCTCCCATGAAAGTAGAATACAGAAACATCGTGTTGAAGCAATAAGGCTTTATAAAGCCATTTTTTAATGCAGAAAATATGGAAGCTGTAAGCGTCTATTATTTTCTGCATTTCTTTTTTCGTAGGTAAGCATTAGTCTAATCTGTATTATCTTGCGGCAGCAGGATATCCTGATCACTGTTTTAAATCCCTTTTAAGTAAACAAAACCATATGAAAGAAATTTTTTCAGCTTTATTGATTTTAAGTGTTTCTTTAGCCGCTTGTACTTCTGCGAAAAAAAGCGCCTCAACAGTAACAACGCTGAAGCCAACGCCGGTTTATGAAATGCGAACATACTTTGCTGCACCAGGGAAACTGGATGATTTGAGCGCTCGTTTCAGAAATAATACGACTCGTATTTTTTCAAAGCATGGTATGACAAATGTAGGCTACTGGATTCCTACCGATAATCCTGAAAATAAGTTAGTTTATATTTTGTCTTACCCAAGCAGGGAGGCGAGAGAGGCTTCGTGGAAAGCTTTTGGCTCTGACCCTGAATGGCAGGCAGTAGCAAAGGCTTCTGAAGCCAACGGTAAACTAGTAACTAAAGTAGAAAGTGTTTTTATGCAGCAGACAGATTATTCACCTTCAGTAAAAATTGAAGCTCAATCACCACCACGCACTTTTGAGTTGAGAACTTATACAACATCACCAGGTAATATTCAGAATTTGCATGATCGGTTTAGAAACCATACAATGAAGCTGTTTGAAAAACACGGCATTACCAACGTGGCTTACTTTCAACCTATGCCAAAGGCAGATGGTACTAAGAGCGACTTGCTTGTTTATCTAATTGCTCACAAAGACCGAACTACTGCCGATGCTTCATGGGCAGCTTTTAGGGCCGATCCTGATTGGGTAAAAGTGAAAGCCGCTTCTGAAGTAAAAGGTGGAGGTTCACTTACTACTAAAGTTGAAAATGTGTTTATGATACCTACCGATTATTCTCCGATTAAATAATCTGAAGTAGCTTTCCTTGCTAAAGAAATCAAATGAAAGCAGAAGTGTAGCGTTTCTGCTTTTTTTATTGTCGTGAAAAATTGAGCCTTTTATTGTGTCCAATTTTTCTTTTTAAACAGGCTGCTTTATTGCTCTAATAGTTTACTAGAAGTTACCCATCATTTAAAGTCGAAATTTCATTGTAAATTTTCATTAATGAAAAAAATAACAATTGTCTTCCTTTCAATAGTATTATGTTCTAATTGGCTACTTGCACAGCAAACCGTTCTTCAATACCTCTCGGGAACAGATAAAGACCATACAATAAAATGGGATTTTATGGTTACCAAAGGGCGTAACAGCGGTAAGTGGTCCACGATTCCCGTTCCTTCCTGCTGGGAGATGCAAGGCTTTGGATCATACAACTATTACCAGGATACCCAAAACCCCGATGAGCAGGGTTTATACAAATACAATTTTAAGGTTGCTCCTCAGCATAAAGGCAAGAGGATTTTTATTGTTTTTGATGCATCTATGACAGAAACGGAAGTAAAGATAAATGGCAAGCCTGCAGGGCCAATCCACCAGGGAGGTTTTTATCAATTTAAATATGATATCACTAACCTGGTACAATTTGATAAATATAATTTGCTGGAGGCAACAGTAAGCAAAAGGTCGACAAATGCATCTATTAACCGGGCCGAACGCAAAGCCGATTTTTGGTTGTTTGGCGGGATATTCAGGCCGGTATATCTTGAAATACTTCCCCCCACGTTTATAGAAAGAGTAGCAATAGATGCAAGAGCTACAGGCGATTTTAACATGCAGGTCTTTAATAATGCAGGGAGCAAACAAACGATCGAAGCGCAGGTATTTGATTTGAAAGGCAAAGCCGTTGACAAACCTTTTAAACTATCAGAGGGCGATACTATGCTTCATCATCGTTTTACCAATATTAAATTGTGGAACCCGGAACAACCCAATCTATACAACGTGGTTGTTTCTATTAAAGATGGCGCTAAAACTATTCATAGTATTAAACAACGTTTTGGTTTTAGAACAGCAGAACTGAGAGAGCAGGACGGGTTTTACGTAAATGGGAAAAAGGTAATTTTCAAAGGTGTTTGTCGCCACAGCGAATGGCCCGAGAGCGGGCGGACCCTAAGCCGTGCTGTTCACCTCATTGATATAAGGGCAATGAAAGACATGAACATGAATGCGGTGCGGATGAGTCACTATCCGCCTGATAAAGAATTCCTTGATCTGTGCGATAGTCTTGGCTTATTTGTGCTCGACGAACTTACCGGTTGGCAGGCGGCATACGATACGGTAGTTGCCCGAAAGCTTGTAAAGGAATTGGTGATACGGGATGTGAATCACCCGTCGATAGTAATATGGGATAATGGAAACGAAGGCGGTTGGAACAGGGCAGTGGATAGCGATTACGCATGGTACGATCCTCAGAAGCGACAAGTCATTCATCCCTGGGAGAGATTCAACGGAACCAATACCAAACACTATCCTGACTTTAAGTACGTTCAAAATGAAGTAGCGAATGCCAAAGAAGTATTTTTTCCAACAGAGTTTATGCACGGTTTGTTTGATGGCGGACATGGAGCTGCGCTGGAGGATTTTTGGAACGAGATGATGAAGCACCCGCACGCCGCCGGTGGATTTTTGTGGTCGTTACATGATGAAGGCGTTGTTCGTGCAGACAGGCATGACAGCATAGATGTAGCAGGTAATGCAGGGCCGGATGGTATTGTCGGGCCTCATAGGGAAAAGGAAGGAAGCTATTATACGATCAAAGAATTGTGGTCGCCGGTTTATATTGAAAGTAAAATTAATCCGCGGGATGTAAATGGCAGGATTGAGATTCAAAACAGGTATATCTACACTAATCTGGATCAGTGTAATTATGAGTGGCATACTGTTTCATTTCCTAATGCCAACGCAGCAACAACAAGTCAAAAGACATTGCAAAGAGGTAAGGGTAAGTTACCATTTACAGCGCCGGGTGAAAAAGCGATTCTAAATGTACCCGTTTCTGCTATCAGCAGTGCAGATGCTTTATATCTATCAGCATTTGATGCTAAAGGCGATACAATTTGTACCTGGAGTTGGGCTGTTAAAACTGCGAAAGCAATTGTAAATACTACACCGACGGTTTTCCTGAATACAGAAGTTTTTGCAAAAGAGGATGTCCAATCTTTAGCGCTGACTTTTGATGGCCTTACTTATTATTTTGATAAAACGACAGGTTATCTTCAAAAAGTAAATAATGGTAAAAAAGAAATCTCTTTAAGTGATGGACCAGCGTTGGCAGGTACCAGCCAAAAACTTAGTCAATTTAAAAGTTTTAAACAAGGTGATGAATACATTGTTCAACCAACTTATGCAGGAGATAGCTTGCAGGTAAAATGGATTTTTCACAAAGGTAGATTTCCGAAGCTGGAGTACACTTACCTGACAAGAGATACTGCTGATTACATGGGCATTACTTTCAGCTACCCGGAAGACAAAATAAATGGTATGAAATGGATGGGCAGAGGCCCTTACCATGTATGGAAGAACCGCTTAAAGGGGCAGCAGTTTGGTGTTTGGGAGAAGGCCTACAGCAACACCATTACAGGCGAGAACTGGAAGTATCCTGAGTTTAAAGGATGGCATGCAGAAATGTATTGGGTAAAGTTGCAGAATAAAGAAAGCGATTTTACAGTATATACCGATCAGCAAAATTTATATCTGCAAATGCTGCAACCTGAAAAAGCAAAAGCTTCGACCAATAACAATACAAACCCCGCTTTCCCCGGTGCAAAAATTGGCTTCATGCATGCAATTTCTGCAATTGGTACAAAGTTTCAACGGGCAGAAGTAATGGGCCCTCAAAGCCAAAAGAATGCACGTCAGGGTAGTGTGCCTTTAAACGGAGCTTTGTATTTTGACTTTAGATAATGGCACCTATGCCACTTTAAAAAGCTTCAGAAATTCTTTAAAACAGATTGCCCTTGGAAAAATTTTGAGATCTCAAATTCTTCTAAGGGCAATTACTATTATTTTCAATAACCTTATTTCTACTTCGTTTATTTACTTGCAGGTGGTAATCCTGTTGGAGGCTGACCTGGTACAGGAGGTGACGGCACTGTTCGGGATTTACGAGGCTTAGTTCCCAGACGAGGTTTACCCTTCCTTTTATCCGGGCTTTCTTCAATTACGTTTATTCCCTGCCGCCATTGTTTTGATTTGTATTTATTTTTTGCTGCTTCTGAGTTTGAAGTAGTGTCCCGGTTTCTTGTAACTTTATTGGTTGTAACCTTTTTTCTACTATTGTTCTCTTTTTGCGCCTCGGCAGATATTGTTGTGGCAAGGCACACAGCAATAAAGAACTTATTTACAAGTTTCATAACGGTTATTTTTATCCGGTAGCTGCGAGGGAAATCATTTGTAACACAGCCGCAAAGAGTTAAAAAATTTGAGAGACTTTATTCACTGTTAAGTGTTTCAATAATAATGCTACAAATTCTTTTTCCATTAAATAATCATTCATAAAATAGCCACTTCCAATATCTAAATCTTCTTCTTTAATCACAGTAAATCCATTCCTTTCATAAAAACGCTTTGCAATGTTTTTGCGGTTAACATTTAACTGTAACTTTTTTGCCCCCATACTTTTTGAAACTGTTTCAACCGTCGCCAGTAACGCCTTGCCTAAGCCTGTCTTTTGCTGCGATGGCAGAACGTATAATTTCTGGAGCTTATAAACATCCTTTCCAACATTAGAAAAAGAGCAAAAGCCAACAGGTTTATAATTTTTTAAAGCCAGGAAAAAATAATGGTGTTTTTTCATCTGGTCTTCCAAAACCGATGTGCTATAAAGCTTATCCAGCATGTACTCTACCTGTTCCTTGCCCAACAAAGCCTCGTAACTTGAAGGCCAGGTTTTATCTGCTATTTGTTGAATGAAGGGAATATCAGTAAGACTTGACGGTCTTATCACTAACTCTGATGAAGGTAAATGATTGTTCATGTCGTACTTTTTGAACTACCGATAAGAGTTAATCTTACAAATCAAATTCAAACAAGGTTGGCTAAACTCTCTTTTATAGTTTTAATTCTGGCCTCTGCGTCTGCTTGTTTCTTTTGTTCAAGAACAACCACTTCCACTTTTGCATTGGCTACAAACCGTTCATTTTGGAGCTTTTTTAGCACACTTTGCAAAAAGCCTTTCTGGTGTTCAAGGTCTTTTAAAAGTTCCGCCTTTATAGCCTCTGTATCTGCTTTCCGCTCACTTTCCATGTAAAACTTGTCTTTCTCAATTGCTACCACTGTAGCTCCCGGCACAGTGTCACTTACATAATCTATTGTTTCTGCATTTACCTGTTTTAGTAAAATGCTTTCTATTTTTTTATATACCCCGGTGTTTTCTGATTGTATAAATAATTTGATCGTTTCCTTTGGCTTTAACTGACTTCTATTTCTCGCATCACGCAATGCAGTAATTACCTGTTTCAATAATTCACCCTCAGTTAACACGCCGTTGTTTGCTGCTTTTATGTTTGCAAATTGCTTTACACACAAATCGTCTTGCTTTTCACTCAGCAAATGATAAATCTCTTCAGTAATAAATGGCATAAATGGATGAAGCAACTGCATTAGTTCTTCGAAGAATCGTACGGTCCTTTTATACACTTCGTCTTCAATCGGTTGTTCAAAACCGGGTTTTACCCATTCGAGGTACCAGCTACAGAAATCATCCCAGATAAGTGAATAAACGACTTTTAAAGCTTCGTTCAATCTAAATTGGCTGTATAGTGTTTCTACTTCTACCCGTACCTGTTGAAGCCTGTTTGCAAACCACGCAATCGATAAATTTGCATGGTCTAAAGGAGTTTCGTTGGGCAGATGTTCAATCTCTCCAAATAATTGTTTTGTCTCATCAGACAGTTCAAAATGATCGTCTACAATTTCTTTGGTCTCTTCTGACATTTGTCTTCCTTCCCACATCTTCACAAGTTTTAAAGCATTCCACAGCTTGTTAGTGAAGTTTCGGCCTTGTTCAAGGCTTGCTTCATCAAACAACATATCGTTGCCGGCAGGGGAGGAAATCATAATGCCAAATCGAACCGAATCAGCACCGTACTTATCAATCAACTCTAAAAGATCAGGGCTATTACCCAGGCTTTTGCTCATTTTTCTGCCCTGCTTGTCACGCACCATACCGGTAAAGTACACATCACTAAATGGCTTTACATGCTGGTAATGCATTCCAGCCATAATCATTCTTGCCACCCAGAAGAAAATAATATCTTGCCCGGTTACCAACACCGAAGCAGGGTAGTAGTAATCAAAGTCTTTGTTGCCAGGTTGCGAAATGCCATTGAAAACTTCCATTGGCCAAAGCCACGATGAGAACCACGTATCGAGAACGTCAGCATCTTGTGAAAGCTGCAAGCTGTTCGCTTCAAACTGCAAGCTTTCTGTGTTTTGCTGTTGCAGGCTTAAGGCTTGTAGCTTGAGGCTTGCTGCCTGCTCTCTTGTTTCTGCTACAAATACATTTCCTTGGCCATCGTACCATGCAGGTATTTGCTGACCCCACCAAAGTTGACGGCTGATACACCAGTCTTTGACATTCTCAAGCCAGTATTTGTAAGTAGCTAAAAACTTTTCTCCCGGATGTATTTTAATGTCCCCATCAACGACAGCTTTTAAAGCCGGTCCCGCCATCTCTTTCATTTTTAGAAACCACTGGGTGCTTATGCGGGGCTCTACTACAACTCCGCTGCGCTGGCTATAACCGAGACGGCTTGGGTATTCTTCTTCCTGAATAAAATATCCTTTTTCTTTTAGCTCTACTAATATTTTTTTACGGGCTGCAAACCGTTCTACTCCAACATAAATCTGTGCTGCCTCGCTCAGTGTTCCGTCTTCGTTTAAGGTATCAACTACAGTAAGGTTATGTTTTAAACCAAGATTATAGTCATTAATATCATGAGCGGGCGTCACCTTTAATGCTCCGGTACCAAATGCCGGATCTACATATTCGTCGAAGATGATAGGAATGCGACGATAAATCAGTGGGACTATTGCATACTTGCCTTTTAGGTGCGCATAGCGTTCATCAGTAGGATTTACGCAAATAGCAGTATCACCCATTATTGTTTCAGGTCGTTGAGTGGCTATAGTGATATAATTGGCAGTTGACAGTCGACTGTTGAAAAAGCTTTCCTGGTTTTCATCTGTCATCTCTGTATCGTTGTCTGTCAACATGTATTTCAGATAATAAAGCTTTCCGACAATGTCTTTAAATTCTACTTCTTCATCACTTAAAGCTGTTTTTGCAGCCGGGTCCCAGTTGATCATTCTTGCCCCTCTGTACACTAAACCCTTATTATACAGATCAACAAAAACCTTGATCACTGCTTTATAATAGTGGTCGTCCATTGTGAAGGTCGTCCGGTTCCAATCAACACTGCAACCCAATTTTGCGATCTGACTATAAATAATGCCGCCGTATTTCTCTTTCCACTCAAAAGCATATTTTAAAAATTCTTCTCTGCTTAAAGTGTCTTTATCGATGCCCTTTTCTTTAAGCATTTGAACGACTTTAGCTTCTGTGGCTATACTTGCATGGTCGCTTCCCGGTACCCAGCACGCATTAAAACCACTCATTCTTGCTTTTCTCACAAGAATGTCCTGCACCGTTTCGTTAAGCGTGTGTCCCATGTGTAACACGCCCGTGACATTAGGTGGAGGTATAACAACAGTATATGGTGACCGTTCATCAGGAGTACTGTTGAAATATTTTTTATCCATCCAGTGCTTGTACCATTTCTCTTCAGTAGTTGAAGGAATATAATTTTTACTTAATTCCATAATTGCAATTAAACTTCTTGCCGGGGTAACCGGAAAAATGAGCGTTCAAAAAAAATTGGAGTGCAAAGGTACAGAAACCAAATGCTGTTTGCGTAACGATAGGAGCATAAAAAAAGGTCCGTGAAGGACCTTGCGAAATTTTTATAAAAACAATTACCAAATCATCATTTTGCCATCCCAGGAATTAACAGGAAGGAGGGGAGATCCTTTTGGATAATCTGATTGTTTGTCTTCTTCTAAAATTTGGTCTCTTTTAGCAACTGATAACTCGGCAGCACGTTTTCCCAAAACTGTCACTTCACTGTTAAGTGAATGACAGCCTAAGACAATTACAGACAGGCCTAAAAACATTGCGTTTACAAACTTTTTCACCGGTTTTAGTTTTGTTTGGCGATAATAAATATAATCCTCGTTTCGTAAGTTAGACGCACTACCTGTTATTTTGTTACAGCAATTTTTTAAATTTTTCTGGTGCTGGTAAAAAGATGAAAACCAGTTGAAGGACAGTATCATGGTAGCAAAGTTTGTAGCTCAAGGTTCTATTGCTAATTTCTTTGGCAAAAGTTCAGAGAAATTTAAAAATGAGCTTACCTTTAACTAATCCAAATATTAAATGTTCGCAATAGTTGATATAGAAACTACGGGAGGGTATGCAAGTGGAAATTCCATCACAGAAATTGCTATTGCCGTACATGACGGTGACCAGATGGTAGATTATTTTGAAACGCTCATCAATCCCGAAGCGCCTATTCCTAAATATATTCAGGCGCTGACCGGAATAACCAATGCAATGATCAGCCAGGCGCCACTTTTCGAAGACGTTGCTCCAAAGATTTTTGGGATGCTGCACGACAAGGTTTTTGTGGCGCACAACGTAAATTTCGATTACTCGTTTGTTAAGCATCAACTCGCAAAATGTGGTTATGATCTCGATGCAAAAAAGCTTTGTACCGTCCGTCTTGCAAGAAAGGTTTTGCCCGGTCATCACAGTTATAGCTTAGGAAATTTATGTCGGTGTTTGCAAATACAAATTGAGCAAAGGCATAGAGCCGGCGGAGACGCTTTAGCGACTGTAAAGCTGTTTGAATGCATTTTAAAAAATGATATTGATGGTGAAATAAAGGCGGTATTGAAGGGTAAATCGAAGGAGCAATTCTTGCCGCCTCATTTGCCGGTTGATAAAGTCGCTCAGTTGCCAACCTTGCCGGGCGTGTATTATTTCCACAACTCTAAAGGCAAAATTGTATACGTAGGTAAAGCTAAAGACTTAAAAAAAAGGGTAAACAGTCATTTCTCAAACAATAAACCGGGCAAGCAAAAGCAGGATTTTTTAAGGGAGATCTATAATATTTCATTCCAGGTTTGCGGCTCTGAATTAATGGCGTTTATTCTCGAAAGCATTGAAATAAAAAGATTGTGGCCTTTGTATAATCGCAGCTTAAAAGGCTTTCAACAAACGTATGGTTTGTATATGTATGAAGATGCGAGGGGCTACCAAAGGCTGATTATCGAAAAAAAGAAAAAGCAACTCGAGCCTTTGTACACTTTTAATCTTTTACTCGACGGATTAAATCTTTTGAAGCAATTAATTGAGCAGTTCGAGTTGTGTGCACGTTTGTGCTACGTTGATGTTACTCATGGCCCAACTTTAGCCGACGATCTTTCTGCCGTCGAATACAACAGACGGGTAAGCAACGCAGTTGAACATTTAAAAAGTTCGCTGCCAAGTTTTGCAGTGGTAGAGGATGTTGCTCTGCAAAAAAAAGAAGACAAACAGGGGATTATTTTAATGGAAAAAGGCCGTTTCTACGGAATGGGTTACGTTGCTGCAAATGTTTCCTTTACTCATATTGAGGAGTGCAAAAAGCATGTGACCCAATATCCGGAAAGTGAATATATACGGGGTTTGGTTTACCAGTATGCAACTAAAAATCCGCACAGAAAAGTAGAATTTAGAACTTCTTTTTAAAGAGTTGTGTGATTTAGAGGAAACAGCCCCGACTCTTAGTTCTTTACAAAAGACCATATCTGAGACCACTGTAACTTTAGCAAATAAGGTGGATAAATCATCTTTGTAAATTCCCATTTGGCTGTTACTTTCGCCGCGTCATCACATAATTGTCCATTATGCTAAATGCAGTAATTTGAAGGGACATGACTGCTTTGACAGTAAGATTATAACAATTATGAACACCTGTTTTTGTGACACTCAAACCAGGCATTATTTGTAAGTGTAATAAGACTTTGAGGGATTGTTGTAATAATTAATTAATAGTTGAAAATAGGCTGCTTCTCCTTTCGGAGATGGAGCACGAGGACAATTTTTATGGAATATGCTCATAGTATATCAGCCAAATTAAATGTAAAAACTGCACAGGTAGAAGCGGTGATGGGATTATTGGAAGAAGGTTCTACCATACCCTTTATTGCGCGATATCGAAAAGATAAGACAGGCAATCTCGACGAAGTTCAAATTCAGCAAATACAAGATGAGGCCAGGTTTTTAAAGGAGTTTAATGAACGGAAGACTTTTATAGAAAAAGCGATTTCGGAACAGGGTAAAATGACTGAAGAAATTCAGGCCAGACTTGACAAAACGGCAAGTGTCGCTGAGTTAGAAGATATCTATTTGCCCTATAAACCCAAGCGGAAAACCAAGGCTCAGACGGCGCGTGAAAATGGATTGGAACCATTGGCATTGCTGATTTTGGAACAAAAAGAATTTGACATAACAGCAAAGGCCAGCGAATTTATAAATGACAATGTAAAAAGTGGCGATGAGGCTTTACAGGGCGCACGAGATATTATTGCAGAAGTGGTGAATGAAGATGCAGAAGTGCGGGCAAAAGTGAGAAAGTTGTTTGAAG
>JBBPZJ010000028.1:0-11838 GCA_038199395.1 Chitinophagales bacterium
CTCCAAACAGAAAAACCAAAACCAGTGACAAAACTATAACAACTACAAATGTTGCCGGCATTAGCGATATGTTGATGGTAAGGTTCGCACTGTAACTTAGGTTGAAGTTGGGAAAAGAGCTCAGCCGCACGTATTGGGCAGAGCTACCCTCTTTAAAAGCTTCCTGAATTTTGGGAAGCTTTTTTTATGCGACTAATTTTTACGTTTATTTTAATAGTTCGACTCTCTGCTCCGAGGCAATTATAATTTTAAAGTGAGTTTTGTTTGTTTTGAAATCATCATCAATTATTAGAGGATTAGTTGATGCAGAAATGTATATATAGTTCATATAGAAAGAACACATGGGATAATCGTCGGCTACTATGTGAAGTCTATGTTTTCTATTGTGCCTATGTGGTAAAAAACATCCAACACTCAAGTTAATGATGGCTTTCAAATTAATCAATGAAACACGCTTAGTTTTGTACAAAGCAAAAAACCAAAAAGTCGTTATGTCTCAGCCATCATCATCAAATCCTGCAAATTCCGGTTCTGTAGTTGCGCTAATTCCAGCCCGTTATGCAGCTACCCGTTTTCCCGGGAAGCTGATGCAGAAACTGGGCGATAAGACCGTTATTTTACATACCCACGATAATACCATCGCTACTGGTTTGTTTGATGATGTGATTGTTGCAACAGATAGCGATATTATTTTTAAAGAGATCACCGGTAACGGTGGTAAAGCAGTTATGAGCCGGAAGCAACATGAAAGTGGTAGCGATCGCATAGCAGAAGCAGTTGCAGCTTTGCAGGTGGATATTGTAGTAAACGTACAGGGCGATGAACCTTTTGTGCAGAAGGAACCGTTAGAAAAACTGCTGCAGGTTTTTAAGGGAGAAGAAGGTGAAAAAGTACAGGTAGCATCACTTATGCAAGAGTTGAAAGAACAAGGACTGGTTGAAGATCCAAATTATGTAAAGGTGGCCGTTGATCGAAACATGAACGCCCTTTTCTTTAGCCGCTCAGTAATACCTTATCCACAAAATACAGAAGCCCCGATCACTTACTACGAACATATAGGCGTCTATGCTTTTAGAAAGCGGGCCTTAATACAATTCACAAATTGGCCGTTAACACCATTAGAGAATGCAGAGAAAATTGAATGTTTGCGATACCTTGAATACGGCGTTCCTATAAAAATGGTTGTAACCAAATACATGGGAGTTGAGATAGATACACCCGAAGATCTTGCAAGGGCTGAAGAAAGACTTTAGTCGCCCAATTGATCTATAATCTTTTCTATCCTGTCAGAGACTTCGTCTATTTCTCCATTATACTTATCTGTGTTTTCATTTATTGATTTATACATCAACTCTGTTTGACGGACACGAAGGCCGGCATATTCATTCAATAATTTTCTTTTTCTTTTGTATTCTTTACTCAGGCTGTAGGCCCCTGTTTTCATAATTTGTTCCTGAAAATGTTTCCACTGGGGTAAGGCGCTGTCACGTATCACTGATACAGCCTCGTTATTAGACTGCGCCGATTGCAGGTGTTGCATTTGCGCCATAGCTTTAACTTCAATCTGGTTCAGCTTCATTACCTCTCTTTCAAATCTTAAAGAATCATTTCTACCGTTTACCCTTAAGTAGAAGTAAACAATTAAGGTGGTAAGAAGGAGTACTTCTATTGAAATCCTCGTACCGCCTGCCCTTGCCAGCTCTCTTTTAAAATGAAAGAAATAAAATAGGTACCCCGTGCATAAACCTGCAACAAAACCGCCAATTAAAGAGGCATTGTCATTTCCACCGCGATAAGCAACAACGATGTTAAAGACAGCATAGCCTACGGCACCGACAAGCCAAAGCGGAGAAAACTTTTTGTTTACATAAGCAGTAGTTACGAAAGCGAGGACAACGCCATATAATCCAAATATTGCACCTGTTGCACCTGCCGATACTCCCTCAGGCGCCCATACAATACTGATAAGGCTCGCCAGTACACCAATCGTTAAATAAGCGATTAGCATTTTTAATTTGCCAAGAATTGACTCGGCCATCAACCCAATAAAATAGAGACCAAACAGGTTTACCAGCAATGGCACAATACCAATGTGTATAAAGATGTTTGCAATTAGTCTCCACCATTCACCACCTGTTACATTAAACTTTATATTGCCGCCCCACTTTATGATGTCTTTTGCTTCAGGCTCAATCAGGTTTACACCACTTATTACCATCGCAATAAACACCAACACATGTACTGCCAGCAGTAAAAAAGTCATTCCGTGATCCTTTGTTCCAAAGCTCATTTTTTCCCCTGTAACCCTGTTGCCCGACTTTATTTGCCGTAAGGTTTCATCGCGCAGAGTTTTAGCTGCATGCTGTAATTGCTCACTCGTCCAGTCAGACTTTATTTTTCTGAATTTGGGTAAAAGAAAATCTTCTATGTTCTTTTGATTCCGCCCTGCTTCATATAACTCAAGACTTTCACTGCGGCTTCTAAAAATAATTATATCGTTTTCAACAGATATTTTGATTATTTCCTCGCTTAGTGTCCAATGAGTTGGTGTAGTTGCGGTAAACTTATTTTCATCTACAACAAGATACTCCCATTCAAGTTCTTTGCAGGCCTGTTGCACAATGCTAAAAGTTTCCCAGTTGTTTAATCCTTCGGCAGGCACTCTTTTCTCATACTGGGTTTTCCATCCAAAAGCCATATTTTTTAAAAATTTGCTATCCGAAAGTAAAATTCTACGATCGCTGGTTTATGTAATTGTATAGTGGATAAGTAACAAGGCAATTACCTCTGTTCACAAAAATGTAATTTCGTGCCACGAAAATTTGAAACATGAGTAAGTTTAGAAATTTTAAAATGGTTGACTATGTTATATATGGCAGGGGCAGTTTTAATCAATTAGACGAAATTTTGTCTCCTAACCGTAAAGGCAATGCTCCAATGATTTTTCTTGTTGACCATTATTTTGAGGGAAAACCTTTGGCGGGCAGAATTCCGGTACAAGGTAAGGATAAAGTAATATTAACTGATGTAACATATGAACCAAAGACCACTTTCGTAGATAAAATTGCCGCAGAGTTAAAAGAAGAATTTGGAACGGTGAGCGGTATTGCAGGAATAGGAGGCGGCTCTACTATGGACCTTGCTAAAGCAGTTAGCCTGATGATGACGAACCCTGGTTCCTCTGCCGATTACCAGGGTTGGGACCTCGTGAAGTTTGCGGGCGTGTATAAGGTGGGCATTCCAACATTAAGTGGTACAGGTGCAGAAGTTTCAAGAACTACGGTATTAACAGGGCCCACACGTAAACTAGGAATGAATAGCGATTACACTCCTTTCAATCAAATAGTCCTCGATCCTGAGTTAATAGCCAATGCTCCTGTTAACCAGCGGTTTTATACCGGAATGGATTGCTACATTCATTGCATTGAAAGTTTACAAGGAACTTACCTGAATGAGTTTAGCAAAAGCTATGGCGAAAAAGCATTGGAACTATGCCAGCAAGTTTTTCTTAAAAAAGATAGTTGGGATGCTGAAAGCGATGATAAGCTAATGATGGCCAGTTATGCAGGAGGAATGAGTATAGCTTACAGCCAGGTAGGCGTAGCACACGCCGTTAGTTATGGTTTGTCTTTTTTGTTAGGCACTAAACACGGAGTAGGAAATTGCATAGTAATGAATCATCTTGAAGAATATTACTCTGAAGGCACTGCAGAATTTAAAAGGATGGTGGAGAAAAGTAGGGTTGAAATTCCGGAGGGAATTTGCCGGGGACTTTCAGATGAACAATTTGATGCAATGATAAACGTGAGTCTTGGTATGAAACCTCTTTGGGAAAATGCGCTTGGAGAAGGCTGGGAAAAAATAATGACTAGAGAAAAATTGAGAAGTTTATACGAAAAATTGTAAGGACTTTTTGATAATAAATATTGAAGCTGCCTTAACGGGTGGCTTTTTTAGATTAAGTTATCCTTTAAAAAACAGGTAGATGAAAGCAGCGATGGTGGCGCCGATAAAAGGTCCGAGAATTGGTATCCAGCCGTAACTCCAGTTACTCGTTCCTTTGCCTTTCATAGGCAATAAAGAATGTGCGATGCGGGGACCTAAATCTCTTGCAGGATTAATAGCGTAGCCGGTAGTTCCACCTAAAGAAAGACCAATAGCCCAAACCAAAAATGTAACCGGAATAGCACCTAATGAACCAAGACCTATGGGAGATTTTTGATCGGTAATTTCAGCATTAGTAAAATAGAAAATAACAAAAACAAGCACAAATGTTCCTACAATTTCGCTAAGCAAATTAAAGAGCCTGTTATGAATAGCGGGGGCGGTACAAAAAACAGCTAACTGCGAATTGGGATCGGTTGTTCTATTGAAATGATCCCTGTAAACAATCCAAACCAAAAAAGCACCGATTACTGAACCAATTAATTGTGCAGCAATAAAAGTTAGCACCTTGTTCCATGCAAATTTTCCTGCAACAGCAAGGCCAATAGTAACTGCGGGATTTAAATGAGCTCCACTATAAGGTGCGGCTATCACCACACCTACAAACACTGCCAGCGCCCAGCCGGTAGTAATTACCATCCAGCCGGCGTTATATCCTTTAGTGCCGTGCAATACTACGTTGGCTACAACACCGTTTCCCAGTAAAATAAGAAGCATGGTACCTATTAGTTCGGCTGAAAATTCTGACATAAGCAAGCGAGTTTAGAGTTGAGAGTTTTGCGATTTGAGTTTTGGGTTTGGAGTTTAAAGTTTTGAGTTTTGAGTTTTGAGTTTGAAATGGTAGCGATTTCTGCTTTTTTAAGTCTTTAGTTGGAGTACCGGTTAAAAAAGGTTTAAGTGAATTTTGTATTTTAAACTTCGAACTATCAACTTTAAAATATTTCAATCTTCTGCCCAGGCTTTACAAGCTTTAACGGCTTTGTGCCAACCTTTAATCAAAAGTTCAGGGTTGCTGCCGGTGCCCGGCTCAAACGACCTGTTTATTTTCCATTGCTTGCTTATTTCTTCCACGCTGCTCCAAAATCCTACAGCAAGTCCGGCAAGATAAGCTGCGCCCATTGCGGTGGTTTCTGTAATCTCTGGCCGCACAACACTGGCCTGTAATATGTCAGCTTGTATTTGCATTAGCAGGTCATTTACGGTAGCGCCTCCATCTACACGTAACTCACCAATAGAAACATTTGAGTCTGCTTCCATTGCTTTTAAAACTTCCATTGTCTGAAATGCTATACTTTCCAATGCTGCCCGTGCTATGTGCGCCGAAGTGCTTCCCCTTGTTAGTCCTACAATAGTACCACGTGCTTCCTGGTTCCAATGCGGCGCTCCCAGTCCTGTAAAAGCAGGCACTAAATAAACCCCTCCGTTGTCGGGTACTTTATTAGCCAGTTCTTCAACCTGCGATGAGTTTGAAATAATCTGCAATCCATCTCTTAACCACTGTACAACTGCACCCCCAACAAAGATGCTTCCTTCCAATGCATATTGTACTTCATCTCCAATTTTCCAGGCGATGGTGGTAATTAAATTATTTTTTGAAACGACCGGTTTTGATCCGATGTTCATTAACATAAAACAGCCAGTTCCATAGGTGTTTTTAACCATCCCTGTCTTAATGCACATTTGCCCAAAAAGAGCTGCTTGTTGATCACCCGCAATACCTGCGATGGGAATTTTTGCGGCCAATAATTCTCCGGCAGTTTCTCCAAATACCTCGCTTGATGAACGTACTTCAGGCAACATGTTTAATGGAACATCAAATATTCCTAATAGCTCCTCATCCCACTGCAGTGTATGAATATTATAAAGCATTGTTCGTGATGCATTGGTTACATCAGTTACATGTTTTTTTCCTGCTGTCAAATTCCAGATGAGCCAGGAGTCTATTGTACCAAAGGCAAGTTTACCTGCTAATGCGTTTTCTTTAGCGCCAGGTACATTATCCAGTATCCACTTAATTTTTGTAGCGGAAAAATAAGCATCAACAATAAGCCCTGTTTTCTCCTGTATTAGTTTATCTAACCCTTTTACTTTAAGTTCATTACAAAACGATGCAGTTCGGCGGTCTTGCCACACAATGGCATTACATACAGGTTTGCCGGTTTGCCGGTCCCATACTACTGTAGTCTCACGTTGATTGGTTATGCCAATAGCAGCTATATCAACCGGTTTTAAACCAGCTTTTAAAACCGCCTCGGCAACCACACCTGCCTGTGAAGACCAAATCTCATTTGCATCGTGTTCAACCCATCCCGGTTGAGGATAAATTTGCGTAAATTCTTTTTGAGCAACGGCTTCTATATTGCCTGCATGATTAAAAACAATTGCCCGTGAACTGGTTGTTCCCTGGTCAATTGATAGAATGTATTTTGCCATCAGTTGGTTGTTGGTTTCTGTTATTGCTTAAGGTAGTTACATCAATGCTTTGCTTAGCCAGGTATTGGTTGCCCAGCTTATAGAATTCTTCTAATTGGTTCGTTTTCCATTCTTCTGTATAGCCAAGTTCGTCGGCTATCAATGCTGCTACGCGGGGAGCCGCTTCTATTGCAGCTAATGCATTCAAAAACAGGATTCTTAATCTTCTAGCGAGTACATCTTCAATATTTCTTGCCATTTCGTAGCGAACAGCCCATACAACTTCTGCCTCTGTATATGGCAGGTGATCTACTAATTTTTTATTGAATGATGGGTTTTCTTTCAGTAATGCTTTTATGCCTTCTGCATCAGTTCCATAAATAGAAAGATGACTTTCAATAGCACTGGTCGTGCAGCCATGAATGCGGAGTTTTTTAGTTAAGCAAGGGCTTTTAGGTAGTTTACCTATTTCAACCGCCTTGTTTACAGTTTCCTCCGCCATCTTTCTGTACGTTGTCCATTTGCCGCCTGTAATGGTAACAAGACCAGAGTTACTTACAAGTAGCTTATGATCGCGGGAAATTTCTTTGGTACTGTTTATATTTTTATCCGTTGCAGCTAATGGCCGTAAACCGGCAAAAACACTTAAAACATCCTTTCTTGCCGGGGCAACAGCGAGGTAATTTTTAACCGTTTCAAGAATAAATTCAATTTCTTCCTCTAGTGCTACCGGTTCAATGCTACTGGCACTGAGAGGTGTATCAGTGGTGCCTACCAACACATGTTCATGCCATGGTACAGCAAATAATACTCTGCCATCTTTTGTTTCCGGTATCAGTATAGCATTGCTACTTTTCAGGAAGGAGCTTTTTAACACGAGATGTATTCCCTGGCTAGGCCTTACCAACGCCTTTCTTCCGGGCTCATCAAGTTTCAGCACTTCATCAACAAAAATTCCGGTTGCATTTATCACCACTTTTGCGGAAAGCAAATACTCCTTGTTTGTTTCAAGGTCAACTGCCGACACTCCCTTAATCTTTCCATCCTGTTTTTGTAAGCCTTTTACTTTAAAATAATTTAGAAGAACGCCTCCTTTTGCAGCACTTGTTTGAGCAAGGTTGATAGCAAGTCTTGCATCATCAAATTGCCCATCAAAATATTCTACTCCTGCGGTTAGTCCGGCAGCATTTATATTGGGTAGTTGACGTATTACTTTTTCCCTGCTAAAAAGGCTTGACTTTCCAAAACTAAAACGGCCCGAAAGCCAGTCGTATAGTTTTAAACCTATAAAATATTTTATGGTAGAAAGCCAGCTATAACAGGGAATGATGAATGATTGAGCCTTTACAAGGTGAGAAGCATTTTTAAGCATGATCGCTCTTTCGTCCAAAGCGTTGTACACGAGCCTAATGTCGCCTTTAGCAAGGTAGCGCACACCTCCATGCACAAGTTTTGTACTTCTGCTGGAAGTACCTTTTGCAAAATCTGCCCGCTCTAATAATAAAGTAGAAAAGCCTCGACTGGCGCTGTCTACGGCAATACCCAGCCCCGTTGCACCGCCACCAATAATGATAACATCCCATTTTTTATGAGAGTTGATCTTTTCTATAAATTCCTCTCTTGAAAACCTGGTTTTTGCTTGCAGTTCAGGCATTTAAAAGGATTGGTTTTAGGACAAACAAGTTAGATGTGTAATTTAAAGTAATAAAAAATATTTCAGCTTTAAATTTTCTAACGTCAAATTCATTAATTGCAAATGAAAGTATGATAAACAAGTGTCAGTAAAGTAACATTTGCTTGCAAGCAGGAGCGATAACGATCACTCTTTACGGTGTCGTTAAGTTCCTAAATCAGAAAAAGAGCCTCTACACTTTATTAGGATCAGGATGTTGCCAGGGTTGTCTGTAAGGGCGTTTGAGAAGTGCCGTCATTTCGGGATCGCCGACCACAATCCGTTTTTTGGGATCATAAACGGCGGGACGTCCTGTTTTCATCGACAGATTTGCGAGTATACAACTTGCTGTAGATATATGTCCTTCTTCAATATCCGCTACAGGCGTTGTCTTCGTTTCGATTGCATTTAAAAAGTTAAGCATGTGTCCTCTCGTTGCCGGAGCGGTGTGTATTTCAATACGTGGCTCTGTAAGATCTTCGGGGTATTTTTCTTTCTCGTACACTACATCTTTATGAATCTTTTCTCCCTTTCCGTCGCGGATGAAGTTGTATTTATAAACATCTGCTTCCAGCGTTCCTTTGTCACCATAAATTTTAAAAGACCAGGGGAAATCGGGGTCTGCTGGTGTACCCCACGTTCTATGTTGCCAGCTACAATTGAGATCTTCATATTCAAACAGGGCAGACTGAGTATCTGCAATGTTTGCCCGGGCTTCTTTATTTACGTAAATACCTCCTGTTGAACTAACTCGTTTTGGCCATCCTAATCCTAACATCCACCTGGTAGCATCGAACATGTGAACGCACATATCACCCATTATTCCGTTACAATATTCCATTCGAGACCTCCAACCACCGATATGCGGCAGCCCCACATAAGGAAGTACCGGGGCAGGGCCGCTGTACATGTCATAGTCAAAAAAATCGGGAACCGGCTGTACAGGCGGGTTGCTCCAATTGCCCATGTGGTAGTAGCAACACATATCTACGTGATGAACTTTGCCTAACAGGCCCGCATCAACAATATTTTTCTTAGCATCTATAAGGTGTGGCGTGCTTCTGCGTTGTGTGCCTACCTGTACTACCCGGTTGTATTTGCGTGCAGCAGCCACCATCGCTTCGCCTTCAATCACATCTACACTAATTGGCTTTTGCACGTACACATGAGCTCCCGATTTCATCGCTTCGATGGCAGTTAGTGCATGCCAGTGGTCGGGCGTTCCTATCAACACAATATCAAGTTGATTTTCTGACAACATCTTACGGTAGTCTCCATACAGACGGGGAACCTTTCCCGATTTTTGCCGTTGGCTTACCATTTTACCTGCTTCTGAAAGTTGATTTTTATCAACATCGCAAAGTGCTGCCACTTCTACAGGCGCGACCTGTATCAGTTTGAAAAGATCCCCTTTCCCATACCATCCTGTTCCTATTAGTGCAACACGGTACGACTTGCCAGGTGCATAGATAAAACCCAGACCACCAGAGCCTAAAGCTGTAAGAGCCAAAGATGCTGCGGCCCCTTTAAGAAAACGACGCCTTTCGTTACTGAAGTTATTCATATGGATCACTTTAAGGTTTTTAAAACAGTTTATGATTGTATTACCGCCTCTTTAATTGGTATTAGATTGAATCTTCTTTTTTAATATTAACCGAAAAGGTCGTTACGAATGAAGATAATTTCATTCTCAACTTTATCGGGATATTTTTGTTTATTATATAGCAAGATATTCTTTTCCTCCCAGAGATTAATATGGCTAATAAGAGATGATTTTTAATGTTTGCTAAGGCAGAAAATTTAGAGAAGCGAAAGCTATTGCAAAATTCTATGTTTATGCTGTTTGAGCTGTTTGTGCACCTTCTACCATTCTTAGAAATGTCACTCATACCAGTCCACCTGCTTTTGCTATCCCTACGAAAGCTTCTGCTGCTGTTACACCCGATTCTCTTCCCCTGAATTCTTCCATTGCTGCATGGCCGCAATTATAAATACCAACAGGGTCTTGACTTTGATGACAATAAATGGCTCGTCTTTTTAACCCCTGGGTATCAGTAATATCTACATAATCAGTAGGATGAAAGCCCAGTGATTGTTCCCCGGCACAAACTTCAAAAAAATAAAGGGCAAACTTTTTCTGTGTCTTTACCCAGGCTTGTGTGGTGAGTAAACTTGCCACCTGGTGATCTTTATGGCTGTCTATCGGCCAATGTGTTAAGACGACATCGGGGTTTTCGTCAGAAAGTAGCTTTACAATTTTATTTAACCAGGCATTATCTACTACAGTATCTCCATCGATTTGACCGACAAAAACTGGTTTTGCACTTAGTATGGCGCAGGCGTTTAGCGCTTCCTGTTTTCTTATTGCCGCAGCCTCTTCATGGCTTTTGCCTTTTACTCCGGCTTCACCCGTTGTTAAATATATAATTGTTACAGCGTGTCCTTTCTTAATCATTTTTGCCAGTGTGCCGCCGCAGCCACTTTCCGGATCATCGGGATGCCCGCCTAAACAAACGATTTTCTTTTTTCCGTTATTTCCTGTAACATCGTTGGCATGCAATAAAGTTGATAATGATAACACGCCTACTCCTGCCGCCGTATTTTTTACAAACTGTCTCCGTGACTTCATCTAATAAATATTAAATGAACTAAAAGTAATATTATTAATTGGCGCTGTCTTGTTGATGCTTATTCTAATTAAGTAACAAGCTGAAACTAATACAAAGGACTATTTCTATTTGCGAGTTGTATCTCATTATTTGCTTTGATAATACTCAACGCATTAGTAACGGGACTGGTCAATATACCATTTAAGCCCACAATAACTCCGTCTACTTTATCTTCCTCTATGTATTTGCGCAAAGCTTCTTTGCGATGAACCGACCAAGTATAAATTTTAGAGAAAGGTCCTGTCGAATCTCTTATGGGTGCTGCTTCCTGCATTGAAGTATGGAATTGTTCGTTTATGGGAATAAGCGTGATGCCATTGCCATACCAGGATTGCCTTGCACCGATAGAGTTAAAGAACGCTTCTACTTTTTTAGGATCATCCTCTTCGTCTATTGCAATTCCTTCAACTGGTGTTAGCAGAGAAACTATGTCTTTAAAAATATGAGCCCTGCTAATGGTGGCGGTAGAATATATTCTCGACAAATCGGGTGGAAGAAGTTTATTGATTGTTTCACGAACGCCGGCAAAAGGTTCAGGTGTCTTTATATCAAAAATAATTACTGACATCTGGCGTTTAAATTTTTTTTCGGCTTTTTTAATATAGGTCAGCCATTCTATTAAATCCGTTTTCCAAACTCCCCAATGGCTTATCCACCATTTTTTCTCATCATCGGCCCACAAGTCGCATTCGATGCCGTTTACTTGTTGCTTAAAAGCTTTATTAATTTTTTCTATACTGTTACACTTATGACCGATAAGGTAAAAGTGTCTTACGACATTCGCATGAAAAGCTGGATTCAATAGATTTGATTTATTTCAGCTAAGGAAAGCAAAAATAACACCACACGTTCAACAACTTAAAGTAACCTCAAAACTTCAGCTTGCCAAGTCTCGTGTTTCCCGCTCACAACCACAAAGCGGGGCCACAGTTAAAATTTTAATTCTTGCAATTACCCCATCTTTTGTTATTTTTCAGATTAACCTGTTACCCGTAAAAATATGCAGAAGCTAATCTTATTATCCGTATTATTTATCTCAATTCTTTCATTTAAAAATCGACCGAAAGCTATTCGCCTTTTTAATGGCAAAGATCTTAAAGGGTGGCATGTAGATGTACCCGCAATGGATGACGATAAGTC
>JBBPZJ010000029.1:0-12942 GCA_038199395.1 Chitinophagales bacterium
AACAGGAATAAATCCATAGCACAAAAAACGCCCATTAATCCAGCCTGTGTTAGTAGCATGAAACCATAAAAAGCATTAGGGGCTTTGTATTTGTTATTATAAGTTGCGGCAAATATTATTGGAAAAGAAATGGCTGTTAAAAGTGTAAGTATTTTTCCCATGCCGTCTAGAGAAACAGAAAATCGACTTCCTAACATTGGCAACCACTGCGCATCAAATGAAATTGAGTTGCCTGACTGGGAAAGGCTGATCAGTGAAACTGCAAGTGTTGCAACCGAACTTAATAAAGCAAAAGCTTTTGCACTTCTTTCTTCTTTTAGGAAAAAAGACACTAAGCCGGTTACTAAAGGAATAACAATTAATAAAACGGGGATCATACTTTATTTTTACCTGCAATTATTTTGAAAAATATTTAAGGAATGGGTTAAGATTATTACCATAAAAAACAAGGATAATCATCAAAACCATGCTTAATACCATAAGCAGGATATAGTTTCCTACTTGCCCGCTTTGCATCAACCTAATTTGTCTGCCGGCATAATTTACACCTCTACCTACTCCATTCACAACTCCATCAATTCCACTTTTCTCGATTACATTTTTTAGAAAACTGCTTAACGACAATAGCGGATTAGTTACTATTTTATCATAAAGCTCATCTATGTACCATTTATTCGCCAATAATTTTCCGACTCCCTCAGCCTCAGCAATCTCTGGTTTTTTGCTAAATCTCGTCCAGGCATAAATAATAGCAATTATAGCCAGTGCCACAGAAATACCCATCAAAACGTATTCAGTGGAGACATCTAAACCGTGACTTGTTTCTGCGGATTTAACTATAACCGGGGAAAGGAAATGCTGAAGGGCATGAGCATTGTGCGCAAAAGCTTCCGGAATTCCTACAAAACCACCTATGACACTTAATACAGCCAGTATAATCAAAGGTATGGTCATAGTTGAGGGACTTTCGTGCAGATGATGCTCCTGGTCGTGAGTCCCTCGAAACTGGCCCAAAAACGTCATTACATATAAACGGAACATATAAAAAGCAGTAAGACCTGAGGTAATAGCACCTATTAACCAAAGGAGCTTGTTATGTTCATAAGCAGCGGCCAGGATTTCATCCTTACTAAAAAAACCACTAAAGGGGGGAATACCTGAAATCGCTAAACAAGCTAATAAAAAGGTAATATGCGTTATGGGCATATATTTTTTCAACCCGCCCATCATTCGAATGTCTTGTTCATTTCCCATCGCGTGGATAACGCTGCCCGCACCTAAGAACAATAGGGCTTTAAAAAAAGCATGAGTCATCACGTGGAAAACAGCACCCGTGTATGCACCTACGCCTAAGCCCAAAAACATATATCCTAACTGGCTCACTGTTGAGTAGGCAAGCACTTTTTTAATATCATTTTGCTTTATGGCAATGGTTGCTGCAAGAAAAGCAGTCGCTAATCCAATAACAGCAACAACACCTTGCGTAGTAGGCGCCATAGTGTAAAGTACATTACTGCGAACAATCATATAGATGCCCGCCGTAACCATCGTTGCGGCATGAATCAAAGCCGAGACAGGCGTAGGACCTGCCATCGCATCGGGTAGCCAGGTGTATAAAGGAATTTGAGCACTCTTACCCATTGCGCCGACGAACAACAACATTGTAATAGCCGTAACATCAAAAGTGCTGAAGGAGGAAGCTTTGGAAAAAACATCAAGATAAGATAGGGTTCCAAGCTTTGTTAAAATCCAAAATACAGCAAGTAAAAATCCAACGTCTCCTATCCGGTTCATCACAAAAGCCTTTCGTGCTGCGTAATTGTAATTGTTGTTTTTAAACCAATATCCAATCAAAAGATATGAGCAAAGACCTACTCCTTCCCAACCGATAAACATGATTAAATAATTCGCCCCCAGTACCAACAATAACATAGAGAACACGAACAAGTTCAGGTAAGCAAAATATCTTCCGTAATGCTGGGTCTCTTCATTATGCATATACGATGTGGAATACAAATGGATAAGAAAACCAACTCCGGTGATGATTAATAGAAATAACGAAGACAACTGGTCAACCTGGAAAGAAAATGGAATAGTAAAGGATTGAACTTTAATAAAGTCAAAAAGGTGAATGATCTGCGGTTGAAAACCATCTTGCTTCACTTCGAAAAAAATACCCAGGCTTATTGCAAAAGAAGCAAGGATTACACCGCTTCCAATTAAACCAATCAATGATTTAGATAACGCTTTACGGCCTAAACCATTGATAAGAAAACCTATCAAGGGAAACAATGGAACCAAGTAAACAAGTTTGCTCATACCCCAAACCCCTAAAGGGGCTTTACATTTAAGTTATAAAATACTTCTCCTTATTCCCCCTTCAGGGGGTTAGGGGGTTAATTCTTTAATCTATTAAGAAAGTTGACGTCGACGGAATGGGTATTTCTATACATCATTACTATAATGGAAAGACCTACACAAACCTCAGCAGCAGCAACGACCATTATAAAAAAAACAAATAATTGCCCATCTATTCCTACAGTACTGTTTGGGTTAGTAGCAATAGCATTTCCATTATGCATTTTTGAGAAGGCAACAAGTAGCAGGTTTACCGCATTTAGCATCAATTCGATGCACATAAAAATAATTATGGCATTTCTACGCGTTAACACACCCACTACTCCTATACAAAACAAAACGATGGAAAGTACGATATAATATGTTATTGGCATGAACCCATAATTTGAAAATTTATTAATTGACAATTTGAAAATTAAACAGCAATTCTATTCCATTTTCAAATTTTCAAATTGGCTAATTAGCACATTAATCCCTCTTCCCTATCACTACCGCACCTACCATCGCCGCTAAAAACAAAACACTGCTTATTTCGAACGGTATTACATAATCTCTAAACAATACCATTCCAAGGTTTTTTATTAAACCTATATTTCCTTCTTTAACCAAAGCTTTTGCGTGCTGCACTTCCCCGGCATCCCTGACTACATCAATCATTATCAGCATCAGACACCCGCCGGAAATAGCACCGGCAATTTTAAACCTGTTATTTTTCTGGGGCTCAGAGTCGCTATTTAGATTCATTAGCATCACTACAAAAAGGAATAATACCATGATCGCACCCGCATAAACAATCAAATTAACAATTGCGAGAAACTGAGCATTTAATAATATATAATGACCCGAAATAGCAAAAAATACAATAATAAGCCATAAAATACTGTGAACAGGATTTTTACTTATCAGGACCATCGTAGCACCAACCAGCGCAAGAGCAGAAAGGAACCAGAATAAAATTTCAGTTGTACTCATTTAAATGCAGTTGGTAAGTAGTTAGTGTGTCGTGGGCGCTCTTTCACCTTTAGCCTTTTCATATTCTTCGGGTTGTGTCAACGGATTAGGTATTAGCAAATCTTCTTTACCATAAATAAATCCTTTGCGTTGAAAATTGGCCGGAGCAAAAGTTTCACTTAAATAAATTGCATCTTTAGGACAAGCCTCTTCGCACAATCCACAAAAAATACAGCGCAACATGTTGATCTCATATTTTGCTGCATATTTTTCTTCACGGTATAAATCTTCTTCTCCTCTTTGTCTTTCTGCCGCTTCCATAGTAATTGCCTCTGCAGGACAAGCTAATGCGCAAAGACCACATGCAGTACACCTTTCACGCCCCTGTTCATCCCTGTTCAATACTTGTAACCCACGAAAAACCTTTGCAAAAGGTCGCTTTTCTTCAGGGTAACTAACAGTGGGAACCTTTTTAAAGATGTGACTAAACGTAATCGCCATCCCCTTAAAAATTTCAGGAAGATATAACCTTTCTAAAAAGGTCATTGGCTTACGTTCTACTTGTTTTACTTTTTTTGTTAACGGTTGCATATATTAAAGCTGATCTAATAAGCGCAGCTCTTTTTAAAAGGTTTGCAAAAATATTTTTCTACTGTTAACTCATCAACTTTATTTACCTAATCGTCTCAATCAACTATTAGAGAAACTTGGGTTAGTGGTCATTTAATCTTTTCCCGCCATTGTTGTGTCACTCACTTGTACCACACCTCTTTTTTCTTCTTTGAACATTGTCTGTTAAGTTTTGTCAACCTGGAAAGCGCTGCAAACCGTGAAAACAAAATTGAAATCGTTATCACCGCTCACTCCGCCACAAGGTTTTGATGGCACAGAATTATTCGGAATAAACAAAAGCCAAACAATCAGCACCAGAAGCAGTGTTTTTTGAATGCAAAAATAACACGTGCAATACCCACACTTTCAAATTAACCTTGTCTCCACAAGATAAGTGCGCCTGTAATAAACATATTAATAAGAGCTAAAGGAATTAGAGATTTCCATCCCAGGTTCATCAATTGGTCATACCTGAAACGAGGCAATGTCCATCGAACCCACATGAATATAAAAATGAAAATAAACGACTTGCCTAACAGTGCAACTATACCAACGATTGCAGCTACGTTTACCGACAGATTTGCTTCGTTTACAAATGGCATGTCATAGCCACCAAAATAAAGCGTAGCCATAATAACGCTGCTAATGAACATGTTGATATATTCAGCAAAAAGGTAAAAGCCAAGCTTCATACTCGAGTACTCCTGGTGATAACCGAAGTTCAATTCATTTTCAGCCTCTGATAAGTCAAAGGGTGCACGATTACACTCAGCAAAAGCACAAATTAAAAAGATGAGGAAGCCAAGCGGCTGATAAAAGATGTTCCAGACGCCGCCTTGTATTTGCTGCTCAACAATCGTTTTCATGCTTAAGGAACCAGTAAGCATAAGTAGAGCAATAAATGATAGGCCCATTGCAAGTTCATAGCTAATTACCTGCGATGCACCACGCATTGCTGCCATAAGAGAAAACTTATTATTGCTCGCCCATCCGCCTATCATAATGCCATATACACCTGTACTTACTACGCCAAATACATAGAGCATGCCTATGTTTATATCAGCAATCTGAAGATTTACAATGCGGTCAATACCAAAAAGCTTAAAATGAAGTTGATTTCCCCATGGAATAACAGCGCTGGTCATCATGGCAGTTAACATAGCCAGGCATGGCCCCAGGATAAACAAGGTTTTATTAGAAGTATTCGGAATAATTTCTTCTTTAAAGAAAAGCTTTCCTCCATCTGCCAAAGGCTGCAAAATACCAAACGGACCCGCACGATTTGGTCCTTTACGGTCCTGTAAGATTGCAGCTACTTTCCGCTCACCATATGTTGCATACATTGCAATAACAAGTGACGCTGTTATAATCGCTCCTATAAGAATCAATTTTTCTGCCAATAAAGCCAGGTCAATTTGTAAAAGCAACATTTTATTCAAATTATTTTAAAGCTCTAATACGATTTATGCAAGTGCCATTCATTACTCTATAGTCTTTTGCCAATAAATGGCTAACATCTTCAGAGGCGCCGAGCGGAGTCGAACCGCTGATGAAGCTTTTGCAGAGCCTTGCCTTACCACTTGGCTACGGTGCCGTCAAAATAATCATCCTATTTTTCAACTTCATTAAATATTAATTGCTTTAATTCAGTTATAAAGTCTTTTGTTCTCTGAATCAAATCATCAACATTTTCTTTTGTAAAAACTACGAAATCTTGATAGTCTGCATCATGTCTGTTATCAAAAAGCTGATTGAAGAGTTTTCCACTTTTGCTATCAACTTTATTTTGCTTTATGATTAGTTCATGAAACTTCGACTTTACTCCCGAATGACTTTTTACGAAAATATCATAATTCAATAATGCGGCAGAAATTGCATAAAAGGCAGAATAATATAAACGATTAATAGCTCCATTTTAATCTTCTAAATCTCCTAAACCCTTTGCCGCCTTAAACGCTTTATCACATTTTTGAATTCTATATTGTATTAAGTCAGCCTTACTTCTTTTCATAAAGGAACTCCGTCTTTTTCAATTTCTTGATAAAGCGGCGTCACACTGATTTCCTGCCAAAACTCTTTATTTCTAATTATACTTGAGATTCCTATTCTGAATTTCAATTCCAACTCAAAAAGTGCATTCCGAATTTTGTTTTTAAATTCATAATCTTTCTCATCCTTATCAACCAACACCAAAACATCCCAATCACTCTCCTCATGAAAATCTCCCCTTGCCCTTGAACCAAATAAAACTACCTCTGCATTAGAATCAACTTTCAAAACAGCTTGCTTTATTTCTCTCAATATTTCATCCTTTTGATTCAAAGCTTATTCTGATTTATAAGGTAATTCATTTCCCTTATTAAATGCTTTCCCTGTTGCCGGCCCTTCAATTTCGCTCAAATGTACGTTTGGTTTGTTTACCTCACTTACTTTGTGAATATCCATCAAAAGTTTTGGTCTCCTTCCACCCATTACTTCTGCAATAGTTTCATGCGGGCGTTTGAGATCATCCAAATAATGATTTGCAGAGATGACCGAGTGCCTGTTTATTTTTCTTGATCCTTCAATAACCCAGTCACTCGTTTTCTTTTTATCAAAACGACAGGTATTACAAATCCATCCGGTTTTTCCATCAAAATCTTCTACCTCACCCCATTCATCTTTTCGTGCTGTTACGCGAAAAACTTCGTCGCCTCTATTCCAGATGGTTACTTTGCCACAACACTGGTCACAATCCCTATGTGCATTTAACGGTATTAGAAACCAAACTCTTTGTTTAAAACGAAACGTTCTGTCAGTTAAGGCACCTACCGGACAAACATCAATCATATTTCCACTGAAATCATTATCAATTGCCTTAGAAATATAAGTGCTGATCTGTGCATGTTCACCTCTGTCTAAAATACCATGCATTCTTGTATTTGTAATTTGGTCCGCTATGTAGGTACAACGGTAACAAAGAATGCAACGCGTCATATGGAGTTGTATGTAGGGACCGATATCTTCTCTTTCAAACAACCTGCGTTGAAATTCATACCTTGTTCCTTCGCTTCCATGCTCATAGCTGAGATCCTGTAGATGACATTCTCCCGCCTGATCGCAAATAGGACAATCTAATGGATGGTTAAGTAATAGAAACTCCACTACACCCTTTCTTGCATCTAATACCTTCTCACTGGTTACGCTTTTTACAACCATCCCGTCCATCACGTTTGTTCTGCAACTGGCTACTAATTTCGGCATGGGGCGAGGATCAGCAGTTGAGCCTGCCGCCACTTCCACCAAACAAGTGCGGCATTTACCCCCACTTCCCTTCAATTTGCTATAGAAGCACATTGCCGGAGGGGTAACATCACCACCAATCTTTCTTGCTGCCATTAATATAGATGTTCCCGGAGCAACCTCGATAGTAATGTTATCTATAGTTACTTTAAAGTTTGTCGGCGGTTCTTTTTTTATTTCTTCAGGCATTTATTAGTTCGTTTATATCTGTCTGATAATTCTTGTCTTTCAAATAAAACAATATTGATTTTATTTTTCTGATTGCTTGACACTCTGTTTTAATGACCGCACTAACAAGCTTTCTAAGCTTATCATCATTTTCATTATTAATATCTTCTTTTAATTGCTTCTTCAATTTTTTAAAATCTTTTAAATAGCCAAAGTCCTCTATCCTCAACCCATTTTCTTCCAGGATAGTTACAATCCAATCTTCTAAAGGCGGATTTAATTGTATTACAAACTGCAATCTATCCTTATGTTTCCATAAAATGATTTTATTTGCGTCATACAGAATTGTACAGCTTTTTAAGAATTTCAATTCTCTTTTATCCTTATCAATTACTGCAACTGCAAACCCATCTCTTAATCTTTCACTATCTAAATCATTTACAACATTATTACAACCCTTTCTATGCATTAATCGCTCGCTGGTTTGAAATATTTTTTTTAGAAGAACAGTGTCAAAATAACATTCTGGCACAAAATGCAAATACCAGTTTTCTTCAAAATTATTCATGCTGCTTTTGCGGAATGAAATTATCTATGTTCATAAAAAAATCATAACCGAATTGATAAGCTTCGTTAACATCTTTTTCAGTCATACGATGAACGAGTGTTTCCCCTGTTTCGTTTTCATAGCTTACTATATAAACAGATAACTCATTCTTTTCCACGCTTGAAATCAAATCATTTAAAACAAAGGGACTATGACTTGCCAGAAAAAATTGATTCTCATTTTCATCGTTTACAATATCACTGGTTAATTTAGAAATATATGGAGGAAACATATGTGCCTCAGGCTCTTCAAGAAGTAATACTTTTTCCTTGTTACTTAAAATTGCGCTTTTATAAAATATTAATCGTTGCAAAGTATCGGCAATCAACGAATAAGGAATAGAGAAACTTTCGAATCCAGTTCTTTTTAGTATTGTAAATTCTTGCAGTCTTCTATCGTAGATCAACTCCAACTTGTAAGGTTCGAAGAGTTCTGAGACTTCTGTTTTTAATGTTTTATGTGTAGATATAATATTAAAAATATTCTCCCCAAAAGGAAAATTCAATGATGAATAGCCGTTAGTTGAATGATTAAGATTCTTAACAAATTCATACTTCTTCACTTGGGAAAGCTCCTTTTGCCTCCCAATGCTACCAAACTTAAAGTCAAAAAGCTTACCTTTTTCACCTAGTTTAAAACTACTTCCTATTGATACATCTGCACTATTATCTAAAATAATATTTCCAGAATCATTTCTTTCAAAGAATGTTCCTTCTCTTTCAAATTGCTTTTCAAAAGCAATGCTTTCATTTGTAAATTTACCTATAATACGATGTTTGTCATTTATTTTTATTTCTGACCTTTGACTAATTTCCCCATCAAAAAAAAGAGTTGTGTAATCCTCAATTCTAATAAAAGAAGAAAAATTAAGGTTTGAATCGTCAATTGAAAATAGGCTAAGAGCTTCCAAAATATTGCTCTTCCCCACATTTGGATAACCAATAAAAACATTAATCCTTCGGCAGTCATCAATTCTTTGATTGCGGATAGATTTAAAGTTCTTAATTTCTATGTTCTTTATGTGGTTCAATGTTCGCTCCAATATTTACTTTAGTACAATCGTGCGACAAACACTCTGGGGTCTTTATTTAAATGTCAACTTCAAAAGCCTACGCTAATACTTCCCTTGAATCAGCATAATGTGCTAATCCAAAATTTCTTACTTGGCTCTCTTCGGGATTTAAAACGTGCCACTCAAATTCATCCCTGAAGTGTCGGATAGCTGCTGCAACAGGCCATGCTGCTGCATCACCCAAGGGGCAAATAGTATTTCCTTCAATCCTCCTCTGTATATCCCAAAGCAAATCTATATCAGTTAGTTTACCTTTTCCGTACTCCAGGTTATATAAAACCCGCTTCATCCAGCCTGTTCCCTCACGACAAGGACTGCATTGGCCACAACTTTCATGATGATAAAAACGAGCTAAGGTTAAAGTATGACGAACAATACATTGATCCTCATCCAAAACAATAAAACCACCTGAACCCATCATACTTCCAGTTGCAAAGCCACCATCTGAAAGACTTTCATAATTCATATACCTTGTTTCACCTTTTGCAGTCTTAAAAAGCAGATTTGCAGGCAAAATAGGTACTGACGAACCTCCGGGAATGCAAGCTTTTAACCTTTTCCCATCTGGAATACCTCCGCAATATTCATCACTATAAACAAACTCTTCAACGCTTATGGTCATGTCAATCTCGTAAACACCCGGCTTATTAATATTGCCACAAGCACTAATCAATTTCGTGCCCGTAGATTTACCGACTCCTATTTTAGCAAACTCTTCGCCGCCCATGTTAAAAATAGGAACGATAGCAGCAAGTGTTTCAACATTATTAACAACCGTTGGACTTTCCCACAAGCCCCTGATAGCTGGGAAAGGCGGTTTAATACGAGGATTCCCTCTTTTACCTTCCAAACTTTCAATCAAGGCTGTTTCTTCACCACATATGTAAGCTCCTGCTCCTCTATGAACATAAATCTCGCAATCAAAGCCGGATCCTAAAATGTTTTTTCCTAACCACCCATTTTGTTTAGCCTCATCTATTGCATATTCCAAAATATCGGGTATCCAGGCATATTCACCACGTATGTAAATATAAGTTCTGTTACTTCCCAGTGCAAAGGATGAAATAATTAACCCCTCGATTAACAGGTGAGGGAGAAACTCCATTAGATATCTATCTTTGAAAGTTCCTGGTTCACTTTCGTCAGCATTGCAAACAAGGTAACGGGGAACGCCTTCCGGCTTTGCCAGAAAGCTCCATTTCATACCAGTAGGAAAACCTGCACCCCCACGACCTCTCAATCCACTTTTTTTAACCTCTTCCACAATGTCTGCCGGACTCATTTTAAAAGCCTTTTCTACAGCAGCATATCCACCGTTTTCCCGGTAGGCTTTATAAAAACGAATTCCTTCAACGTCGGCTTTATCTAATAATAATTTTGTGCTCATTTTTTTAGGTAAGAAGCCAAAAGCAAAAAATGCCTTTTTACTTTTTAAATTTAAACTATAACTTATTTTTTCAACTCATGATTAAACATCCAACTTACACCAAACTTATCTTTTAGCATCCCAAACCTCGCTCTCCAAAAAGTGTCCTGCAATTCCATTGTCACCGTTCCCCCTTCTGCCATCTTTTTAAAAACTTCATCTATTTTGCCTTCTTCACTTACTTCGACAGACAACTGGATATTTCCACCGGTTTGAATAGCATTTCCCTTGAAAGTATCAGATATCATGATCACATTATCCCCAAACTGCACTCTGCCATGGATTACTTTATCTTTATAATCATCATCTGCAGGCATCGGACTGTCTCCATACCTGCTAATTTCGATTATATTTCCATCTAACGATTCAGCGTAAAAGTTCATCGCTTCTTCGGCGTTTCCTTCAAAGTTGATGTAAGGAGTAAGCTTCATAGCAGTTGATTTAAATCAGTTTAATAAGAATTACTAATTATTCATGGCAGAAAAATTGCGACATTCTTCTATAATTGCATTTACCTTTCCGGGCGTTAAATGTTCTTTATAGTGCTTGCCTAGTTGCATCATCGGAGCATATCCACAGGCGCCTAAACATTCAACCACTTTTAAGGTAAATAATCCATCCGGAGTAGTTTCACCAACGCCTATACCCAGCTTGTTTTTAATATACTCAATAATTTCATCACTACCTCTGAGCATGCAAGGCCCCGTTTGGCAAACCTCAAAAAGAAATTTACCTACCGGCTTCATATTATACATGCTATAAAAGGTAGCAACCTCATAAACTTCTATAGGAGTGATGCTAAGTATTTCTGCTAAATAATCCATAACAGGTACATCCAGCCATCCACCAAATTCTTCCTGAGCCAAATGAAGCACTGGTAGCAAAGCACTTTTCTGTTTGCCCTCGGGATAACGCGCAATAATCTCCTGCACTTTATTTAAACTCTTTTCTGAAAACTGTATCATTTATAATGAAAAAGCAAAATGAAAAATTCAAAAGCATAGCTTCGCACTTTCCATTTTTAATTTTTAATTTTTAATTTTTTTTATCCATCCATTTCGCCGGCAATTAAATTAAGGGAGCTCATGCACATTATTGCATCACTTAACATGCTTCCCTTTACTAATTCTGTATATGCCTGGTAATAAATGAAACACGGTCTGCGAAAGTGAAGGCGGTAGGGAGTACGGCCTCCGTCGCTAATGAGGTAAAAACCAAGCTCACCATTTCCACCTTCTACACAATGGTAAACTTCCCCCGCCGGAATGTCCGTCTCACCCATCACTATCTTAAAATGATAAATAAGGGCTTCCATTTTAGTATAAACGTCCTTTTTTTCCGGCAAATAATATTCAGGGGCATCCGCATGAAAAACTTCCGCTTCTTTTCCTTTAAATTCCTGCACCTTTTGGTAAGCTTGTTTTATAATGCTTAATGATTGCCACATCTCTTCATTACGAACCAGGAAACGATCATATACATCACCTGTGTTTCCGACGGGAACAGTAAAATCAAAATCTTCGTAACTGCTGTAAGGAGAATGCACACGCACATCATAATCGACACCTGCCGCTCTAAGATTTGGCCCTGTAAATCCATAGTTTAAGGCTCTTTCAGCTTTTATTCCGCCTACACCTTGCGTCCGTTCCATAAAAATACGGTTACGGTTAAACAAATTTTCGAACTCCTTCAAAACCTTCGGATATTCATTTAAGAATTTCTCCAACTTTCTAAAAGCTATGTCATTGAAATTTCGTTCGAAACCTCCGATGCGTCCAATATTAGTGGTCAACCTGCTGCCACAGACTTCTTCCCAAATTTCGTAAATCAACTCACGGTACTGCATCACATACAGAAAACCCGTAAATGCTCCGGCATCTACTCCTATTACCGAGTTACAGATAAGATGATCGGCAATACGGGCTAACTCCATTATAATAATTCGAAGGTAGTCAACACGTTTAGGAAGTGTAAGGCCTAACAATTTTTCGCACGTCATATGCCAGCCCATGTTATTAATCGGGCTGCTGCAATAGTTTAACCGATCGGTAAGTGGGGTAATTTGGTATAAAGGTCTGTGCTCAGCAATTTTTTCAAAGGCACGATGTATATAACCAACCGTTTGCTCAGCATCTACTATTCTTTCCCCGTCTACTTCCAAAATGTTTTGAAACACTCCATGCGTTGCAGGATGGGTAGGCCCAAGGTTTAGGGTGGTAGTAGTCTTTTCTATACTTCCATCTGGAAGCACTCTATGTTTAGGTTGTTCTACAACGGACATTTTTTTATTTTTTTGTAGTCAGCTTTTGTAATTCTGTTCAACATTGTTGGCCGAGTAGGCAAGAGGGAATTTCACCCTCAAGCCTCTCACAGAACCGTACTTGACAGTCTCCCGTCATACGGCTCTTCCCAGTCTATTTGTACTTTTGGTTTGTTCGTCTCAAGACATTTAATTGACTTAATTGA
>JBBPZJ010000030.1:0-3432 GCA_038199395.1 Chitinophagales bacterium
AAAATTATTAGGTGTTGATGAAAAGGTTAGTTTAAAAGAATTAAAGACTGTCTATAGAAATTTAATGAAGGATTGTCATCCGGATAAATTTCAGGAAGGTGGCGAGCAGGAAGAAGCCCACGAGAAAAGTAAAAAAATAATTGAAGCATATCATTTTTTAGTGAGCATTTCTTCCGAGACACATGCTGATGCTTTAGAAGAATATACCAGCATTATATCATCTTCAACCATTGTAGATTTAAACTACAAAGGGGGAAATCTTAACATCACTTATGCTGAAGGAAACTGCTACGAATACTTCGATGTACCACGAGCGCTATATATAAAATTAGTAAACGCAGATACTCCCGGAAGATTTGCCCGCAGACATATTTGCGGATCATTTATTTACCGTGAGGTGAGTAAAGCAACAGTTGAGGCTTAAAATAAAAGGTTGAGAAGTCTTTTAATAAATAACATGGTTCAATATTCAGAAGGGTGTGTTCCAGACATACCCTTTATTGTTTTAACACAGTCGCATTGAAGTTTAAAAACTTTTCTTCACATGCATGCTGCTTTTGTATCTTTAAAATGGTCTTTTCATTAGCATTTCTATTGTAATCAATAAATTTTTATGAGAACTCTATTATTCATTATTGTCCTGGTTATCGCCGGATGCAGAAATATTGAGAGCGATAGTCATTCGTCTGCCGACAAGAAGATGTCAATGAATGATAGCAGTGCATCTCCGGTAAATTCTTATGAAACTGATTTTACCGAGGATAGTATCATTACAATTAAATTTCCCAAAGACAGTAGCTCCACAACCGTTAAAGGCAGAATTAAGGGTATTAATAAACCAATAACGGTAAATGTTCCTGTTACAAAAGGCGACAAGCTGATGGTGCGGTTAATCCCGGAAGATTCTGTTGCTAATATTCGTATTAACCAGCTCTTTATGCCCGATGGAAAAGCCGACGGGCCTTTTGGCAGAAGAATGGATATGAAAATAAACCAGCATGGAAATTATAAAATAATAGTCGGTGAAAATTTAATGCAGGGTGAAGAATGGAAAGGGCATTTTACGCTAACAGTTAAAGTAGAATAAATGAATTTCATTTGGTTGACTTATTGGCGAAAATGGTTCTTTGAGAAAGGCTTATAATCGTTTTTTTAAGTTTAATAATTAAAGAGACCTTCTGAAATGAAGATCTCTTTAAAAAACCGTTGTTGTTTTATATTGTTCTGGTGCGGGCGGCTTTTGATTTTTCCTTTGCTCCCGGAATTTCTGCCAGCAGATCACGGTGTTTTTTTATTTTTGGAATTGCCTTCATAACAGCCGCTTTTAGTTCCGCATCTTTTGTAAGGCCAATAAAAGTCTCCAGTTCTGCAATTTTCGCTTCATGCATTGCCAACATTTGACCTGCCCACGCCTGATCAAAATTATCGCCGGCAGGTAATGCATCAGGTGGCATTTTATCTAATCCGTCGGCTGCTTTGCCATGTTTTTTTTGTATGCTTAAAAGATCATTCAATATAGCTGTATGATCTGTTTTCATTATTGCTGCTACTCTTTTTACCGCCGCAGATGTTCCTTTTTCCTGCCCTAGTGCAGATAATGTTATTTCTACCTGGTTATCGCGAATGTTTTTATTAAGAAAGGCTGTGTCAGACATTATTGCCATAGGATGTTTTATGTCGTTATTTGGGTGAGACGGTTTTACAGCCATTCCGTCGTTTGCTTTTCCGGGGTTTACTACCATCGGGTCTGTATTCTTGCCCGGTTTTACGATGTCACCTTTTGCTTGTGCCCATGCAGTACTGCATGCAAAAAGCAAAAATGTAACTATACATGCTTTGGGTGAAAGAAGCTTCCTTTTCATATTGCACAAGTTTTTATAATAAATATGACCTGGCTATAACACCATAAAAACTATTCCCTTTTTCTCCTTCAATTGCAAAAGTTGGTTTAAACCTGGCCTATTGCAACTGCCTTTTATACATTTGTACAGCATTTTCATAACCAAGATAAATTGCATCGCAAACAAGTGCATGTCCTATTGAGACCTCAAGCAAACCTGGAATCTGCTGCGCAAAGTATCGAAGGTTTTGAAGGTCAAGATCGTGTCCTGCATTCATTCCCAACCCTAGTTCATTGGCTACTTTAGCTGCCATTGCATACGGCCCGATGGCAACCTCTTTATTATCATGAAAGTGTTTTGCATAACCTTCTGTATAGAGTTCAATTCGGTCCGTTCCGGTGGCTTTTGCGCCTTCCACCATTTTATTATCAGCATCAACAAATATGGAAGTACGGATACCGGCATTTTTAAAAACAGAAATAATGCCAATCAAATAGTCTTTATAGGCGATTGTATCCCATCCATGATTCGAAGTAATTTGACCAAGCGCATCCGGTACCAGTGTTACCTGGTGCGGTCGCACCTCAAGAACCAGGTCAACAAACTTTTGTTCCTGTGGGTTTCCTTCTATGTTAAATTCTGTTTTAATTGCCTGTTTTATTTCCCGCACATCGTTGTAACGTATATGTCTTTCATCTGGCCTTGGATGCACAGTTACGCCGTCTGCGCCAAATCTTTCCGCATCAAGAGCAGCTTTTACAACATTGGGATTATTACCGCCCCGGCTATTTCTTAAAGTAGCAAATTTATTGATGTTTACACTAAGCTTTGTCATTTGTCAAAGGTAGGAAAAGAAAATAGCGAGGTACGGTTTTGCAAGCTATAGCCTTTTATTGTTGAAGGAAAGTTCGGTGCGGGCGACAAGAGCTAACGATTAGTTACAATAGCGTACCCTGAACCGTTATACTTATTTTTGCTCTATGTCTTACAAATCTCTCGAACAATGTTTACTAGACCTGGAACGACACAATCATTTAGTTCGCATAAAAGAGGAAGTGGATCCCTATCTTGAAATGGCGGCTATTCATTTACGTGTGCACGAGGCGGATGGGCCGGCACTACTATTTGAAAACGTGAAAGGAACAAAGTTCAGAGCAGCTTCAAACATTTTTGGTACCCTCGAAAGAAGCAAATTTATATTTAGACAAACTTTATCATCAGTACAAAAACTCATAGAATTAAAAAATGATCCGGTAAAAGCTATTAGGCAGCCTTTTAAAAATTTGAAAGCAGGCTTAGCAGCAATAAACGCTTTGCCCCTAAAAAATCCTGCACTTAAGCCTGTCCTTTCAGAAGAAATTAAAATCTCTGATCTCCCTTTAATTCATCATTGGCCTTTAGACGGCGGTGCTTTTGTCACTTTGCCGCAAGTGTATACAGAAGACATAGATAAGCCGGGAATAATGAATGCGAATCTCGGTATGTATAGGATACAACTTACCGGAAATGAGTATGAATTAGACAGGGAAATTGGATTGCATTACCAGTTACATCGCGGTATTGGCATTCACCAGACCAAAGCCAACAACAA
>JBBPZJ010000031.1:0-3870 GCA_038199395.1 Chitinophagales bacterium
AAAGCACAGTAGCAAAAATTATTGTGGGTACGCTGATAACTGAAAAGGATAAGGAAAGCCTGGTTATACCGCGGTAAACAAAATTGTATATAAGATTGATGATAGTAGCTATAATACCGGTTGCCAGCCCGGCTAACAACGATTTTGAAAGCGGGGTTCCGGCATCATTGTAATTCATAATAAAAAAGGGTTTTATCTAATTTAAGTCACAAAAACAGAACCGATTACAATATTTAAGATTAGAATGCTATTAGAGATATAGCACGGCTCTTATTAACATCTTACTCATGGTTTTAGATCATCCTTCAATTGCTGAATAATTTCCGGGTCTCAGAAATTCTGCACCCACGCTACTACTGTTATTATATGTTAAGATCAATTCTAATCTGAATCTAATATCAATAACGCTGGCTGGCATAATTATATCTGATTGTAATAAGAACAATGATATCGTTATGAAAAATATTAAAGCAGTTATCGTTTCAAGCCTGTTAGTTCTTTTTGTAAATACCGGATGCTATCCAAACGGAGACAAAAACAGCACAGATGTAAAAAACAGCGACAAAGAAGGGGCTATAGACTCAACTAAGATTACTGATTTTGATACCATTAATCCACCCTATGACTCGAATAAAAGCGTTGTTCACTAGTTGATCAAACTTTATAAATATTTACTTTTCACTGAGCGTATTCAACTAGATTAAAGCAAAATATATAAGAACCAAGCAAACTGAAAAGAAAATGAATTTATGCAAAAATGAGGGTGTGAACGAATAAAATAACAATTATGAGAAAAAGTAGTCCATTACTGATTATGTTATTTTCGTGTATATTTCTTGCCTGTGGTAGCAACAGCGACGACAGGAGGATTGATGATTCAGCGACCGTTCAGTTTGAAAGCAAATTGAAAATCAATTCGGCGTACCGTATAAAAAGAGATAACACCTATGTCGACTTAAACACAGGAAAAAAACTTGCACTTAGCATGGACTCTGTAAATAATGTGATTATTGATAATGCTACAAGTTTTCCTGTACCCTTCTTTATCGACTTGGAAACAAAGGATACTATTGATCAGCATGGTCGAATTGTAAACAATGCCATTTTGCCGGGAGAGAACGGATTGTGGAAATTAGATGAAGGAAAGCTAAAGAAAATTAAGTAGGTAAAATTAAGTAATCCAAATTCATCAATTATTTTCATCGTAGTTCATCAAATCAATAGTTCAGTAATATTTCAAGCTGCCGTAGAATCGATATTTAAAGCATTGGCTATAAAGCTTTTTTATTTTATTGCAATTCAGCTCCAGACCTGGGTTTGAAAAAATTGTTTCAGTCAATGCTTTTAAAATGACCCATTAACTTTCCTTTCATGCCCGATGGCGTTTGATCCGCTTCAATACTATAAGAAGTAGCATCTTCTACATCCACCAAGGCCAAACAGCTTATTTCAAGACCCGGCTTTGTTTGCTGAGCCTTCCCACTAATCTAGCCTTGCCATAAGTCTTTTAACCGCTCTTGCTAATGTAGGAGAGATCGAAAGGTGCGATACATCTACATGCTTTAAACTGCTCAATGCAGTTGAAAACCAACCAGGAAATTTCTTAAGGCTGAACTGGTGACGAACATTTTTTACTGAATATCGACCATTACCCGTACCGATAAATATTTAAAAAGTTATGACGTACAGGAGCATAAGCCATTTCTCAAAAAGCCAACTCAAACTTCTTCTGAGGTTTGGTTAATCCTCTTACTTGTTCTATACTTGCAGTGATGAAGCCGATGACTTTATTAAAGGCGGTTAGATGTTGTTTCACACCAAATCTTACTGCCTTTTTTATTTATACAATCTCATCTTACAATCTTTTTTAACTATCAAATCTTATCCACAAGCAAGGCAATTATATACGAAACTACCACATTATTGAAGTTGTATAAGATTAAAAATTAAAGTATGACAAAAGGTTTTGTACAGTTTTCTTCGTTGCTTGATAATGACTTTTACAAGTTTACAATGCAGCACGGAGTTATCAATTTGTTTCCAAAGGCAAGAGCACGCTACCAATTTATCAATCGTGGAAAACATGTTTTTCCACCTGGCTTTGCTGAGGCTTTAAGGGACAGTATTAACGCAATGTCAACGCTCAAACTTACCATGGAGGAAAAGCAATACCTGACTGCCACCTGCCCGTATCTCGATCCTACTTATCTCGATTTTTTACAGGGATATTGCTACAATCCCGAAGAAGTAACGATCGAACAACAAGGTAACGACCTCAATGTATTTATAGAAGGCTACTGGTACCGCACCATTCTGTGGGAGACACCGATTTTATCGCTTATCTCTGAATTGTTCTATCAACTGACCAACCAGAAAAGAAGCAATGATGCACACGTGATACAGGTGACGAAAGAAAAAATTGAAAAGTACAATAGGTTAGACGTTACCGTAGCCGAGTTTGGCACACGCAGAAGGCACTCGTATAGCGTACACCGCTTAGTAATGCAGGCGCTAAAGCAGTATGGAGGCAAGTCTTTTGTGGGCTCCAGCAATGTACACCTTGCTATGTTAAATGAAGTGAAACCAATAGGAACACATGCACACGAGTGGTTTATGTTTCACGCAGCCAAGTATGGCTTTAAAATGGGCAATTCTCTCGGCCTCGACAATTGGGTGAAAGTTTACAGGGGCGATCTCGGTATCGCTTTGTCCGACACTTACACAACGAAGGTTTTTTATGAGCAGTTTGACAGAATGTTTGCAAAATTGTTTGATGGCGTAAGGCATGATAGCGGCGATGCAAATGAGTTTACCAAAAAAACAATTGATCATTATCAGAACCTTGGCATTGACCCAATGTCGAAAACCATCATTTTTTCGGATGCTTTAAACTACGATAAAGTGGCGCGGATAGCAGCGTATTGCAGAGGCAGAATAGGCATGTCTTTTGGCATCGGCACTAACCTCACTAATGATGTCGGACTTACCCCCATGAACATTGTAATTAAAATGGTTGAAGCATTTCCGGACGAGGGAGAGTGGACACCGGTAGTTAAGTTGTCTGATGAAAGAGGGAAATACACAGGCGAACAAAAAATGATAGACCTGGCGAAAACCGTATTACATATTCAGAATTAAGAAGTTGTGCGGCATAATTTTTTCATTCTCTAAGTTTAATTCTTAAAAAAAGTGATCGATGGATAATAACAATCCCGCTGAAATGAGCAATGAGGATCTCGAGAAAGACATGGAGCAAAAAAAACTGGAAACACCTACCGGCAACCAGGAAAAATTAAATAAAAGCACAGCCGCCGAAGGCACGCTTAAAACGCCGGAACAGGATGAGTCGTCAAAGGTGAATATGCAAACAGTGCACAAAATAGGCGAGGAACAAGACCTTGATGATCTGGTACATACAAAGGCTGCAGAAAAAGAGGCCGGTGCCGGAACAATGCCTGATCCTGAAGCGCTCGACACCTGGGAGGCAAATGACCATGACATCAATAAGATCTCAAGCTAGCTTGTTATCTGTGTTGCGGTATGTCGACGCCTTTTAGTTTTCTATACATTTCTGTTGCATATAAATCTGTCATGCCTGATACCAGATCAAATGCACTGAGCACTTTTTCGTATGCTGATTCTGTTTGCTCAAATTCTTTAAACTGAGGAGGAAACAACCTTAAAACCTTTTTGTCTTTATGGTCCGGTGTTTTTTTTAATAAGGCCGGAATAAATAAGGTCAGCAATTCTGACATAACGTTATAGCCTGCAATTTCAATTTCTAGAACGGTGTCGTGGTTATAAATTTTTTCCGCTGAAATTTTCATCACCTCTTCCAATGCTCCGCAAGATCTTTCTATGTGTTCGACT
>JBBPZJ010000032.1:0-9551 GCA_038199395.1 Chitinophagales bacterium
ATTAGTTATAGCAAAGCTACACTTATGCTAACCGGAGTTCGTTACACAATTACGGATAAGATTTGTAAGATTTTGTGGAGGGGCTTATAAATCAACAACTGATGCATGTATTTGGCTGTCATTTTCCCATACACAAAGTACCTGTTCATTATTCAGCGCTTTGATTAATGGGCAGGCTTCCTTTACCAACACTTTTTTTCATGCCTTGCGGGTTCATCACAATTACATCTCCATTTAAACCCCAGGCATACACCTTTTTACCATTCACTGTTTCAATGGTACAACCCTTGCCTTCGCCAATTTCCTTTTCCGGTTTACCAATGGTCGAAGCATATATTTTTCCTTCCCTACGCCAAACTGTTTCAGGAGTGCCGTCTTTATCAATTGCAAGTCCACCGCCATCCATTGGACAGCCATTCAATTTCCAGCTTCCTTCACCTAGTTTTTGCGCCTGTTCAAAAGAACTTCCAGCGTTAGATGATTTTATTACATACAAATCCCTGTTTCCCTTCAGCCAGTTACGAAACATAACATAAACACTATTGTCTTTAACTACAACAGAAGGTTTACAGCATTCACAAACAGTACTATCGGGAGAGGCATACACCAGCATATTTTTACTCCAGGTCTTGCCACCATCATCTGATTTAGCCCCATATACATTTTGCCCTCTTGGTTTCTTTACACCAAGCCATACTGCAAAAGCAAATTTACCATCGGCACTTAATGCCATTAAAGCTTCTTTAGCTGATTCATTTACATCATTGACTTTCGTTGCTTTTGTCCATTTACCTGAAGCCTCTTTTCTAAAAGAAAAGATATTTCCTTCGTTAGTACAGGCAGTAACGATAATCCCATTATCAGACGCAGCTATTTGAGGTCCACGCATTGCTGAAGCAAATAACTTTGGCAAAACAGCTACCAGCGCAGGGGAAGTAAAATTCTTACCATTCTTTGAAGAAACATACATAATGCTATCGCCAGTGCCATACACTATATGAATATTGTTGCTTTTATCCTTCACTATGTTTGGCATCTTACCTTCGGCAATAACAACATCTCTTGCCTCTTCATTCTGGCCATGAGCTGTTGAAAAAAGAAAGGGGAAAAATATAAGTAGTCTTAAAGGGCTCATCATATTATTTTTTTGTTTTGAATTAAATAAGGGAATAGAATTTTCTCTGTTACCGGCAATATAGCCTCATTCAGCATCTTGTGTTACTCACTTTTTCTTGTATTTATTATATTAACTTTTTTGATAAATACATTCAATGCATTATTGAATAAATTTTAAGCCAGTTAAACTTTGTCCAAAGGCTTTCTTTTGTTTTGACCTACCTGCTTAAAATGACTTGGGGTAAGTCCTGTTACTTTCTTGAACTGGTTTGAAAGATGCGCTACACTGCTGTAGCCTAACTTGTAAGCTATTTCAGACAGGTTTAGTTCATCGTAAATAATCAATTCTTTTACTTTCTCTATCTTTTGGTTGATGATGTATTTTTCTATCGTTATTCCTTCTACTTCGGAAAACAACCCACTTAAGTAAGAGTAATCTTTGTGCAGAGATTTGGAAAGGATGTCTGAATAATTGTGGTGGTTCTCTTCCTGACTATGGTGAACCTGCTGTATGATAACGTTCTTAATCTGTTCTATTAACTGTTGCTTTGAATTGTCTAATAATTCAAAACCAAGCGCAGCCAGGTTTTTTCCAAATTGCTCTACTTTTTCTTTGGAAAGTTCAGCGCCTGTTTCTATTTCTCCTAATATAACCTTGCAGCTATCTATTTGTAACTTCTCTAATTCCTGTTGTACCACAAGTATGCAGCGGTTGCAGACCATATTTTTTATGTAGAGGTGCATGTGGCAAAGGTAAAGAGATAGATGTACTGATAAGAACTTTACCTGTTTAAGATTATACCGGTTCTACATGTACCAAAACATCTGTAACTCTTAAACCACTTTTAAAAAGGGTGTCTTCAAATGTATGAGCTATCCGGTGGCCTTCATCAACTGTTAACCTTCCATCTACTTCAAAATGTGTGTCTACATAGCAATAACAGCCAAAAAAAGGACTCAATGTCAGAAGGAATAAAATAAACGGTTGCAATAGCCATTGCCAAACCGAATAATTAAAGCCTGAAAATTAATTTCCAATTCAAAAATTTTAAATTTTTATGAGCAATGAGTTATTCATTTCTTTGGCGGATAAATATTAGTTGGAATTCTTTTTCCTGATTTTATTCATGAGATACCACGGGAGCCGGAACAATAACATGGCTTGCCTGATTACATCAAGACAAGCCATGTTCATTTCAAAAACCATTTTGAAATCGGTAATATATTTAGAAATAGAAGAGCTCTATAGGCCCGTGTCAATCCTTATACAGCTCTGTAAGTTCACTTTTTTGTAGATTGTCCGCATCACATCCATTCTATTAGCGAAGCTATTCCTTTATAATGTATCCAAATAGCCCATCCTTTTCCTCGTCTGGTCCGGCAGTAAAATAAAGGCGGTTAGGATCAATACTGGTTGCTGTGGAAGGTGCAAATGAAAGCGCCCACAGTTCGTCTATGGAAATTACCTTATGTTCTGTTTTTAACTGCCCTAAAAATCTCCCTTCCAAACTGTATGCATTAATACGACCATCACCAAAATTGCCCACTAAAATAGCTGGCTGATTCTGTTGGCGAATTCCATTCTCTAAAGGATTTTCCAGTCCGCTAGCGTCACTGTCGGCAAAAAAGCTGGCAGGTGCTTTTGTAATACCCCATGGAGCATTTAAAAGACCGCGTGCAGCAAATCTTTTTACAAACGATCCGTCTGGGTTAAAAATGTCTACAACTCCTTTACTAACTCCCGCTTCCGATCTTCCGTCAGCGCCCACTTTGGCATATGTCACAAATAATTCGCCTTCTATATTTTGAATATTGAATGGCGAGTAGCCGGAAGGCAAATCCGGATCAGTAAAAGACTTTGATACCGGAGAAAAAGAAGAATTCCAGACATCTATTTTATGGGTTCTGAAATTGGCAGCATATAAGAAATCATCATTGCCCCATTTTGCCATTGCCAACCCCGTATACGACGATGTGGCTACATTGTTTTTAATGAGAAGAGCATTGTTTCCCGCAGCGCTATTCCATCCGGACAGAATACCATCTACCCCAACAAAAAGAAAAGAAGCCCTCAGTTTGTTGTCTAGCACAAAGCCTACGGTTGAAGTGTTAAAGACAATTCCGGTAGGATTTCCTCCGGTAGGGCCACCGGGAGAAGGAATATTAACGGGTGGTCTAACGGTGTTGCCTAAATTATCATAAATGGTACTTACATGGCCTGCCTGACTGGCTATCCATGCAATGCCACCCGGACTGAAAGCGAGCCCCCAGGCATTAAGCAATGCAGGGTCAATATGGGGTGCAGCGTACTCATCGTTGTTGCCCACTAAGTTTACCTGTCTAAATTCTTTAAGCGCCTGCTGTTCAGGATGCTTTGTACAACTTCCCAATAACAGTAGGAGTGAAAAGGACAGCCACCCTGTTTTTAATAGAAAAATCTTTTTCATATGGTACTCGTTTAAATGTTAAAAAAAAATTAAACCAATAGAATCTATACGTTGATTTTTTCAAATGGTTGGCAGCAATGAACAAAAAAGTGGAGAAATAATTGCGGCGTACCCAGGACTGTATGCTGCCCGGACTTCATAAGTGTAAAGATAATGAAGCGTAATTAATAATACAAGAGAAACATATAAATTCTACAGAGTTTACCATTAATCTATTCTATAGAAGCTTCTTCAGCGCCTTTTTATTTGATAATCGGTATGCCTAAAGTAAGTTTAAGTCTGGCATGTAGTGTCTGTTTGTAATGTGTAGCGGCTATGCTAAAAAGCTATTTATATGCATTGTGGAAGAATTATGCTTTTGAAAAATGTTATTTAAGAACCAGTACGGATGGCATTACAGGTGTTATTCCTGCTTATAACCTGTAGGATTGGTGTAAAAAATAACCATGTGGGAAAACTTACCGGATTTGATGAATAAAGCAGGGCTAACATTACAACACAAACGATTTTTCAACAACCTTCCACTACAGCTATACGTAATGCAAGCCATAACAAACCGGAACTTAAAATATCCGCACCGCTTTCAGTTGCATCTGCTATTAAGCATAAGAGTGACCTAAATAGCCGGCAATACCCTTTACAAATATTAATACAACACTTACAGAAATACCGAGTAATGTTGTTCTGATAGCTGTTGTAGATGGATGTTTGTCTATGGTTGCCACTTCGATTAAATTATGAATGAGTTACTATTTGTAGATAATGTAGATAAAATCAACTTTATGTCAGCCCCGTGAAATTACTTCCAAATTAATTTTGCCATGCCTGTTATAATAAAACCTGCACCTAATAAAACTTTGGCTGTAATAGGCTCTTTCAAAATAAGAAATAAAAGCAATAATGTTACTACGATGCTTGCTTTGTCAATAGATGCTACATAAGATGCTTGCCCTTCTTTCATAGCCTGGTAATAAAATTCCAGGATAGTGAGGTTTTTATTCCTGAAATAGCAATAAACATATGTTCTTACCGGCTGACTGTTGTAATTTCTGATATGCATTTTTAAAAATAAAGGCATTAGCTATAACAATGGCAAATACAACACTGGTACGTATAGCCAGGGACGTATCAGTGCTTAAATCTTTTATTCTAAACTTATCAATTACTGATGTTAAGACTGCAACCAGCATTGATATGATGCGTAAATAATCCGCCTTTCCATATAATTTTTTTGGGGATTAAGTCTACCCGTTTCTATTTTTTTGAATAGATAAATAAAGCAAATGAATTTGGCATTACTTCATTCTTATTAAAATCTGCCGCGGTTAAATATATATTATGTGTTCGGTTGTCTAATGCCATTGTTTTAGCACCAATTTTGGTTTGTAATTTTTCTACAACTCTATATTCGTCTTTTGATTTCTGTGTTATTATCGTTAAAAAACCATCTCCGCCTGAACAAAATATTGTGTGCTTTTTCTCATCAAAATAAACGCCATCAACCTTAGCGCTTATTGGAAGAGATGTAATGATCTTTCCTGATTTGCTGTCTATTATTGCTAATTGATTAATGCCACGGCATACTACAAACAACCTGTTATTTTTTAAATCCGCTGCCATACCTGTGGGGGCTGCATCCTTTTGTAATTTGTAAGTTTTAATAACAGCTTTTTTACTTACATCAATAATATTCATGGCATCTGTACTCTCAAGATTATTATAGATAAGCCCTTTATCGTCCGGCAAAGCAAATTCGGGAGTGCCTTTAAGTTTAATCTCACCTGTTACTTTAGCAGTAGCGGGGTCAATAATTACAGCAAGATTATTATCACAAAAAACATAGAGTTTCTTAGAAAATTTATCAAAACACATCGGATCCGGATTTTCTCCCTTTATCTTAATCGTTGTAACGCTATCTAAGGTGGTATAGTTGAAAACATAAACGGAATTATTATCACCATTCGATATATACCCTTTGTTATACTGTGGCAGTGTTATTATATGATGCGCTCCGTGTTGATTTTTAATTGTACCGATTTCTTTTTCGGTTTTTAAATCTATAACATTTACTCTGTCTCCATGAGACACTAATATCCTGTTACCTGGCTCATCAATTCTTAAATAGTCCCAATTTCCATTGCCTGACAAACTAATCTGTTTTTGAAGTTTATAGCCACTTTGGGCAAAACTGCTTTTAGCAGATGTAAAAGCAAAGATTAGTAACGACAATTGAAGTGTCTGTCTATTCATAGAGTTTTTTGTTTTTTGTTGATGATAATTAATATTTATTTCATTTCTGGCGGTATAACCAATACAGGAACACATGCATGTCTTACAACATGTTCAGCAATACTGCCGCTGAAGAAGTGCGACAAACCTGTTCTGCCATGTGTACCCATTACGATAACATCTGCTTCCCACTCTTTTGCAGTGTTTAAAATTTCTTCTTTTGGAAAGCCTTCCGGTGTAAACTTGTATAGCTTTTTTAAACCATTGTACATTTTAATTAATTGTTCAATTGTTTCTTGCGCCTCTTTAAGTAATATCATTTCGCTTTGTTCTCTCGTTGGTCCCGCTTCTATACTTACACTTTCTTTGGTGCGGTCAATAACATATAGCAAGGCAACTTCAGCATCAAGGGCATGTGCTAAATCAAAGCCTGCTTTAGCAGCCTTTAAGGAACAAGCACTGCTGTTTACAGCTATCAATATTTTTTTAAAATTCATAATTGAGAACTGAAATTCTTTAAAATAATTTAATACTGTTGATGCCGGCAAGCACCGCCAACAGCGTAAATACAAAACTTACTAAAGCATACAATATAAAAAGAGTTGTATTGCCCTCTTGCAATCGCTTTAAATTCTCATAAGCAAAAGCTGAAAAAGTTGTTAACCCACCACAAAAACCTGTTATAAAAAGTAATCGCCACTCTACAGAAAACCAATGATAACGTTCGGATAAAGCATAAAATAAACCAATCAAAAAACAACCAACAACATTCACTGTAAAGGTAGCAAAAGGGAAACCGCAATGTGTATGACGTGAAAACCATACACCAGCTCCATAGCGCAGTGATGAACCGATTGAACCACCTATACAAACAATAAAAATTAATCGTAACATACCTACAAATGTTTAATCAGTTAAACAATAATTTGTAGGCGTCATCAGCTTTAGAAGCGGTTGGATAAGGAAGACACCATTTCCTGAGGAAAGCGCAAACTTAGTTTTTTATTTATAAATCCTTTATTTTATGAAAATAATTTTAGTCAGTTTTTGCAAAATCACTTCTACAAGTATTTAAAGTGTCTGTAAGCAAAGAACAGCAATGCTAACCATATCATAATTATTACTATAGCAAAAAGCCAGTTTGTCTTCTTTAACGCTCGGGGATTATTCTTAACCCTTTCCCTGGCATCCAACAAAACTACTACAGGTATCAATTTTAATGAAAATGAGATTAACACGGGAACAATTATTATGTCATCTAATAAACCAAGTACAGGAATAAAATCAGGTATCAGGTCAATCGGACTTAATAAATAACCAACTGTAATACCAATTAATATTTTGGCTGTAACTGGTGTTCGCTTGTCGTTATAGGCAATCATTAACACCTGTGCTTCAGATTTTAATTTTTTTGCTTTTTGTTTTAAGGTTTGAATTAGTCGCACGGTTTTTATTGAAGTTGATAATTAAGCTATTTCGTATAGGCTAACAAACGAAGTGCATTGACGACAACGACCAATGTTGAACCTTCATGTCCTATCACTCCCGGATCAATATGTGCTATTCCTAAAATGGTTAGTGGTATGAGTATTACAACCATTCCAAGACTGATTACTAGATTCTGTTTGATGATGCCATGTGCTTTTTTACTTAACCCTATTGCAAAAGGAAGGTTTTCTAATTTGTCTGCCATCAAAGCATTGTCTGCTCCTGCCTGCTTTGCTAACTGCTCAACTTTATTAATTGAAATAACGGAAGGGTCGTAATGAAAGCAAAGCTGTGCCTTCTTATATCCTTTTTCAGGCACTACATGCACTTTTTCAATACCTCTTTTATTTTCAAGTGATTTGATGATGCGGCTTACGCATTCATCTCTTTCGTTTGGTAATTCCGGCAGAAGTATGTCAACGTTTATTCTGGTCTTTTCCATTAGAAACGGTATTATAAAACAAAAGTGCGAAACTGATTAGCTTCGCACCTTTCATTAAAAGTTGTAACTATTGTTTACATAAAAAGTGATTGTGACAGCGCATATAATGATGCCAAAAGCACAACACATTTCCAGCAATTCATTCTGTTCATTTTGCTTTGTTTTTAGATGATAAAAATACATACAATAGTGTTTTAGAACTGTTAAGGCTAATTACATAAAAAATGGTTGCTCTAAATGCTGTCTTCAGGTTTTGCAGGCAAAAAAGCTTGCATCAACCTGTCTTTAACTTTTTTGGCAGCTTTTCAGTTAATTGCAATTCCCGTTTATTGCTTTCATCCAGCTTAATAAAATAAAGTTCTTTCAGCTTCTCTTTCAGAAAGAATGAATTATGCTCTGTCAGAATAACATGCTTTCCAGTTCTTTGCTCATTTGATTTATTTGTTTTAGAAAAGCAGTTTCTTACAATCAGACGGAATCTTCCGGCCTGGCATTTAAAAAAGCTTCCGTAATCCTGTCTTTCATTTCTTCAGGCAGTTCATTGCTGTGTAAAATTTCCAACTCAAGATTTTGGCTGGTCTCATCCGTATTTAAACTATAAAACTTGTCCAATTTTTTTTTCAAGAAAAAAGCATCGAATTCAATCTGCAGATTTGCAATACCTGCTTCAAACTTTTCTCTCCATTTATCTATTTTCAATCCGTCCATAAATGTATATTTTAAAAATTTATAAAGTCATACCTAAAATTAAAAAGAGCAGAAAGCCACCAAAGAAGGCTGACGTATGCCACACTGTTTCCTTTTCTTCATGGGCTTCCTTTAATAATTCTTCGGTCACTAAAAACAATAATGCAGACAGACCGAAGGAAAGAACTATATCCATAACATTATGCGACAAGTTGTTCAATAACGTAGCTCCTAAAACTGCGCTGATAAAAAACAAACTTGCCAAGAACATAATTAATCCTATTGATTTTTTCTTGCCTACTTTGTTGGTGCCTAATTCTGTTGCTGTAGCCATGCCTAATGACAACAATTCCATTGATAAGGCAATTGCCAAAAGAGTGCCTTCTGTACTTCCTGCATGAAAGGCAATACCTAAAAGAAGCCCGTCAATAAATATATCAACTGCTACGGCAATCAATAAACTTACCGGCAACTTGCCTGATGTGTTGCTGTTACCTCCGGTTTCTTTTTGTTCAGTAAACTTTCTTATAGCTATCATTAACACAAACCCTAAAACAAAGCCGATTATGGTTTGAACCGCTTTATGAATTTTAACTACATCAGGCAATATTTCTACCGCTACAACAGAAAAAACAACTCCCGCTGCAAAGTGCAATATTAAACTTCGAATATTCCCAGACGGCTTTTTGATAATAGCGATAATGCCGCCTGCCATCATTGTGAAAACAGGTATTAAAGAGAATAATATAATCTTTTGAAAAACACTCATACTTTATTCTTTAAATTTATTAGAAACAAAGGAATGTTACTTACTGTATATCGTCAGTCTCGATATTCTGCGTACTGGAATAAAGATAAAATGCACCTTTGGTAACAATTTTTGTATTTGGCTTTAATTCTTCCAATAATTTAATTTCTACATAACCTAATTCTTCAACACCTGTAATTACTTCAATCATTTTGAAACGGTACTTTTCCTGTACTTCATTTTTGTTTACTTCTTTATCATCTGCATCTCTTTTAACCGGTTCTTTCTCTGTGCCTTCAAAAATAAAAATATAAGACTTGTCATTTGCTTTGACTATAGCATCTTTTGGAACTGCCGGCACTAATTGTTTTCCGGTCTCAATTAATCCCGTTAC
>JBBPZJ010000033.1:0-5383 GCA_038199395.1 Chitinophagales bacterium
GGCAAAATTCATTGCGCAGCCGTAACTTTCTATATAAAACTTCTTCTTATAAATATTAGGCTCGACCTCAAAAGGGGCAAAAGCCTCACCCTGACGCTCTTCATGGTGCACTTTACCTGTTAATTTTAGGGTTTCCATTAAGCAAAAAAATTAGGCGGCAAAAATAGTGAATTTAAAGGAGAATGTCAGTTTGGCAGAATGGTATTTGTTATTTTCACTTTTTGAAAACTTTGATCGTTTTTAAGAACGGTTTTATAGATGCTTGCCTTATTCAGCCCATAAACGGATAGATACAGCGGAACCAAAAAAGTACGGTCTAAAAAGAAAAAAGCAGCAACTGCCGCTTTTTTCAATACTATCAATAAAATTATATTTAAAGCTTAATTGTAGCTGTTCTAATCAGGCTGAGGGAGTTTTAATTCAATATTTCGTACTCCAATTTAATAGATGTTCCCGCGGGAGCAGCAGGTACAATATAAGGAACAAGCAAAGTATCTGCTCTTTTGATTTGAGAAAAAGATGGAGAGTAAGGAAAGGTACAAACCTTTGCTCTTGCTCCCGTGCCCACTGTTTCATAAAAATTCACTTCTTTAATCTCGCTTTCAGAAAAGTACTGCAATTCTGTTTTAAAGGTTGTACCTGCGGTAAACTTAGCATTGTTTAGGTCAACCACAGGTGTAGCACTCACAATGCGCAATGGATTGGTAGAAACCGGGCGATAACCAACACCGGTAGGCGAAGTGTTGTCTGCTATAAAATCTTTCTCTTTTGTGCATGCTTGCAAGGCATGAATTTAGAGACTAATGATCTTTAAATTACAACAACAGGTAACTTTCTTTCATTAAGTTTTGTTTTGAAGAAAAAAGATCATATTAGATTGTAGTGCTATCTGCGGAATAGTTGCAGATTAATGCTCTGGGGTAGAGTGAGTGGTGATGCCAGGTATTTTTTAGAATGCTTTTCTCTAACAACATTGCTTATTTAGCGGCAGTGTCTTCCGTCATGGACTGCCGGCTAAAGGGCCTGATGATAAGTCGGCTGGGCCCATTGTAGTTAAAATATCTGCCCATCCAGCTAAGAAAGACGTTTATTTGGTTTTGGTTGCCCAGCAGTGAAAATACGTGTACAAAGCACCAAAGTATCCAGGCAAAAAAACCTGCAAATTTTAACTTGCCAATATCCGCTACTGCTTTGTTTCTTCCTATGGTAGCCATTGATCCCTGGTCGTTGTATTTAAAGCGCTTTGTTTCTTTTCCTTCAATTAATGCAACCAGGTTTTTAGCCAGGTGCTTTCCTTGTTGTAGTGCAACCTGTGCAACACCGGGATAACCGTTAGGATGATCGTTTGTAATTACTGCCGCTACATCACCTATGGCAAATATATTTTGGGAGCCTTTAACCCTGTTTATTTCATCTGTTTGTATCCTTCTTCCTTTTACTACGTTATCAGGACTAATACCTTCAGGAAACTGGCCTACGACTCCCGCTGCCCACAACACGTTTCTTGTGCGCAAAACCCGTCCATCATCTATAGTTAAAAGTTCCCCATCAAAGCTTTTGACGTGCACGTTATTATAAATGATCACTCCCATTTCCTGCAGGTACTTTTGAGCTTTGGAAGCTGCGTTTTCAGACATAACACCCAGTACTGACGGTTTACCTTCCACTACAAAAACCCTCATATCACAATCGTCCAGCTTTGGGTAATCTTTTTCTAAAATATGATTTTTAAATTCTGCCAGTGCCCCGGCCAGCTCTACACCGGTAGGGCCGCCGCCTACAATTACGAAAGTCATTAGCTCCTCCTTTTCCAACGGATCTTTCTCAGTTAAGGCTGCTTCGAAACTTTGCAAAATCATACTTCTGATATTCATCGCCTCGGAAACGGATTTCATCCCCATAGAGAAATGTTCCAGCTCCTTACTGCCAAAAAAATTTGTATCGGCCCCGGTTGCCAGTACGAGATAATCATAGGTAAATTCACCTATAGTAGTTTCTAAAGAATTTTTCTCCGGGTTTATTTTCAATACTTCAGCTAAGTAAAACGAAAAGTTTTTTTGATTTTGAAAAATTCTTCTTAGAGGGAAAGTCACTGTTTCTGCCTCAAGTGCACCTGTTGCTACCTGGTACAAAAGTGGTTGAAACGTGTGGTAATTATGCCGGTCAAGCATTAGCACCTCTACCGGTTTATCTTTCAGTTTTTTTGCCAGTTCCAATCCTCCAAATCCTCCGCCTACAATTATTATTCTGGGTATTTGTGTGTTTGTTGCCATTTAAAGTGCGATAATAAAACAGTTACTAAAAAAACTGAACCAGAGGAATGAAGGATGATTTTTAAAACTTTTCCAGCATTTCGAGCAAAGGCCTTAGCTTCCTGATTTCTTTTCTATACTGCTCGAAAATCGTCCATGTTTTCACCACCAAATCTTCATGCACGGTATGTGAGTTAAACAAAGTCAGGTGAGGTAATGTTATCCCCTTTTAATTCTCCTGCCGGTAGCAGTGATTTGTATCATTAACGGCTTGACGGTTAGAGAGACTAACATCACTGAAAGTTTGGTGATAGTAGTTTACACAAAGAAAAGTTGTCCATTTACTTTAACGCTTTGTTATATATGACAGCGTTACAAAGATCAACAATGGGACCATGAACGGTGTTATGAGGGTATGCAAATTGTACCTGATCTTCTGCCTGCTATTACAGCTAATACTACTATAAAACCTGCGAAACTTTGGATGCCGAAAAGAGTGCTGTTTACACCAGATGCACTCGATGAACCCTTTGGACAAAAAATACTAGAGCGTGTTAAACAATACAATTTACCTGTTGAAATACTTAAAAATAACAGAGTAACAGGTTTACGTGGAGCAACGGAAAGAGAAACCTATAAAATTGCTAAAAGTACTTTAGCAATAGTAAATGCTTCACCTTCTGCTTTCAGGCTTAGGCCCATTCCTCCATCTGCTGATTTTCAATTTCATCTTGCCGAAGGTTGTCCTGCTCATTGCCAGTATTGCTACCTTGCCGGTAGTCTGCAAGGACCTCCTGCCATTCGGGTATTTGCTAATCTTCCCCTAATCTTAAATAATACGCTTAACTATAAGTTACCTGGAAAAATCACTTCTTTCGAGGCCAGTTGTTATACCGATCCGCTTAGCATAGAACATCTTACCGGTAGTCTTGCTGAAACGATTGAGTTTTTTGGTAAGCAGGAGGATAAGCATTTAAGATTTGTTACCAAATTTGATTTTGTTGATCCATTGCTTGATTTAGATCATAACGGAAATAGCCGCTGGAGAATTAGTCTAAATGCTAACTCCGTTAGCCGCAGGCTGGAAGGAGGTACTGCCTCCATCGCAGCCCGGATACAGGCATTGAGGAAGTTAGCATTTCCACGAAGTGAAGGAGGAGGTGCTTATCCTATTGGTGTGGTACTTGCTCCCATCATGCCTATTGAAAACTGGCAGGAAGAATACAGCCTTTTATTAAACAAACTAAGACAACATCTCGACTTCCCTGTAGATCTTACATTCGAACTTATAACGCATCGTTTCACTCCCGGATCTAAGGAAGTACTTACAGAATGGTACCCCAATACAAGCCTCGAGATGAACGAAGCAAACAGGGCTGAAAAGCGCAATAAGTTTGGCGGAACGAAATATGTTTATATGAAAGATGCCATGAAGGAAATGAAAGATTTCTTTTATAAAGAGATTAATAACCAGTTTCCGGAAGCAGAGATTTTATATTGGACATAGGAGACCCTTCATCGCTTGCTCTTTGTAGGCTTTCAGGTCGGGTCAAAATATGCATTAGATGAACTTATTCTGAAAATGTCTTATTAACAGGAAAGATATTCGCTTAGACAGCACAAAGATTTTGGGGAACTTGTCTTTCGGTTACAACAAATACATTATGGAGTTATCTTAATAAGATTACAAGGTGCCTTACGTTGTTTGAGGCGTTCCAAAGGGCAACCCGGAACTTAAGAATAAATCTTCTTCTTTGAACAACTGGCTTTGAAGAAGCCACAAAACCGCTATATTATAATCTACTGTATCTTGTTTGCACGGGGTTCAATAAAGTTACTTTTACCCTGTTAGCCTTATGCATAATTTGCTGTACTAGAACATTAGTGTAACAGGGTAAGTTAGCTAATCGCAGGCTCAGAGATTCTATTCAGCGCCTTTTTCAAAGGCATGAGGTATAAGACCTGTGTTTATCCTAAGTTCGAGGTCATTCCTGCGGAAGACATCCGAACAACCTCAATGTTTTATTTAACAGGAGAATATCCAGGCAGAACGGGGTCAACCAATCAAAGGTTGTTCTACCACTGGCAGATGGGGATAAGAGCATGAATAACAAGAGCGTATAAGTTGAGAGGCTCACGTACGGTTCTGCGAGAAACTTGGGCTGAAACGTCCTTGCTTACCCGACTGTTCTCCAAACGTCACCAACTCTCACCAACTCTCACTACTTTCATTCTATGATTTACACCGTCGTTATCATACTATCATCAGTGGCGATTTTGGTTTTGCTGTATTTTATCTTTTTCACTAAAAGAAAGCCTCTAAAGCCGTTTCATTTAATGCAGGAAGATAGAAACTTACTGCAGCAATATGTGTCCTTCTATAATCAACTGGATGAAAAAAAGAAGGGTGCCTTTGAAGAGCGCATGGCGAAATTTTTAACGGGCGTAAGGATCACCGGGATAAATACAGATGTAGAACGATTAGACAAGTTGCTGATAGCTGCAAGCGCAATCATACCCATCTTCAACTTTCCTGATTGGGAGTATATGAACCTTAATGAAGTGTTGTTATACCCGGGCGCTTTTGACGAGATGTTTAACCAGGAAGGAGATGAACGTACAAGAGCCGGAGTAGTAGGAGATGGCCCTTATCAAAACATCATGATACTATCAAAACATGATTTGAGACTGGGCTTTATGAACAGCGATAGCAAGCAAAATACCGGCATACACGAATTCGTTCATCTGATTGATAAGACAGATGGAGCAGTAGACGGAATACCGGAAACCCTTATCGGCAAGGAATATACTTTGCCATGGCTACATCTCATGCAGCAGAATATACAACGTATACGAGAAGACCAATCGGACATTAATCCATACGGTTCTGCCAACCAGGCGGAATTCTTTGCTGTAGTCTCAGAATACTTTTTTCAACGACCTGACCTGTTACAGGAAAATCATCCTGAGCTTTTCGAATTATTGACGCAGATTTTTAGACAGCAATTAGCGAAGCAGTAAGACTTTGCTTGTAACCGAAAGTTCAAAAATTGTATCATAGAAGCATCAAAATAAATAGGCTTATTAACTCCTGGCAACTCCTTTGTTGTTCAACGACTGCTAACAACTAA
>JBBPZJ010000034.1:0-15964 GCA_038199395.1 Chitinophagales bacterium
ACATTTCTTCCGGCGTCAGCACTTAACAACATACCCATGTATTTGGATCCCAGGTCGTCGCTTTCAATTATTGTGATACCAGTTGGTGCACCTGCCCCCGACCGGTCGCCTGCAGGCATTACCCCCGGATCATCCTGGTGCCAGTGTGCCTGGAAAATGTCCTGTCCCGGCCTTTGATCGGCCTGCCAAAACCTTGTACCATCAGTGCTAAAATAACCGGCATTGCCACCCTCCATCAACCACGTGGATCTGCAGGTTACAACCTGGTCGTCGTTATCATTTTGCCATAAATTACCATAGGAGTCCGGAATCGTTTCATAGGAGTTTCTGAAATTATGACCCATTACTTTTAGTCCTGTGCCGTCTGGGTTTATGCGTAAATTCAGTCCACCTACCCACACCTTACCGTCATCACTTTTTAGATTGCCCTGGTTTTCTTTGGCATAAGGTGAACCGCCGGTAGCAAGACTTCCTGCCCTCAACATCCAACCGCTTTTGTCTCTTACGAAATGCGGGCCCGAATTTCCTGCATTAAAATACCAATTACCATCGGGGCCAGCGTAAACCGCATGCAAGGAGTGATCGTGATCTTTACCTCCAAAACCTGTAAGAAAAATTTCTTTTTTGTCTGGCTTATCATCTCCGTCTTCATCGGTATAAATGATAAGGTTAGGAGAACAAGAAACAATTATTTTATTTCCAATAACGGCAATACCGAGCGGTGAAATAAGATCCTTGTCTTCCACAAATACTTTTGAAGCATCGGCTTTGCCATCTCCGTCCGTATCTTCCAATATCATTACCCGGTCTCCATTGGAATGGTGCAGAAATTTGGTAGAATCATTATTGAAATTTCGATAATTCACAGCCTCAGTCACCCAAATTCTTCCTTTTATGTCAACATCCATATTTGTTGGATTGTAAAACATAGGCGACTCCGCCCATAGTGTTGCCTCAAGGTCATCGGGCACATACAAGTCAGTACTTTTTACTATGAAACTTTTTGTTGGTTGAAGAGCTGTTTTAGTTGAACTTTTATAGCTGATTAAATAAAAGGTCAGGGAGGTTATCAATGCGGAAAAAGTGAAAAAGAAACTTTTATTCATATAACTGTTCGTTAGGTATCTGATTGTATTATTTTATTCTACCACAAAGGAAAAAGTGAATGGTAGCGGTATTAAATAGCTAAGCACTTTGCCTTTTTTTCTATCGTGTAAAACCGCAGGTATTTGTATTAAAGTTATTATATCTTCTTATTAAAAAGTTGCCGTAAAAATTGCAGGTTTTGCTTATAACTTTCTACTATGCCGGCTTTTGATGGCATCGCTCCTTCAATCTGCATCCATCCATCACCGTAGTAGCCGATCTCATACACCATGTCCCTTATCTGTTGCCACGGCAGCGTTCCCTGTCCCAATAAAAATCCGTTTTCTTTCATGTGCAATTCGCAAATGTTGTCAGGCCCTAATTGTTTTACTTCTTTTATAACATCATAACCTGCATCTGCTGTGTTGCGAAAATCAACGTAAGCTTTTACATTTTTTGAACCTACCTGCTCTATAATATCAAGGTGCTCTTTTGCGCTTAAATACGATTCTATGCCTAAAATAATTCCCATTTTCTCTGCTTTCGGTGCCACCTTTTTTAGGCGATTAATCACTTCTTTTTTTCCCGCTTCATCATTGCGAAGATCATTACTATTAAAGAAAGCAAGCAGTATAACAGGGGCGCCTAAGTTCTTTGCTACATCAATGCTGTCCCATACCCATTCCTCTGTTCTTGCATCAGATTTGTATGGTACATTATTTAGTTCTCCAATGGCAAGGCTCGAAATCTTTATCCCCGTTGTTTTAGCAGCTTCAAGATAAGATTGTTGCAGGGCTTTATCCCGCAGGTGCATATTATTTTTTACTGAACCCATGTTTACCATAAGGCCATCCAATCCAATTTGTTTAGCTACATCAAATGCACCTATATCGCTGCTCTTTCCCAACGACCAGTCGCACGCACCAATATAAAACTTTCGTTTACGATTATCAGCCAATAAATTATTTGCATTGCACAAAGGAGCAAGTGTAATTAGTGAAGCGGCATTCGTGAGTAAACGGCGTCGGGTAAGCATAAAGGTTTACATGTTTTTTCGGGCTCGATAAGAAATTAGTTAAGTTACATAAGAAACGTATTGAGTCGAAATGAGGGGCTTTTAGAAGTGCCCATATTAAAGTTAATTACAAAAGATGACCAATCTCCCAATGCAATCCAAACGGATCTGCTAACCTTCCCAATCTCCATCCATAATCTTCCTGTATGGGAAAGATTTGCGAAGCGCCTGCTTTCAGTGCCTGCGCAAACAAAGCATCAGGATCTTTTACAGTTAAGATCATTCTAACTGAGTCTCCTCCAACAGTTTCTGCAGTTGAACTATTATCTTCCTGCGATTCGCCACTTACCCAAAATTCTGCTCCATCCACTGATAACTTTACCACGAGGCCTCCATCGGGTGCTTCAAGCCGATAGGTTTCAATTGCTCCAAATGCAGACTTATAAAAATCGACAGCTTTTAAACTATTTCTAACTGACAACCACGGGGCGATTGAAGTTGGAATATTATCATCAGATTTAAGACCGGGTTTGCTCATTGAGAAAGAATTGAATGGTTTGATTAAATGTTTACAGGGCTTGCATTTGTTCTATTCCGCTGCTAACCGCCGCTTGTTTCCACTTCTGGTATTGTTGTGGTGAAACTTTCATTACCTGTTTAAACTGCCGGTTAAAATAGGAGAGATTATTAAATCCTGATTCAAAGCAGGCTTGCGTAACCGAATAGTTGTTGTTGTTTAATAACCTGCACGAATAAGCAATTCGAATTTCATTGACAAATTGCGTAAAATGCTTCAAAGTACGTGTCTTAAAATAGCGGCAAAAAGAAGTTTCAGTCATGTTAGCGATGGCAGCTATTTCTTTTATTGAAATGGGTTGTGTAAAATGCTCATACACGTACTGATGAATATCATGCATTCGTTCTTCATCCTGTGCCGGATCATATACGTACCCTTCAGGCGTTAAAAATTCAAATGCATCTTCCTCAGCCAAAGTCACCAATACATTTAATAGGGATAACAGTTTCCTGCTTTCATTTAATTGGTGCATTTGAAGCAATACCGGTTCTACTTTTTCCACAACATCCCGGCGAAAATGCAATCCTCTGTTTGCTTTTTGTAAAAGGTTTTTTACCTGCAATAATTCCGGTTTGGTTAAAAAATCTTTTCCTAAAAATTCCCCGGTAAACTGAATGATCAAACCAAAAGGTTTATGATTTGGATGTTGCCTTGCATATTCTTTATTTTCCTGCAATACATGGGGAAAGTTGGCTCCTAAGATAACAAGGTCACCTTCTTCAAATTGCTGGAACCCGTCACCGATTACCGCACTCGTGCTTCCTTCAATAAAAAAAATTAATTCAATTTCGGGATGGTAATGCCAGCGGGTAGTTAAGCCAAAGGGCTCCCATTTAAAAACAAAAGAACGGTTGGCCTGCGGAGCAATCAATCGATAGGAAGGTTCAGTCATTGTACTACAATTTTCTTACAGCAAGCTTTGAAAGTTTAAGATAGATAAATATGTTCAAACAACAGGTAATTAAAACAAAGCTTTATTGGTGGCGGTTACTGATTTTTACATCCCTAAATGGTTACGATTGCAATTAGGATTAAGCACATATTCTTTTCCATGGGCCATTGGTGTAAGTGGTTACAAACCATCCAATCCTTTATCAGCAACCCATCTTTTGCAATATGCTCATGCAAAAGATATCCGTTATGTGCAATTTGGCGATAACATGCCTTTGCATACTTTTTCGCAAGATCAACTCAAACAGTTAAAGGAAGCAGCAGATAATTTCAACATAAATATAGAGGTAGGCACAAGAAGATTAAGTATTGAAAACATGCTGCTTTACCTTGCAATAGCACAAAAATTTACATCCCCCTTTCTTCGAGTAGTAATTGATGATGCAGAATTTCATCCAAATGAAAAGGAGGTAATTGAGACAATAAAAACTCTTTTACCTCACTTTCAAAAAGCCGGGGTTTGCATCGCTATTGAAAATCATGACCGTTTTCCCGCTACCACTTTTCAGCGAATAATAGAACAAACTGATCCCATGTTGGTAGGTGTTTGTTTGGACACTGCTAATTCATTAGGTGCAAATGAAGGTGTCAGCGAAGTGCTTCAGGTGCTTGCTCCGTATACCGTAAACCTGCAATATAAAAGATATTACTATTAACCGTTTTTCGCATAAAATGGGGTTTACGGTTGAAGGATGTGCTGCAGGAAAAGGCATGTTAAATATTCCTGCTATCATTACTAAATTAAAGTCGTACAACAGATGTAAGACAGTAACTTTAGAAGTATGGTCGCAGCCGGAGGCAACGATAGAGGAAACTGTTGACCGGGAAAAGCAATGGGTAGAAACCAGTATTGAGTATTTAAAAAATATATTATCATGAGCAAAATTGCTTTAGTAGGCGCCGGAGGAAAAATGGGTTGCCGCCTCACCGATAACTTTCTCAAATGTCCTGATTACATGCTCGATTATCTGGAGATAAGCGAAAGAGGGATTCAGAATTTAAGGGAGCGGAATGTGGTTTTAAGTAATGAGGCAGAAGCAGTGCCGCAGGCAGATGTAGTAATTTTAGCAGTGCCTGATGTTGCTATTGGCGCTATTTCGCAACAGGTAATTCCGAAGATGAAAACGGGCGCTTTGGTCTTAACGCTTGATCCTGCTGCACCGTTGGATGGAGTAATAGCTGATCGCGACGATCTTGGTTATGTAATTGCACATCCCTGCCATCCTTCTGTTTTCAACTGGGAACCCGAAGAAAAAGCCTTTCGTGATTTTTATGGTGGTATCTCTGCAAAACAATCCATCGTTGTCGCCCTTATGCATGGCACAGAGGAGCATTATAAATTGGGCGAAAAAGTATCGCAGGAAATGTATGCTCCGATTAAAGACACCCATCGTATAACGCTTGAGCAAATGGCTATGCTCGAGCCTGCAATGGTAGAAACCCTTGCGCAAACTTGTATGGAAGTGGTGAAGGAAGGATATGATCGGGTTATAGAATTAGGTGTTCCTGAAGCGGCGGCAAGAGATTTTGTTTTAGGACATTTACGTATTCAAATTGCTGTTTTGTTTAAGGAGGTCAACGGTACTTTTTCTGACGCCGCATATAAAATAAGCAAACGGGCAAAACCTTTGCTGTTCAGAGAAAACTGGCAGAAGATTTTTGAAATGGACGACATCAAACAACAGGTAAGAGACATCACCAATAAATAATTTTATCAACCTAATCTTATATTTCATTTAATCTTTTTTTACATGGTAAGAAAACTAATTGCTGTCTCGCTTTGCCTTCTCTTTACTCTTAGTTCGTTTGCGCAATTAAAAGTGAGCGACAACAAACGTTACCTTGTTACTGCTGATGGAAAAGCATTTTTTTGGCTCGGCGATACTGCCTGGGAACTGTTTCACCGGCTTACACGCGAAGAAGCGGATTTATATTTAAAGAACCGGGCTGATAAAGGTTTTACGGTTATTCAGGCTGTTGCATTGGCTGAATTAGACGGACTGCATGACCCGAATGCATATGGTGAGAAGCCACTGGAGAACGACGATCCAACTAAACCGCGTGAAGCATATTTTCAACATGTAGATTATATTATCAACAGGGCTGGTGAACTTGGGTTATACATTGGCCTGCTTCCGACATGGGGTGATAAAATTACAAAAGAAAGGTGGGGCGCAGGTCCTGAAATTTTCAATGTTGATAATGCAAGAATCTATGGAAGATGGATTGGTAACCGCTATAAGAATAAAAAGAATATTATCTGGATATTAGGCGGAGATCGCAATCCCGATGAAAAAGGTATAGCCATCTGGCGTTCGATGGCAGCAGGTATAGCCGAAGGGGTCGGCGGACAAGACAAAGCGTTAATGACCTTCCATCCTCAGCCAAATAATATAGAAGATGGTGGTTCGTCAAAATACTTTCACAATGATGAATGGCTCGACATGAACATGCTTCAAACCGGACATTGTCGTGAAAATAATATTTGGGATCGTATCCAGGTCGTTTATAACAGGGCACCTTTTAAACCTGTTTTGGATGGAGAAACGTTATATGAAGATCATCCTGTTTGTTTCAATGCAAAAGACCTCGGCACTTCAAGTGCTTATGATATTCGTAAACATGCTTACCTCGATGTTTTTGCAGGGGCATGCGGACATACTTACGGTTGTCATGATGTCTGGCAAATGTATGCTCCTAACCGTACTCCTGTAAATGGCCCTCATTTTCCATGGTATGTTGCGCTCGACCTGCCGGGTGCATCGCAGATGAAATACTTAAGACGTTTAATGGAGGCAAGGCCAATGCTCGACCGCGTGCCAGACCAGGGTTTGATAAAAGATGCAATGGGTGCCAACGATCGTATTCAGGCAACAAGAGGCAAAGATTATCTTTTTGTGTACAGTACGCAAGGCAAACCAATAACAGTAAATATGGGTAAGATTGAAGGTAAAGAAGTGATTAATTTTTGGTACAACCCAAAGAACGGCGAAACCAAAGATGGTAGCCGACTTCCTAACACAGGCCAGCAAACTTTTACGCCACCAACTACTGGCTACGGAAACGATTGGGTGCTGGTGATAGATGATGCAACTAAAGCTTATACTAAACCCAGGGCATAATGACACCTCTAAAGTTCGCTGTTATTGGAACGGGCTATCTGGTCGAACTACCAGATAGCTGCGTAGAAAGAACTGGTTTCTAGTTCCTATTCCCCACACTGTAATTACCGGTTCTATTGAGATAGACAAGAGTAATGTAGATTTGTTTTTACAGAATACCAAAGCAAAATAGAGATCGCCTTATATCTTACCGCCACATACAAGCATTTTTTTACTATAATTTTTCCTGTATCTTTTCGAAGTAATGTGCTTGCTTTTAAAGAAAACTGTTGTATGACAATTGATTATTTATTATGACCCTGCAAACCTTTCAATTACCTTTTGATGTTTCATTGCTACCTGTTAAAAGATTATCCGCTGGCCTGGTAAAATGCGGTTATGAAAATGGAAATCTCCGCTACATTCATCTTGGTGGCAGGGAAGTAGTGCGAATGATTTATAGTGCTGTTCGAAATGAAAATTGGGAGACCGCTTCATATCAAATAGCTGATGAAGTAATTGAAGAAAAGGAGGGGGGCTTTTTCATTACTTACAATGCTTTTTATCGCCTCAATGAAATTCGATACAAAGCTTTTATTGAAATTGAAGGAAAGGATGATTCAATATCTTTTTCAATGAAAGGTGTTGCATTAACGAGTTTTCAATCAAACAGAATTGGCATTTGTGTACTTCATCCAATTAACACAACTGCCGGAAAAAACGTCGGGATAAAGCAGCCGGATGGAAGTAGTTATGAAGGCGTTTTTCCCGTTCATATAAGTCCACATCAGCCGTTTAAGCAGGTACAGCAAATGCAATGGCAGATTGAAGATGCATTGGAAGCGAAGATGACTTTTGAAGGTGATATTTTTGAAACCGAAGACCAACGAAATTGGACGGATGCTTCTTATAAAAATTACTCAAGACCGCTTGATCTTCCCTTTCCTTATGGGGTACAGGTGGGAGAAGAGATTCATCAAAAGGTTACTCTGAATATTTCAGGATATGAAAGTATTGGAGACCATATTACTTCAGCTCCAACTTCTGCAGAGGAAACAGTTATTCCTTTTCCTAAAATTGGATATAGTCGTCCAAAAGGTTTAAAGCCGTTAACGGACAAAGAGATTAAATTGCTTAAAGAAATTCCTTTTGATCATTACCGGGTTGAGTTATGGTTAAATGAACAAAGCTGGCCGCAAATTTTTTCAACGGCTTTATTTGAAGCAAAAGAATTATCTGCGAAACTTGAGCTCATCGTTTTTTTTGATAACGAAGTGGAAAATGAATTGAATGAATTGATCGAAAGACTTCAGCCAGAACAGCAGCACATAACGAGCATCCTGGTATTGGATAAGACGCGCAAAATTACTACAGAGGAATTAATTCAATCCGTTTATCCGGTTCTTAAAAAAGCAATGCCAGCGGTAAAAATAGGTTATGGTACAGATGGTTTTTTTGCTGATTTAAATCGAAACAGACCGGGTAATTGCCTTTATGATTTTGTTTGTTTTAGTCTTAGCCCCCAGGTGCATGCTGTTGACACCCGCTCTATTATTGAAAACTTAGAAGCGCAACCGGATACCATTAAAACAGCTCAAACTTTTATCGGCGATAAATTAATACATGTTTCACCGGTAACATTTAAAATGCGAACGGGTGGTGAAGCCGCAACTGCGCAACATAAGCCTTCTGAACCTGCATCAGATGTTGATGAAAGGTTTGATACCTGGTTTGCAGCTCAATGGACTTTACAAACCATTAAAAATCTGGGTAAGGCTGCCCGCATTACGTTGTATGAGACGAAAGGTTTAAAAGGAATTATTAAGGAAAGTGAATTTTTAGCAAATGTGACAGAGCAGTCAGAAGATGTATTATTAACGCCAGTATATAAAGTGCTGGCAGCTATAAAAGCTTTTAAAGCAGTATCTATTGTTAAACAAAACAACGACAGCAATAACACGTTTATGATTGAAAATAGGCAAGGTAACCGGTTAATGTTCATTTGCGACTCTATGCCATCCTCCAATCTATAACGCTGGCATAAAGCTGTTGAGAAGACAGGTTAAACTAACATTTTCTCTACCTTGTTGTATTATTAACCGAACAATGAATTTGTTTTTTTAAATCAAGCGCCAACACTTTATATACCAACGTAAATTTTTAGCAAGGGTTAGGCTGGCTTATTAATTACTTTCATTCCGTTGCTGGTTAACAATAGAATGGTATTGTTCAGAAAATAGGGCAGGTGAAGAAGTGGTCAGTTATACGTTTCGAAAAATTAATATATCGTGCTTGCAGAAATAGTGTTTAAAAGGAAACATATTCCTTTTAAACGAAGATGGCAACCCCGTTTTATAACACCAGACATAGATAGCTTGTATTGTATAAATCAAAATAGCTATCGGTAAATAAAGAAGGTCTTTTATTCAAAATGAGGTGTACAGTATATCTTCTATTTGCAGGTCGCTTATACGAACCAGCCAACACACTTCCTGTATTGGAACTTGTTGGGTAACATCTTCCGCATCGTCGTAAACGAGGTTAAATAATCTACTCCTGTCCAATAAAAGAAATGACAGTTTATCCCGGTACGTCTGCATTCATTGTATTAAAAAAAGTAAAAAGCTGTAACCCGCCGGCATGGCTGTTTTTAAAAACAGCTTCAGCGTGATTATTTATACCAGGCTTCCCAATGTAAGTGCGCCGGATTGTTTTAGCAAATTTCTTCTTGTTTGCAGGTCAATTTCCTTAAATTGTTTTTGAAAATTTATTTCGATAATACATTTTTTATGAGCCGAACTTTTTGGCCCTGATGTATCATTCTTGCGTCGCACTCTTGTACTGATTTTCTTAGCTCAGCAAAGTGGTAAATGTTGAAGTGTGCGACGCAAGAAAAGCTTTATAGTTATTCAAATTTCTGGTTCAAAAAAATATCAATGTTATTAATAAATGAAGTGAACTGACATTATTCCACCGCCTATTGGTTCTTGTCCGTTATAAACGAAATAGATGGAATAAAACTTAGGGTATTTAAATTATTCTTTATTGCCTTCGAACCTGGAACCACCTGCTTCTATTTGTAACCTGATGACTTTGTTTTTTTCATCCCGAATGAACAGGAGTGTTGCCTTTCCGCCTGCATCGAATTTATCGGCAGCATCTGTTGACGTGATGATATCGTTGTTTTCGCCCGCCTTCATCATAAGTTTTTCTCCATTAACGCTTACTTCAATGTAGGAGAATGGCAATCCGGTCATTTTATATTTTCCTGCATATTCGTTTAGGTTTGTCCTGCGAACATCTATCTGCACATTCTGGCTGGTGCCTGCATCGGCGGTTTTAAAAACAGTATTGAAAACAACCATCAACGAGCCACTTTTAGCGGTAGGACTTAGAAATACAAGGTAGATGTCATGCCTTCCTTCAGTAGGTGTAACATTAAGTATTACAAGTTTTGCGGCCAAACCAAACCGGCACCGGAATCATCAATAAAGTCTGTTTTACCGAGTAGTTTTCCATTTGGTGCATCCATGTGCAATTCGATGACACCACCTTGCGCATTTAACTGTGCCTTTGGTGCCCTCGCTGACACTTCAATCCGGGTAATTGCTGTGAGGTCGATTTGTTTAAGACCGATGTAGCTACCAGACCTGGAAGGAATAACAAAATAATTGCCGTTATTGCTCATCTTAGTCACATCGCTGAACACGTCGTATTTGCTTGGATTGATAGTGGGATTGCGAAGTGTGAACGTTCCTTCAGCAGGAATACCAGGTAAGCCATTAGCGCCGCGATCAGTATAAGCTGCGCGGAAAATATACATGCCCTGCCCTTTATCATTTGCCTGCTGCCTGGTAGTATAAGTTCCCTGTGCAGGTAATGTTTTTACTTTAAGTTTTGGCTGCGATAAACTCAAAACATATTTGATCATCTCTGACGCATCCTGTGCAGAAAGTTGAGGATGTGCGGCCATGGGTATATCACCCCAGGCACCCTTTCCACCTGAGATCACTTTTTTAGTCAGGCTCTCCATAGCTCCGGCTTTACCATTATACCTGGTAGCAACGGCAAAAAAGGCGGGGCCTATCAATTTTTTATAATCTGCATGACACGCTTTGCAATCACTTCCTTGTATCAACTTTAACCCGCTGCTTACAGTTACTGCTTGTTCCGCTGTACGATGCCCCTGGGCTATCTCTGTTTTATCAAACCCTTCTGCCAGGTAATCAATGTTTACTACCACCTGTGAAGCTTTTATTTTACCATTGGCCAATGAGCCATCTTCTTTATCCTTTACTTCTACCTTATAGTTGTACGTTTTATTTGGAATATAAAACGTTTTATTGTTTTTACCGATGTCGAATGCTACTACCGGAGGTTCATTACCTGCTGTTAGTTCCAATGATTGTGATGAAACACCACCTTTATTATCCGATGCGGTTAAGGTTGCTTTATATATGCCAACTTTAGCAAGCGTAAGTTTTGCATCGGGTTCATTAATGGTTTTTGTATAACCGTTTTTGGAAGTGATTTTCCAGGAATATGTTACAGCATCACCGTAAGCGTCCTTTGTTCCTTTTGATGAAAGGTTTATTGTTGTTGGGATAGAGCCACCCATTTTGTCTGCGGTTAATTGAATGGCTGGTTTCCTGTTGCCTCCATTGTATTCGATCCGGATTAAACGTGCATCATCGTTGGCTGTGAACCAGCCTGACCCATATTCAAGCATATACAAGTCACCGTTATCAGCAAACTCCATATCCATTGGATTACTAAATTTATAGCTTGGCATGAAACGTTCCATGGATACATAATTACCATCTTTGTCCAGCGTTACAGACATGATCCAGCCACGCAACCAATCATAACTGAAAAATTTGCCATCATAATACTTGGGGAATGCACGTGCTGCATTTTTAAAATCATCACTATAAAATACAGGCCCGGCCATTGCGTTGCGTCCACCTGAACCAACCAACGGAAATTCTTTCGAAGCAGCATAGGGATACCAGATCATTGCTTTTTGTGCCGGTGGTAATTCTTTAAGACCGCTATTGTTGGGAGAATTATTGAGGGGTTTTGCAGCATCAAAATTTTCTCCTGGTTTGTTTGCAGCAAAATCAAAATGATTGTATGCTTTGTTATCACCTACAAAATAAGGCCATCCATAATTGCCTGCTTTCCTTGCCTGGCCCACTTCATCCTGGCCTGCCGGCCCTTTGGTTGAATCGGGATCGTTTGCATCAGGCCCTACCTCTCCCCAATAAACAAACCCCGTTCTCTTATCAACAGATATCCTGAATGGATTTCTATGGCCCATGGTATAGATCTCCGGTCTTGCGCCTTCAGTACCTTTTGGAAAAAGATTGCCTTCAGGAATGCTGTATGAGCCATCGGGTTTAGGTTGGATGCGTATGATCTTGCCCCGCAAATCATTTGTATTGGATGATGATTTTTGAGCATCCCATGGAGATCTTCCTTCCCTTTCATCAACAGGAGCAAAGGGTGTTGCTCTCGGGCTGGTGTTATCACCGGTCGACAAATACAAATTGCCCGTACCGTCAAAGGCAATAGAACCACCGGTATGGCAGCATTGCTCTCGTTGGGTGGCAACTTCAAGCATCACTTTTCCTGGAATTTACATCAAGCACATCACCGTTAAGCGTATAACGGGTTAAGATATTCGCCGATTTTACAGGGTCCGAATAATATAAATAGATCCAATGATTGGTGGCGAAGTTGGGATCCTTGTTCAGACCAAGCAATCCATCTTCTGCTTCTGTAACCTTGCCTTCCTTGTCGGTATATTTTGTACTTACCGGAATGGTTGCAATCGTTTTGAGTTGCTTTGTTTTTGTGTTGTAAAGCTTTACCGCACCATGCCTTTCAATAAACAAAATATGTTCGTCGTTCAGCACACTCAACTCCATCGGCTCATTCAGCTTTTCTGCCAATACCACCTTTGAAAACCGGTTTTCCTCCGGTTTAGATTTTGAATAATCAAGTGCTACCGGTTTATCTCCGCCCATTACATAATTTAAGCCCGCATAAACATGGTTTAAGAAAAGCGGCTCTGAAAAAGTTTCATCTGTATGGCCCATATTGGTATAAAAAGAACGACCTCCGTCAAAGTCGTGATACCAGCTCATGGGATGGTTATCGCCGTTCTTTCCACCCTCGTAAGATTTCTCATCGATTTTAACCAGAACGTTTATCGTTGGGTCTATTTGTTTGAAGCTGTAAAATTCATCTGTCCGTTCAAATTCATCCGGCATGCCTTTAGTTGCAAAACTGTTTTTATCTCCTACGTAAATTTTCCTTTCTGCACGTTATTTGGATTGGGATGGCTAAGAAACCAGGCACCTACCAACCTTCCATACCATGGCCATTCATATTCACAATCAGCCGCCGCGTGTATGCCAAGAAAACCGCCACCTGCCTGGATATATCTTTCAAATTCGGCCTGCTGCCCGTTATCCAGTACATCGCCTGTTGTATTAAGAAAAACAACTGCGTTATACTTCTTTAAATTTGCAGTTACAAATTGTGTAGCATCTTCAGTAAAATCGGCCGTAAAACCCTTAGTTCATCTTTGGTTGATCATCATCCTGGAAATAGGTGCTGTTTGCTCAGGGTTTGTTTATTAGTTGCTTTCCTTTAGGTGCTGCAATTGCATGCAGGTAAAACTCTGCTAGCTGCATCATCAATTTTGTTGATCTCGTCAGCCTGTCTGCATATGTTTTTACTTCAATCTTTGTTTTTATTTGTCGCAGTCGGATATTAGCGCAAAAAGAATGTCTATATCAGCTCTGTATAATTCATCATCTATCCCATTCTTTAAATTTTGGATGATGAATGGCATGAGCTCATTGTTGTTATGCTCCTCCATCAGCTTCAAGGTACCAGGAAAAAATTTTTTAAGGTCATAAAAGAAAGCCGGGCTGATTTTACCAATTGAACCAAGGGTAGTTGTGTAGAAAGAATGATTTCTTCAACTGCATTATTGGCTTCGCCTCTACACTGTTCTAAACCCAGGTTGTAACATAAAAGGAACCCAGCAACTAATCTTTCAATCAACTGATTCTTATCTTCAAAAGATTTATAGATTGTCTTTTTGGAGATGGCGGCGTTCCTTGCAATGTCATCCATCGAGACGCCCTTTATACCAAAGGAAAAGAACAGCTCTTTTGCATTTGATAGGATTAGTTCTTCCATTGGCTACTTTTTAAACCATTCAAAAGCATTTGGACTACTTCCTTTTGTTTATCAAATAAAGCATCAATGTTTTTACTTTCGGGCACTGTTGTTTTGCTCTTTATACCATGCTCAAAAGCTTCAAGTGTTTCAATTAGCAGAAGACTTGTTTTTCCTACATCTACAGATGTTAGCACCTTCTGTTGTATGCCCTTTTTTAAAAGGTCTGATATTAATGATTGAGTCTTTTCACGAGCCTGGATAATTACATCAGGCAATTGCGATGAAACTTTATTGATTTCTACACTATCGGCTTGTGATGCCAAAAGCAAATACTTTTTAAAGTGTCGTCTCTTTACCTCAATAAAGTCTAATAGCCCTTCGTCAACTGATTTCGCAGAACTAAACGCCGATTCAAATCCTTCCAAAAATTCATTTACGATCTTTCGACTAACTGCTTCCAGTAAACTGCTTTTGTCCTGGAAGTAATAAAACAGTGATGGCTTAGATATACCAATATCCTCTGCTATTTCTGTCAGGCTTGTCTTATTAATTCGAAAATGGGAAAATCTTTTGATAGCCGCATCTACTATATGTTCATGTTTAACTGATTCTGCTGCTTTCATTTGACTTCCTGACTTTTTAACTTTCTGACTTTTTTTGTGTAAAAGTCAAATGTATAACAATAGTAATTACCGTCAGGCTTTTTTTTGTTTTGGTTAATTACAATTGTTAATAGACGAGGTAAAAAGTATGACTGAATGACAATGAGGGAAGATTACACGCAGAAAAATTGGACAGAAAGCAGGCTTAACAACTTAGTCCTTTAATGAAAATACCTGCAACTTCTTTTTCCCTTTTTAGGAGCTCATAAAACTGGCTTTTGTCAGGAAAAAAATTTGTTTTACTGGTGAAGGTCGCATTTCGCATTCCCTCAAAACAGTCCATAAGCAGTTCAGATATCTTAAGAGGCTCTCTGATCTTTAAAGTTTTTGTTTCTGCGCCTTTAGTTAAGATGGCAGCAATCAAATTAATTTCCCTGCTTCTTGCTGAAGTAAAGATATTTTCAAGTTCTTTTGGAAAAGATCCTCCTATAGTTCGCAAGTATTCTATTATGTTATAATTCTTTATGATCGATTCAGTTCTTGCCTCCAAAAACTTATTAATGGCTTTGAGTGGGTCTCTTTGACTGATAAAAGTAGTTTCGTTGGCTTGCTCAGCTTCAACAAGGTTTTGCAGCACTGCAGCATATAAATTCAGTTTATCAGGAAAATAATAGTATAATGATGCTTTTGATATTGACAAGTCATCAGCTATTTCGTTCATAGTGGTTTTGTCAACACCAAAGTGTGAAAAACGCTTTTGTGCTGCCTGAATAATTACATCTCTTTTTTTATCCTGCGCCATTATGACTTCTTATAATTTATTCATAACCATCTACTATCCATTCAAATACTATGCAATAGTAAATAAGAAATATCATTAGATCGTATGGAATACGTTCGACGATAGGTTACTCTTTCTTAAGAGACTTTGTGGAGCACCGGCAGGTTATCCTCTATTTATTTGCGTTGGTAAAAAAAGCTTCGATTGAATTGATGTATATCGGTAATTGTTTGTCCAATGTGTTTACTGTTATCGCTGATGCATTCTCAACAGGAGTGATACTTAATTTGGCAAGCCCTGTTAAATTCTCACAGTAATTTAGCGATCAGTGAGAATATATTGTATTCACCTTTTACCGACTTACACGCCTAAAATCCTGTTTAGTTTATTTTTTACAATTTACTTCAGAGATTTTATTAGGTGCCGGCTATAGCCTGTCAACGAAAACTATGGAAACAGCAAAGCCGGCAATAACCACGGCTGTTCAATGCTAAAATTGGGGGTTAAGAGTTATGCACATCTATTTTGTTATTTTACAAAATAGTCTATGTCTAAATATTAAATCTATGTCTAAATATTAAAAAGGTAGTACGCAATTGAAATAGTTTTGTATTGCAACAAACAATTATCAACATGCTTACTACCTTCTTAAAA